>NZ_JACOOZ010000002.1:0-438347 GCF_014287775.1 Eubacterium segne
CGGTATTTATGAGGAACATTACACCGATGAAGTGGTTTATCACAGCCATTGCACACATAGGGAGCCCTGTCCAAACGGGAGCAGCACTCCTTCACAAAAGATTTGCACACCTGATTGCATTTCATGCAGGAAGCACAGTTGATGTCGCAAAGAATAATCTTTTCACAGACATTTGTACGTTTGCATCGAAATCTTTTGGTGCAAAAGTTGTGCGGATTATTAAATATCCGTTTTGGTTGAATGTCATCAACCCGGTGAAGACGAATCTCTTTTGAAATGGTAGTTGGATCCTTGCAAAGATATTTGGCAATCTCCTTGAAGGAAAGTCCTTCATTTAGAGAGTCTTCAATAAATTTACGGTCATCTAAAGTTAAGTGTTTCTGGTTTCCCGGTATAAGGTTAGACATGTGTACCTCCTTCTACCGCCATCAGAGAGCATGGAAAAAGCATACAGGGAAAGAGATAAATATGCAAATGAATGGGAGAAAATGGTGTGAAAGGTTAAATTCCATTTATGTAAAAGTAAATTCCACTGTGAGATGGGAGAGTGGAATTTAAAATTTTAATTTTGGAGTTAATGGGATTTATAAACATATAGTTTAAAAATATGCTTATTTATGGTAAACTGTTTTCCAGGAAAATTTACTTTTACAGGAGAAAACAAATGATATTATCATGTAATCATATATCAAAATCTTATGGTGTTGACACTATTTTAGATGACTGTTCTTTCTTTATTAATGATAATGAAAAAGCAGCCATTGTGGGAAATAACGGTGCCGGCAAGTCAACCATAATGAAAATTCTAATAGGGGAACTTAGCGCTGATAATGGAAATGTTACCATTGGCAAGGATAAAACCATCGGTTATCTTGCCCAGTATCAGGATTTAAGCTCCACTAATTCCATATATGAAGAAGTAAAATCCGTTAAGCAGGACATAATTAACATGGAACAGCGCCTTATGGGATATGAAAGGGAGATGGCTAACCTGTCAGGTTCTGCCCTTCAAAAACTTATTGAAGACTATACTAATCTTGAACATCGCTTTCAAATGTTAGATGGTTATTCATACAAAAGCGAAATTGAAGGTGTCATTAAAGGTTTAGGATTTACTTCTGATGATTTTAATAAAGAAGTGGGGAAATTATCTGGAGGACAGAAAACCAGAGTTGCCCTTTGTAAACTCCTTTTAGGAAAGCCTGACATTATAATGTTAGACGAACCCACTAACCATTTAGATTTAAATTCCATTAAATGGCTGGAAAATTATCTTTTAAACTATAAAGGTGCGGTACTTATTATAGCCCATGACAGATATTTTCTTGACAGAATCGTAACTAAGGTCATTGAAATTGAAAATCATAAGTGTCATATTTATGATGGCAATTACTCCGCCTTTGCTGAAAAGAAAAAACAGCTTAGAGAGGTGCAGCTTAATCTTTACCTTAAACAGCAAAGTGAAATTAAACATCAGGAAGAAGTTATTGCCAAACTTCGCTCTTATAAACAGGAAAAGTTTTACAAACGTGCTGAAAGCCGTGAGAAGGCTTTAGATAAAATTGAATTAGTGGATAAGCCCGAAGAATTAAATGCTGCCATGAATATTACCCTTGAACCTGACTGTGTAAGTGGAAATGACGTTTTAACTGTTCAAAACCTTTCTAAGTCTTACAACACACTGCTTTTTAAGGATATTAATTTTGAAATCAAACGTGGCGAGCATGTTGCCTTAATTGGTGATAACGGTACAGGTAAAACCACTATATTAAAAATCATCAATAATATTATTTCTGCCGATAGCGGCATGGTAAAGTTAGGTACTAACGTGCATATCGGTTATTATGACCAGGAACAGCATAACCTTACTGACAGCAATACACTGTTTGAGGAAATTGCAGATGCCTATCCTGATATGACTAATACCAAAATCAGAAACACCTTAGCTGCATTTATGTTTACGGGTGATGACGTTTTTAAATTAGTTTCCGATTTAAGCGGTGGCGAAAAAGGTCGTTTATCTCTGGCAAAGCTTATGCTTTCAGAGGCTAACTTAATTATTTTGGATGAACCTACCAACCACCTGGATATGACTTCAAAGGAGATTTTGGAAAATGCCATAAACAGCTACACCGGTACAGTATTTTATGTGTCCCATGACCGTTATTTTATTAACCGTACTGCAAGCCGTATTTTGGAACTAACTCATACCAAATTAATTAATTACCTTGGTAATTACGATTACTATGAAGAAAAAAAAGAACAGCTTACTGCTACCTTCGCCCCGGAAATTGTCAAGGAAAAGGAAGCAAAAACTGTTTCAGATAATAAACTTGATTATTTAGAAAGGAAGGCTGAAGCCGCAAGGATTAGAAAATTGAAAAATGACATTTCTAAAGTTGAAGAGAAAATAAAAAAATGTGAAGACAGATTAAATGAATTAGATGAGATGCTTGAGGATCCTTCCGTATCTACCAATTCAGCTAAATTAAACGAAATCAGTAAGGAACAAAACGATATCAGTAAGAAGCTTGATGATTTAATGTTACAGTGGGAAGAGTTGTCAGACCAGCTTTAATTATTTGATTTTATCAAGGTTATTTATTGTATTTTAGGCTGTTTTATTCTATACTAGATATATCATTTTACATTTAAGGAGACTATCATTATGGAGAATAGAAAAGTTGTAGTCGCTCTTGGAAGAAATGCCTTTAGCGAGTCATTTCCTAAGCAGCAGGAGCGTGTTAAATTAGCTGCTAAGGCTATTGCAGACTTAGTAGAAGAAAAATATGAAGTTATTATTACTCATAGTAACGGACCTCAGGTTGGAATGATCCAGACAGCTATGACTGAGTATTCAAGACTTGACCCGGACAGAACTGTTGCACCTATGTCTATATGTGGTGCCATGAGTCAGGGATACATAGGATTTGACTTACAAAATGCCATTAGAACTGAACTTTTATCAAGAGGGATTTACAAACCTGTAAGTACCATTATTACTCAGGTCAGAGTTGATCCTTTTGACCGTGCATTTAATGCTCCTTCAAAGGTTATCGGACGTCTTATGACAAAGGAAGAAGCTGAAAATGAAAAGAAAAAGGGAAATTATGTAGAATACGAAGAAGGCGAGGATGGTTACAGAAGAATAATTGCCAGTCCAAAGCCAATTGACATATATGAAATTGATGCCATTAAGGCTTTAGTTGATGCCCATCAGTTAGTTATTGCTGCAGGTGGTGGCGGTATTCCTGTATTACAGCAGCGTACAGGTCTTAAAGGTGCCAGTGGAATTATAGAGAAGGATTACACAGCTGCAAAGCTTGCAGATATGCTTGATGCTTCTACCCTCATGATTCTTACATCTAATGATTATATGACTATTGAAAAGGAGGGTGCTACTGAAACATTAAAGAACATTTCTACAGATGAGGCTAAGGAGCTTATTGATGCTGGATACTTTGATCCTGTTACATCACTTCCTAAGATTGATGCTTCACTTTCATTTGTTTTAGCAGGTAATGACAGAAAAGCCATTATTACTAACTTAAGTAAAGCCAAAGATGGTATCAGGGAAAACATCGGTACCATCATCAAATAATCTTATTATAAAAAACGGTTGAAATCATAATTTCTGAAATTCAACCGTTTTTTTATGTTTATCTCTTTAACGCGTCATAGGCTTCCTGAAAGAAAAACTCCTGGGAATTAATTGGTTCATCATCATTTTCTACTTTGTGATAAACACCTTCATTGTCCATATACCTTGCCTTAATATTATCTTTTAACATAATATCAAAAATATGTCTAATCCTGTTCTTTATTTTTTCATCATAAACCGGTGCTGCCACTTCTACTCTTCTCACAGTATTTCTTGTCATAAAGTCCGCTGAAGAAATAAAAATTTTATCTCTGTCCCTTGTTCCGAAAATATAAATTCTGGAATGCTCTAAATATCTTCCCACAATACTAATTACCCGGATATTTTCTGTATATCCCTTAACTCCTGCCACAAGACAACATATTCCACGAATAACCATGTCAATTTTAACCCCTGCCTGGGATGCCTCAACTAACTTTTCCATTATCTTCTTGTCAGTTAATGAATTAAGTTTAAGTCCTATGTAGCCTTCGCCACCATTTTTTACATGATTAATCTCATCTTCTATCATTTGAATAACCTTATTCTGAAGACATTTTGGTGCCACAAGGAGATGATTTGTCTGTTCCATAACCTGAGCCATACAAATTTTGTTAAATGTTTCAGAAACCTCCTGGGCTATCTGTTCATTTGAAGTCATAAGAGACAAATCTGTATATAGCTTTGAAGTTTTCTCGTTGTAATTACCTGTGCCAATCTGACTTACATGCTTTATGTGTCCCTCTTCGCTGTAGGAAATAAGGCATATTTTTGAATGTACCTTTGTATGGTCAATTCCATATATAATACGGCAACCTGCCTCTTCCATTCGTCTTGACCATTCAATATTATTCTGCTCATCAAATCTCGCTCTAAGTTCCACCATTACCACTACTTCTTTTCCATTTTCAGCAGCTTCAATCAGCGTTTCCACTACTCTGGAATCCTTTGCTACCCTATACAAAGTCATTTTTATGGACACAACCCTTTTATCATAAGCTGCTTCCTTTAATAGTCTCAAAAATGAATTAATGCTTTCAAAGGGATAGCTTAACAAAATATCCTTCTCTTCTATCTGGGCAATCATCGGACGGGATTCATCAATATTAGCTGACAGCTGAGGAACCCTTCTGTTAAAGAATAATTCCTTTTTATTTCTTAAAACATCCTGTATTTTAGATACAAAAGAAAGCTCTAACGGAGACTCTGAATAAAACGTCTGATCCATGCTTAAGTCAAGTTCCCTGCACAGTGACTTAATAACCTTTTCATCCAGCATCCTTGAATACTCTAATTTTACAGGGCAAAGTCTCCTTCTTACCTTTATAAGTTCCTCCATGGAATCCCTGTAATCCAGTGCGTCATCATCAAACTGCTGATCATCTATGTCAATATCAGCATTTCTTATAATTCTAATTAAAGACTTACTTTTAACTGTATATTTTTCAAAAATCTTCGGCATAAAATGAAGAATCAGTTCTTCCACCAACATATATTTATTTTTGCTTGATGGAATCTGTACCAATCGGTTAAACACTCCATTGCTGCAAGGCACAATACATAACTTTTCATTACTTTTTGAGCCAAGAAGAGCCACAGCATATATTTCCCTGTTATTAAGGAACGGGAACGGCTGTTTCTTTCCCACCACCTGTGGTGAAAGAAGAGGCATAACAGTGCTGTAAAAATACTTTTCTAAGTATGCGGCATCTTCATCTGAAATTTCCTTAAAACTAATAAGTTCAACTCCCTGCGTTTTAATTTCCTTCATTAATTCCTCATATACATCGTCTTTAATTTTAAGAAGATTTTTGGTGTGTTTAAAAATATGCTCTAGCTGTTCACTTGCCACCATTTGTGTCTTATTTTCCTTAACAGTGTTATCTAAAAGCATCTGATCATAAATTGAACCCACTCTTACCATATAAAACTCATCTAAATTACTAATGAAAATATTGGCAAAGGACAGCCTTTCACAAAGAGGAACCCTCTTGTCAGCTGCTTCTTCTAACACACGTTTATTAAATTTAAGCCAGGATAACTCCCTATTATCATAATAAGGTTTCTTCTTGAGCTTTGGCTTATTGCCGTGCTTTTTGCTTTTTGCCATATTGTACTTATTATCCTTAACTTCCATTTTTTCCTCTTTTTTTATTTCCTGTGAAACTCTCTCTTCCATAACCCTCTCTTCCTTCTTAAACTTAAGTGCCTTACCTATAGTCAAAACTATTGCACCGGCTATTCTCCTAAACATATTCCTAATTTTTTTGCCTGTAGCACAAGCTGATTATCAATATTAACCATCTTAGTTTTACCGGCAACATCACTTAATGGAACACTTGATATTTTATTATCCACAAAGGTTGCCATATAACCATATTTTTTGTTTTCAATTAATTCTCCTGCCATAACTCCCAGCCTTGTAGCCAATACCCTGTCATAAGCACATGGATTGCCACCTCTTTGAATGTGACCTATTGAAGCAGTTCTGATTTCTTTGTCCACATATGGTTCAAGTTCCCTCGCCAGTCTTTCCGCTGCTATCAGGTTTCCTCCCTCTTTACGTTTTTTCTTCAATTCTTTCTTTGTAAGCAGGCTTTCTTCTTTTGAAATAATTCCTTCCGCTGCCGCAATAATTATATATTTCTTACCTCTTTTTTCCTTTTCTTCAATATCTTTTACTACTGCATTAATATCGTAAGGAATTTCAGGTATTAATATAATATCTGAGTTTGAAGCAATTCCTGCGTGAAGCGTAAGCCATCCTGTTTTGTGTCCCATTACTTCTACCACAAACACCCTTCCGTGGGATTTTGCAGTTGACTGAAGTTTGTCAATATAATCTGTTGCCACATCAATAGCTGACTGAAATCCAAAACTTACATCAATTCCCTCTAAGTCATTGTCAATGGTTTTAGGAAGTGTAACCACATTTAACCCCTTTTCAAATAAAAGATTTGCTGTTTTGTGGGAACCGTTTCCTCCTGCAACCACTAAACAGTCAAGACCTGTTTTCTTATAAGTGTCAATCATTGACTTAACCTTGTCACGTCCTTCTTCGTCCGGCTCATTAATCAGCTTAAAAGGTGTTCTGGAGTTTCCAATAACAGAACCTCCTAAATTTAAAATATCTTCAAAGTCGTCAATCTTCATTTTTTTATAATTGCCCCTTATAAGACCTTTATATCCGTCTAGGAAACCATAAAACTCAACTTTATTTCTTTCCTTTTCATACAGGTACTTTGCCGTACCTCTCATTGCTGCATTTAATGCCTGACAATCGCCTCCACTTGTTAAAAAACCTATTTTCATTGATAAGTCCTCCTTAATACATTATTTTTATTCCGTGCATTAAGCGAAATCTTATTACTATCTTTCCCAAATACACTGTATATTACCACGTTTTTATAAAATCTATATAAATTATATCATATATTTGTGTAAAGTTTTTAATTACACTTTTAAAGCTTTGTAAGTTTATACAAATCATAATATATTCCCTGTTTCTCCATTAATTCTTCATGGGTTCCCTGTTCCTCTATTCCATTTTCAGTTAAAACCAGTATTTTTTTAGCATTTCTAATAGTTGAAAGTCTGTGGGCAATAACTAAAGTTGTACGGTTTTTGGCTAATTTTTCCATTGATTTCTGAACGATTTTTTCACTTTCGTTATCTAATGCGGATGTTGCCTCATCAAAAATCAAAATAGGTGGATTTTTAAGGAATACTCTTGCTATGGATAAACGCTGCTTCTGTCCTCCTGATAATTTTATTCCCCTTTGACCAATATCCGTATCAAATCCCTTTGGGAGAGACATTATAAAGTCGTAGGCATTTGCCTCCTTTGCGGCCTCTATTACTTCTTCCTTAGTGGCATCAGGTCTGCCATATTTTATATTGTCAAATATAGTTCCGGCAAAAAGATACACATCCTGCTGTACCATTCCTATGTTTTTTCTCAAACTGTTAAGTTTTATGTTTCTGATATCCTGCCCGTCAACGGAAATTTTACCGTCAGACACTTCATAAAATCTTGGTATAAGATTACATAAGGTTGATTTTCCCGCACCGGAGGAACCTACTAAAGCTACATATTCCCCTGCATTTATATCTAAATTAATATGTTTTAAAACTCTGTGCGCATTATCATTATATCTAAAGGAAACATTGTCAAAAGAAATATTTCCTTTAACATTTTTCAATTCTATAGCATCTTCCCTGTCCCTGATTTCCGGTTCTAACTGTAATATTTGCTGAAATCTCTCATATCCTGAATATCCGTTTTGAAACTGTTCCGTAAAATCAATTAATGTTTTCACCGGGTCAGTAAAAATGTTAATATAAAGTAAAAAGGTCAGTAAATCTGTTATACTTACGGCATTTCTAGTAATCATAATTCCACCTGATACAATTACAATAAGGTTTATCATTGTATTAAAAGCTGTAAGTCCTGAATTGTATCCGCCCATGTAATGATAACTGTTTTTCTTTGCGTCTAAAAATGCATCATTTCCCACTTTAAACTTTTCATTTTCTATATCTTCATTGGCAAAAGATTTAACCACTCTTATTCCTGATAGATTATCCTCTATCTGTTCATTTATAGCAGCAATTTTTACACGATTTTCCCTAAATGCCCTTTTCATTCTTTTGTTGAAAAAGTATGCATACATAATCATAAAAGGAATCAGCACAAAGGCTGCAAAGGCAAGTTTTACGTTTATACTCATTAAAATAATGAGAGCACCTATTATTTTTATTACTGAAATAGTTATATTTTCCGGTCCATGATGCAAAAGCTCCGTTATGTCAAATAAATCTGATGTTATTCTGGACATTAACTGTCCTACCTTTTGGTCATCATAAAAAGAAAAAGGCATCTTTTGAAAATGTGCAAATATTTCTGCTCTCATATCATATTCAATTCTTGCTCCCATAACATGTCCGTAATTTGAAATATAATAATTACAATAGCATTGAAACAATATAAGCAGTGTAACTACTACGGCAATAATTACAAGAGTTTTCATTGCTTTATCCCTATCCATATAAATAACAGTTGATGTAACATACCTTACAACCAAAGGTATCACAAGTGCTACTGCTGATGCCATAATTGCAAAAAACATATCCGT
The DNA here is from genome assembly GCF_014287775.1 of Eubacterium segne. Classification (NCBI taxonomy): domain Bacteria; kingdom Bacillati; phylum Bacillota; class Clostridia; order Eubacteriales; family Eubacteriaceae; genus Eubacterium; species Eubacterium segne. Next base: position 8,776 of record NZ_JACOOZ010000002.1, read on the forward strand.
GAAAAACACTCCTTTATATGGCTTGTAGTATGATATCATCTTTTTTAATGTCTCTCTCATTATTTTGCTCCTGATTTCTTTGTTAATTTGGATAATAGTTTTGTTTATACTAAAGACCTCCGGCATTGCCGAAGGTCTTTAAACTAAATTGTGTAAATTTATTTCTTAGCCTGTTTATTCTTTATAGTAAAGTATCCGCTTGATAATGAGTTAGCTCTTGACACTTTAATATAATATGTACCTTTTTTCCAGTTACCCCATGAGTTATATTGTGACTTTGATCCACTCCATGTGCTACTTGAAATAACTTTTCCACTCTTATTTATAATCTGAATTTTAACGCTTCCTGTTAAATCTCCCTGAAGTATAAAAGCAGGCTTCTTTCCCTTTTTGAGAGCTATCTTATACCACTTGGCAGATTTATCACCGGCAGTAATTAATCCCTTAGCTGTCTTATTATACTTAATAGTAACAGCTTTCTTTCTACTGCTTCCTGCCTTTGCTTTAACAGCTGTGTTCTTTACATTAATTGTATGTAAGTTACCATTTCCGGCTGCCGTATTACCACTGGTGCCATTTGACTTAACTTTAAAGTAATAAGTAACACCCTTCTTTACTGCGAAAGTAAACTTATTAAAGTTATATCCTGATGATACCCATTCTTCATCTGACAAAGCCTTCTTCTTTGAGTTTAACAATGTAAGATAACTTCCATATTCGTAGGAAAAACTTACTGTAACCTTTCCTGTTTTTCCAGCCTTATATTTAAATAAGTATTCATCACTTCCACTGTTTCTGTAGTAAGTAATTGTCTGACCTGACTTAATATTTCTTTCTCCTCTTAAATATAAACGGGTGGAAATATTAACTGTGTTAGTATACACGCTGTCATCATATACTGATGATTCTAATCTAATGTAATATGTTCCCTTGTTACTTAAAGCAACATACCCTTTAGCATTAACCTCACCTACTGTAAGATACTTGTAAAAACCTGTTATTCTGTTAGTGCACTGGGCATCAGTATAAATTTCTACTGTCATGTTTTTATCCAGTCTGACAACATTAACATTTAACTCAAGAGCTCCCGGCTCTGAAATATTAACCGGAATTACTAAGCCCTGATCACTTTTCTGTCCCGGAAACTTATCATTTTGTGTAAAAGTATAAGTTTTCGTTGCACTCTTTTCACTACCTGTTACTGACTTGGTTGGTGTAATAGTATCAACTGCCAATACTGCAAATGACATGGCAAACATCATTACAGCTAATGAAGCAACTAATACTAACCCTTTCATGATTTTCTTCATCTCTTAATCTCCTTCTAATATTATATATTGAGATTACATCAGCCCTTCTAAAGTTTTACGAATTGCTAATATAAATTCCTCCGTATTAAGTTTTTTCTTATTTTCCAATGTTGAAATAAGATATAAATCTCCTGTCATTTCTCCATTTTCAATTGTATCAATACAAGCCTTTTCAAGCTTATCTGCAAATGCCATAAGTTCAGGAAGATTATCAAGTTCTCCTCTCTTTCTAAGGGCACCTGTCCATGCAAAAATAGTTGCAATCGGGTTAGTTGATGTTTCTTCTCCCTTTAAATACTTATAGTAATGTCTCTGTACTGTTCCATGAGCAGCTTCATATTCATAATATCCGTTAGGTGAAGCAAGCACTGATGTCATCATTGATAATGAACCAAATGCTGTAGCAACCATATCTGACATAACATCACCATCATAGTTCTTACAAGCCCAGATATATCCACCTTCTGATCTCATTACACGGGCAACTGCATCGTCAATAAGTGTGTAGAAATACTCGATTCCTGCTTCATCAAATTTTTCCTTATATTCATTTTCAAAAATATCTGCAAAAATATCCTTAAATGTATGGTCATATTTCTTTGAAATAGTGTCCTTTGTAGCAAACCATAAATCCTGTTTTGTATCAAGAGCGAAATTAAAGCAGCTTCTTGCAAAACTTTCTATTGATTTATTTATGTTATGCATACCCTGAATAATTCCCGGTCCGTCAAATTCGTGAATTAATTCTCTTGTTTCCTCTCCTGCTTCATTAGTGTAAACAAGTTCTGTCTTTCCGGCTGCCGGAATTTTCATTTCAACACCCTTATAAACATCACCATAGGCATGTCTTGCTATTGTAATAGGCTTTGTCCAATTTTTTACATATGGCTCGATACCCTTAACAATAATAGGTGCTCTAAATACTGTTCCATCAAGAATTGCCCTGATTGTTCCATTAGGGCTTTTCCACATTTCCTTTAAGTTATATTCAGGCATTCTTGCAGCATTAGGTGTGATTGTTGCACACTTTACGGCTACACCGTATTTCTTTGTAGCTTCTGCTGAATCAAAAGTAACCTGATCATTAGTTTTATTTCTGTAATCAAGTCCCAAATCATAATACTCTGTTTTTAAATCAACAAAAGGTAATAATAATTCGTCTTTGATAAGTTTCCAAAGAATTCTTGTCATCTCGTCCCCATCCATTTCAACAAGGGGCGTAGTCATTTTAATTTTATCCATTTCTGTTTCCTCCTAAGATTTTGTAGTATCCTTGTAGATTATATCTAAATTCCAAAGGAAAGTAAACCAAAAAGTGGTAAATGACCTTTTCTCAAAAACAGATTGCCCCTTTTTCAGGGACACTTTGTAAATATTACCATCAATTATAACTTATCTACTTAATTTTTGCAGATTTAACATTACTCCATTTTTTTGCAGTTACTTTTTTACTACCGTTTTTTTTGTAAGACTTTACCCTAAAGAAATACTTTTTATCAGCCTTTAATCTGCTAAGGGTTGCTTTTGTTTTTGTAACATACTTACTCTTAGCTCCCTTAAAGTTTTTCTTTAAAGAATACTGTATCAAATATCCATCAGCATCACTAACCTTTTTAAAGGAAACTGTTGCTTTTTTCTTTCCTGCTTTTACTTTTTGCAATGTTGTTTTTGCAGGAGGAACATTCTTCATCCTCTTTTGGTCTGCTGCTGTCCATTTATTAAACTTATAAATGCCCCATTTTCCATCTATCTTCACTGGATTTAAATTATTTGTTGACTTACTGATACTTTGAATTTGACCTTTTTTAAAAATCACAGTTCCGTCTGTAGCAGACATTACTTCATAATTACAATCTTTTCCATTTCTGATTTCATAACCATATGCTATATTTCCATCAAATTCTAAATAACCATGTTTTCCAAAGCTATATTCTTTTTTACCTTCTCCACAGTATAATTTCCAATTTTTATTTTTATCCCTAATTGCCAGTTTTTTGATTTTTCCCAAACTATCTGATTCATAAGAACACATTGTTCCTGAAATAGTTTTCTTACCATTTTTCGTAATTACATAACTAGATGTAATCTGATAGTCGTTATTATAAACCTTCACCAAAAATGCATCTTTTTCAAATGCCACCGGGACAATAGACGAATTATACGGCAATGAAGTAACTTTCTTTCCATTATAGTCAAATAAATAAGTATTCTTCCATACACCTCTATTAGAAAAAACATCTATTTTAAGCAGATTTAACTCCTTGTATTCATCATATGAATAAATATAACAATATGCTCCCTCTCCAATTTCTGATGTGTTTTTTCCATCTTTTGAAACTAAATATAACTTTCCATTTTTGTATGCTGAATAATAGTCTGCATCTGACACATCAACGTCTTCGTATCCTGTCAATATTTTTGTTAATGAATATGTATTAATTATATCTGCTGCTTCATTACCATTCTCTTTATTATATTTTACTATTACATTACTTCCATCTTCTATACAATAAACGTAATCACTATTATAATCAAACTGTTTATTTATTTTCTCACTAGAATCCATAATGGTAACATTTCCTGTAAGCCTACCCTGTTGATATGTAATAATTGTTGAAGCGTTTACTTTATGAATTTCTTCAACGCTGTCTGAAATTGAAGATTTCTGCCTTTTCCCTGTATTTTTATCAACAAAATACCACTGATTATTAGCCTTATAATATATTTTTTCATTTATCAATGATACCTTAGAAATAGTTTCACTGCCATTTGCTAATGTGATTTTCTTTTCAACACTTAATGATGGGAAACTATATCTTACATACTCGTTGTTATTATACAATTCCAACGATGAACTATTTACTTCGTTGTTGTAATATTCTTTATTATTTACATCACTTACAATCTTTCCATCCATATTTACCCATAAAGTCTTATATTGTGATATATTATCATCATTTTCTGAAATTGTATCAACCTGTATAATATCTTTATTTATCTGCTCCCAATAAGAACCTGTTCCCATATCTGCAACAACAGTTCCATCTGCCTCTACCATTTTGTAATAGAATCTGGTATATCCGTCTTCTTCAGAGCCATCTAAATATTTACATCCCAAATAGTGCTTCTTATCCTGAAGCAAACATAAATTATCAAATTTTTCCTTTCCCTTATAACCCAATGAATCTTCATTTATTGTCTGATTTTCTTTTGTTATTTTTCCATTATAATCAATTAAATCATATGTGCCATCATAAAATCCAAGAATAATTTGTCCATTCTTTTCTTCTGAATAATCGTATTCTTTTGAAAGTTTTTTAATAAGTTTTCCATTTAAATTTCTTATGCTCCACTGTGAATTTTTATCACATAGTAAAACTACTTTTCCGTTAAAAACCTGTGCACTTACATAAGAACACGGAATGATTACTTTTCCATTCTTGTCAACCAATCCCCATAAATCCATATCATTTTTGCTTTTTCCTACAATTATGGAGTTGCCATATATTCCATCCACCATGTCGTATGACAGCTTAGGCTTAACCACTACGTTATATGCCTTTTTTGCCGTTGCAGCAGAAGTCTGTACTGCTCCCACAGGTATCATTCCTACTAACATGGTTGAAGCCAATAAAACCGCCCCAACTTTTTTCATTTTTTCTTTTAAATTCTCTTTCATTTGAAATCTCCCTCTTTTTTGTCTCTTTTTATCTCTCTAATTCTATTACATCATTAGAGAATATTCAATATTGCATTTGCATTAACCAGACCTGCCCCCTGCCTGTTTTTATCCATAGACATATCTATGGCATTTTCTTTAAGTATTTTTTTACATTCCACATTAGTTAATTTTTCCTTCTTATTTAACATTAAAGCAACTATTCCTGTAACAATAGGAGTTGCCATTGAGGTTCCGCTTTTTTCAATATATGGATAGCCTTTTTGCCATAAATTTGAACAGCTTATAATTTTATTAGCCGGTGCCACAATATCAGGTTTTATAATACACTGCTTCGTAGGTCCCCTTCCTGAGTAATTATAGGTATATTTTCCGTTTACAAATACCTTAATATTGTCATTTTCTGCCCCTACCGTGATTATTTTTTTACAGTCTCCGGGCGTTGAAATAGAGTTAGGTCCCGGACCGTTGTTTCCTGCCGCCGCCACCACCACATACCCTAAATCCCATAATAATTCCACTTCGTCTATAAGTTTTTTCCCTGCTTTTTCATCATTACTTAATGTTCCAAAAGATAAATTTACCACCCTTATTCCATATTTTTTACCGTTATCAATAATCCAGTGAAGTCCGTTAATTACATTTTCTTCTTTTCCTCTTCCCCTATTGTCCAACACCTTTAACGATACAATTTCAGCCTCAGGTGCAACTCCCATTATTTTTCCCTTTGACATTCTACCGGAGCCGGCAATAATTCCTGACACATGGGTTCCATGCCCCTCATCATCATATACGACATGCCTTTTATTTACAAAATCCTTAAAATATATAATACGATTATCAAAATCCAAATGCTTACTTATTCCACTATCCAAAACAGCTACTGTAATTCCCTTTCCCATTATCCTCTGGTTATGAATATTATTTATTTCTAATTTTTTTATTACTCTGTTCATATTTCCTCTATTGTTAAATTTAATATAATATATGCTTTTGTAATTGCCACCGACATTATTTATATAATTTAGATAAATTTGTAAACAAGACAGGCACTATGCCATATTATTTAGTGTAAACAAAAATTTAGGGAGATTTAACATGAGTGATTTAGCAGCAACAAACTGCGGATGCGGTTGCGACGGAGGAAACAATAACTGTTTATTCCTTATCCTTATTCTCATTTTCTGTGGAGGATGTGGTAATAACGGATGTGGAAACGGAATTTTTGGTGGCAATGACTGCTGTTCAATAATCTGGTTATTCTTAATCTTAAGCTGCTGTGGATGCGGTAACGGTTCATTCTTTGGCGGTGGCGGAAACGGTTGTGGTTGCGGCTGCTAGTTAATGATACTGATTTTTATGAATATGATTTAGAATGCTTATTAAATAACGCCTTATATGGTGAGCATTTGTCTGATACTAACTTCTTAACATTGCTAATATGCCTAAGCATTTTAAATAATTAATCAGCATAAACTTTAATAACCGCAAGCCCAAAGCAAATGGAGGATTACAGCCTAATGGAAAAGCAACAATTAAAGCAGACAAAATATGATTCCTTAGTTACTAACCGCACTATGCAGTTAGTAAAGGCTGTAATACCTTACATAAACAACGATGCCGGTACTCTTATTGGCATGCTTATTAAATTTCAGGAATTACAAAATGCCGCAAGAATTAATAATAATGTTGCCATAGCAGCCATGAACGCTGACAAACACAAAGGTATGGAAAACATGCTTGATGACATTAAGGATTTCTTAGATGATGACAACCGTGAAATGCTTGAAAATATAATGAGCATGATGGAAATGATGAGTATGGATGAAAATGCCATGAATGATTTTATAGGCAGTTTTATGGGCGGTGATTTTAACCAGACTAATAATAATTAATGGAGGATTTTATGTCTAATAACAAGTGGATGGATGACCCTGTATTAGAGGGTATTTCAAATGAGAAATTAGAAATGCTTACAAAGATAATTGAAGGTGCAAAAGGAATGGAGCCTAAGCAAATGCTTACATATTTTATTCAGCAGTCAAATGCTGCCGGAAAACAGGGTATTAACTTTACCAATTCCGAAACAGATTTAATACTCAATGTTTTAAAAGAAGGCATGACACCGGAGGAAATTAAACGCATAGATACTGTGAAACGTATTATGGCAATGTTAGAGAAAAATAAACGAACCGGCAAAAATTCTAAATGACAGGAATTTTCGACTGTATATAGCATAAGTATAGTCTTTTAATGAGCAACCAAAAATAAGACCTGCATTGTTTTTACAAACGCAGGTCTTATTTTACTCTCTAAGTCACAAAAAAACCGCCCTGGGGTTAATGAACTTATTAACTCCATGACAGCTTTTTTGTAATATATTCACTATATATTATTTAGCAACAATATTTATAATTCTTCCCGGAACATAAATTTCCTTAATAATGTTTCCTGTTAATTTGTCACCTAAAGCTTCCTTGCCCTGTGCTATGGCATCATCCTTTGAAATGTCAGCAGGTACACTGATAACAACCTTTGTCTTGCCGTTAATCTGTACAGGAACCTGAATTTCATCATCCTTCATCAAATCCTCGTCAGCTTCCGGCCACTTGTTATTTTCAAATACGCTTCCTTCTTTTCCTAGCATCTCCCATAACTCTTCTGCAATATGTGGCGCAAAAGGTGATAAAAGTGTTACGAATGTTTCGATTGTTTCCTTGTCAACTCCGCCTTCCTTCTTAGCGATTTCGTTGAACTTGTTATTGTATTCCATGAAACCTGAAACAACGGTATTTAAGCTAAAGTCCTCTAAACGTCTTGTGATAGTGTGTATCATCTGGTGACGTAATTTAACCATTTCATTTGTAGCCTTTACATCAGCTTCAATGCTGTTTACGGCTAACTTCCAGAATTTAGTAATAAATCTGTAAACGCCATCAATACCTCTCTCATCCCATTCGGAATCAAGTTCAGGTGGTCCTACAAACATTTCATAAATTCTTAATGAATCACAACCGTAATCCCTTACTAAATCATCAGGTGAAACAACATTTCCCTTGGATTTGCTCATTTTAATACCGTTTTTACCGGTAATCATACCCTGATTAAATAATTTCTTAAATGGTTCCTCAAAATCCACAACACCTATATCATACAAGAACTTTGTATAGAATCTTGAGTAAAGTAAGTGCAATACTGCATGCTCTACACCACCGATATACATATCTACAGGCAAATACTTATCTGCTTTTTCCTTAGATACTAATTCCTTATCGTTTTTGTTATCAACATATCTTAAGAAATACCATGATGAACCTGCCCACTGTGGCATTGTGTTTGTTTCACGTTTAGCAGGCTTACCGCAACATGGACATGTTGTATTTACCCACTCATCAATTGCTGCAAGTGGTGATTCACCTGTACCTGTTGGTTCATATGACTCAACATCCGGCAGTAATAATGGTAACTGGTCTTCCGGTACCGGGACAGCTCCACAATCAGGACAATGTATGATTGGGATAGGCTCACCCCAATATCTCTGTCTTGAGAATACCCAGTCACGTAACTTATAATTAACAGTTGCTCTTCCAAAGCCCTTTTCCTCAATAATATGAGGAGCTTCCTTCTTAAGAACTGATGATTCCATTCCGTTCCATTCACCGGAATTAATCATGGTTCCTACAGCTTCTGTATAAGCTTCTGTCATATTTTCTATTTCTTTTCCGTCTTTTGCAATAACCTGAATAATAGGGATATTGAATTTAGTTGCAAATTCAAAGTCTCTGTCATCATGTGCAGGTACACACATAATAGCTCCTGTACCGTAATCTGCAAGTACATAATCTGAAAGCCAGATTGGGACCTTTGCACCATTAAGTGGGTTAATTGCATAACTTCCTGTAAATACACCTGTTTTTTCTTTTCCCTGAAGTCTGTCTACTGATGACTTATTTGCTGCCATCTGGATATATGCTTCCACATCTTTTTCTGTTTCCGGTGTAGCCAGTTCTCTTGCCATGGCATGTTCCGGTGCAAGTACCATAAATGTTGCACCATGAAGTGTATCAGGTCTTGTTGTATAAACTGTAATCTTCTTATCTGAATTTTCTAATTTAAAATCAACCTCTGCTCCATATGACTTACCAATCCAGTCTGTCTGCATTTTTTTAACCTTCTCAGGCCAGTCCAGCTTGTCAAGGTCGCTTAAAAGTCTGTCTGCATATGCCGTAATCTTAAGCATCCACTGTTTAAGATTTTTCTTTGTAACTTCTGCGCCACATCTTTCACAGCATCCGTTTACAACCTCTTCGTTTGCAAGACCTGTTTTACATGAAGGACACCAGTTAATAGGCATTTCCTTCTGATAAGCAAGTCCTTTCTTAAACATCTGAACAAAAATCCACTGTGTCCACTTATAGAACTTAGGATCTGTTGTATTGACTTCCATATCCCAATCATAAAGAGCTGCTATTTCATTAATCTGTCTCTTAATGTTTGCAATATTATCTGCTGTTGATTTTGCAGGATGTGCCTTCATTTTAATTGCGTAATTTTCTGCAGGTAGTCCAAAAGCATCCCATCCCATAGGGTGAATGATATGATATCCATGAAGCATCTTATAACGGCTCCATACATCGCTGATAACATATCCTCTCCAGTGTCCTACATGAAGACCTGAACCTGACGGATATGGGAACATATCAAGACAATAGTATTTTGGTTTTGTGGTATCTTTATTAATTGGTGATATTTCCCAATTATGACGCCACTTTTTTTCGATTTCCTTATGATTATAAGGTGTTGCCATAATTTAATTCCTCCTAAAAAAATGCATGTATAATATGGTGTGGTATTAATCCACTTATATTTTAAAGTCAAATTTATTTAACTTTATTATCCTTTATTCTTCTGTTTCATCCTGTGAAACAGCTTTTGTTGTTTTCTCTTTCTTCTTTTTTTTCTCCGGCTTTTTAGTTGTTTCTTCAAGACCGGCTTTCTGCTTTCTTACCTTTTCTAAATCCTTTGGCGGTGTATATTTCTTATTTGAGCCTGAATCTCTTAAAACTATCTTCACCATTACCTGATACGAACCCACATTTCCAGCCAAATCCTGTGCTTTTATTACTACCGGAAACTCTCCTTCATCTAACTCATCCTTATTAACTGTATATACGGTTATTTTGCTTCCACTTTCATTGGTAGAGGCGCATGCCTTAACCATATTAGTTATGTCAGTTATGTTAGACTCACTATTCATGTCTTTTTTGTCTTTACTTGCAACTTCATATACAAAGCTATCCTTAGAACATGAAACCTTAGGTGGTATCGTGTCAATAACCTTAAATTTCTGTGTAAGCTTTAAAGTCTTTTTTGAAGAAAGCTTATACTTAAAAGTAACCTTTATATCTCCTGTTTCGTCAGTATTTATTTTATTGTATTTAACTAAACCTGTTTTGTTTTTACCATTTTCATCATATAACAAAATATTACCTAAATAATTAGGTTTGTAGCCTCTTTCCACATAAACAGTACCGCTACCACTTACAAGTTCTCCGTTTTTTATTTTCATGTACGGATTGTCACTTTCTGTGTCGGTAGGGTCCCAGCCACAATACTTTTGTGCCTTTGTAAATTCTTCAAAAGGCACCTGTAATTTGTCACCCTTTTGTCCGTTTACAACAGAAACCTCTGTCCCTGTTTTGCAATTTTCATAAATCCAGTCAGAATCCCCTGCACTTAACAGTACACAGGCTCCGTAACTTTTTTTCTTTCCAATTGCATTGTATGAACTTTTATTTAAAGTATAGTTATACTTATTGTTGTATCCTGCCGACTGTATCCAGGAACTGTCTCCAAACATAGTGTTGTTTTTATGCCAGCTACCATTAATATCAAGCCAGGAATAGGTCTTTGATGTTTTATACTTTCCTTTTTTCAAATCACGTCCAACGGAACATCTAAAGCTCTTATATGCCGTCTTTGTATTCCTATCTTTTGAATAACGGTAAACAATTAAAGCATTAAGCTTTTTATTAATCTGGATATAATAATCATCCAAGCCCTCAACATCTGCCTTTTTAGTCTCATTTTCTATACCTTTACCACTAAGACCGCCGGCTTTTTCAGCCTCTTTATTTACCTTTCCCTGAAAGTACATCAGCACGCCAAAAATTATGCCTGAAACAATTAAAATTTCAATAATCATTATTAAAGCATTCTTTAGTTTTTTGTTTTGAAGTTTATGTTTTACACTCAAAATTTCTACCTCTGTGTGATGTTATTCATGCTAAAGGTCTGAACAATCAAAAGCTTATTTTTGAAAAATACCTTCGACCTCAAATTTATATTATACAACATTATCGTCATTTTTCAAGAAGTGTAGTTTATATTATGGCATCCTTCATTTCTTTCACATATTCTCCTACATATGAAACACTGTCTTTTCCGTATTTTGCCACAATTTTAACAATGGCACTACCTACGATAACACCCTCAGCGTATACACTCATTTCCTTTGCCTGCTTTGGCGTACCTATACCCAAACCTATGGCACATGGAACGTCAGTGTTTTCTTTTACTATTTTAGTCATTGCCCCTATATCTGTTGTAATGTTGCTTCTTACCCCTGTTACTCCAAGAGATGAAACCACATATACAAATCCCCTTGCTGATTTTGCAATTTTGGCAATTTTCTCTTTTGATGTAGGTGCAATAAGTGGAATCAAATCTATGTTTTCCTTATCACAATAAGGTGCTAATTCCTCTCTTTCCTCATAAGGACAATCAGGAACTATTACCCCTAAAATTCCACATTCCACACATCTTTTCATAAACTTTTCTGTTCCATATCTGAATATTACATTAATATATGTCATAAAAACCAAAGGAATATGTACTTCATCTTTGATTTCCTTAATTGCATCAAAAAGTTTGTCAGTTGTACAGCCTCCCTTTAATGCCCTAAGGTCTGCCTCCTGAATAACACTTCCCTCTGCTATAGGGTCTGAAAAAGGTATTCCCACTTCAATTATATCTGCACCCTTATCCTGCATTTCTAAAATCAGCTTCTTTGTTGTTTCTAAATCCGGGTCTCCCCCTGTTATAAATGCTATAAATGCCTTTCCATTTTTAAATGCTCCACTTACCTTACTCATAAATCTGTACTCCTCTATATCTTGCAATGGCAGCCACGTCTTTATCTCCACGTCCTGACACGTTTATTACTACTATTTTGTCCTTACTTAATGTTTTTGCGTATTTCATTGCATAAGCAATGGCGTGGGAACTTTCAATTGCAGGAATAATTCCCTCTGTTCTTGATAAATATTCAAAAGCCTCTACTGCCTCCACATCTGTAATCGGAACATATCTTGCTCTTCCCGTATCATGTAAATTGGCATGTTCCGGTCCTATTCCCGGATAATCCAGACCTGCTGATATGGAATATACCGGTGCAATCTGTCCGTCTTCATTTTGACAAAACAGTGATTTCATTCCATGAAATATACCTTCTGTTCCATTTGCCACTGTTGCTGCATTTTTAGGATTATCAACTCCAAGTCCTGCTGCCTCGCATCCTATTAACTCAACTGATTTATCCTCAATAAAATTATAAAATGCTCCCATGGCATTTGAGCCTCCACCTACACAGGCAATAACCGCATCAGGAAGTCTTCCTTCTTTTTCCATTAACTGCTCCTTAATTTCCTTACTGATTACACTTTGAAAATCTCTTACAATTGTAGGAAAAGGATGAGGTCCCATTACTGAGCCTAACACATACAATGTATCATCCATTCTGTTAGTCCATTCCTTCATTGCCTCATTTACGGCATCCTTAAGAGTCATGGTCCCACTGGTAACTGCATGAACCTTAGCCCCTAAAAGTTCCATTCTGAAAACATTTAATGCCTGTCTCTCACAATCTTCCTTTCCCATGAATATTTCACATTCCATATCCATAAGAGATGCTGCCGTTGCTGTTGCCACCCCATGCTGTCCTGCTCCTGTTTCTGCTATTACACGGGTCTTTCCCATTTTTTTTGCCAGCAATACCTGTCCTAAAACATTGTTTATTTTATGGGAGCCTGTATGATTTAAATCTTCACGCTTTAAATAAATTTTTGCTCCCCCTAAATCCTTTGTCATTTTTTCTGCATAATACAAAAGTGACGGTCTTCCTGCATAGTTGTTTAATAAATCTGTTAATTCCTCATTAAACCCTTTGTCATTTTTATAAAATTCATATGCTTCTTCCACTTCGTTTATGGCTGTCATTAATGTTTCAGGAACATACTGTCCGCCATGAATACCAAATCTTCCTTTGCTCATCTCTTTTCTTCCTTTCTGCTATTTTGCCAATTCATCAAGTATTTCTTTTTTATTTTTTGCCCTCATTAGCGTCTCACCAATAAGAACTCCGTTAACTTTTGCTTCTTTAAGCCTTCTTATATCTTCGTTGGTTTTAATACCGCTTTCTGCAATAAACAATACATTATCCGGAACAAGCCTGCGAAGTCTTTCACTGTTTGAAATATCAACCTTGAAAGTTTTTAAATCTCTGTTATTAACACCTATCATCCTTGCACTTGCTTTTAATGCCCGGTTAATTCTTTGAAAATCTATGTATTTTCATATATTCTTCCACATACACGCTTCCGTACCGGGCAATCTTTCCTATATCATTATCATTTCTTGCCAAATCCACTAACATATTATGCTCAGCCAATTCCTTTTCATCTTTTATGAGGCTGTTCTCATTTTCTATATCCTCCGCCTGTGTTTTTCCCTTGGTCTTGTTCCTGCCACAGGAAATGTTGTAAGTTCCCTATCCACTAACTTAACCATGGTTTCCGGAGAAGCTCCAGCTATCTGCATATCTTCTGACTGTATAAAATACATATATGGTGAAGGATTAGTGGTTCTCAAAACTCTGTAAGCATTTAAAAAGCTTCCCTTATATTCCGCTTCAAAACGTCTTGAAATAACTCCCTGAAAAATATCTCCCTCTCTTATGTTTTCTCCACCCTCCACACTTTCTAAAAGAAAGAAGTTTTTCCCAAAGACCTCCATTTCCCTAAGTAATGAAATAGGTGTGATTACATCTGCATATATTTCCTTACATATTGGAATCATGCTGTAATCCTCAAGTAAATGTTCAATTTCTTCAAATTTCTGTGTGTTCATATGTCCTCCTCAAAAAATAATAATGATTTTGGGACAAAAGATTTTGGAATTTCTCATTGATAGGATAAACAAAAAGAAAAGGCCTTTGTCCCTTAAATATTAAGGGACAAAAGCCATAAAATACTTCTGCGGTGCCACCCAAATTAATGTATAACACATTCACTCACTGCATACCATCATATGCGCTCTCTTTTAACGGTGAGTCTCCGTCAGCGTCTACTTCCATCTAAATAGTTTCAAGCTGCCCTCCTAAGTCCATTCATCACTGATAGTCTATTGCCTCACACCAAACGGCAACTCTCTGAAAAACATCTCACATGACTACTTACTCTTAGTCAACGGTTTCCTTTATTCTAAAATTTATATTTCATATTGTCAAGGTGAGATTTACTCTTTCCCCTTGATTATTTTTAAGCATTGTCCTGTATCTGTTTTTCCTGAACATCAGGAGGTGCCTGTTCATAACGGGATACAACATATTCAAATTCACCACTTCCACCGGTTATGGAACGAAGGGATGTAGAATATCCATATAACTCTAACATAGGGACTTCTGCTTCTATTAACTGCTTTCCGTCCTTTGGAGTCATATTAAGTATTCGTCCCCGTCTTTTATTTAAATCTCCCATTATGTCTCCTGAATACTTATCAGGTGCCGTAACACTAAGTAAAGCAATCGGCTCTAACAAAACAGGTCCTGCCTCCAGAAATCCTTTCTTAAATGCAATAATGGTTGCCATTTTAAATGCCATTTCTGAAGAATCCACCGGGTGATAGGAACCATCTGTTAAAGTTGCCTTAACTCCCACTACAGGATAACCTGCTAACGGTCCTGCCTTAACACATTCCTGTAAACCTTTTTCCACCGCTGGGAAGAAATTCTTAGGTACAGCTCCACCAAATATCTTTTCTTCAAAAATATATGGTTTTGACAAATCCCCTGAAGGTTCAAACTCCATAACAACATCTCCGTACTGTCCGTGTCCTCCTGACTGTTTTTTATGTTTTCCCTGTACCTGTGCCTTCTTTCTTATGGTTTCCCTGAAAGCTATTCTTGGCTTTGTAAGTTCCACCTTTACCTTATACCTGTCTTCAAGCTTTGAGGCCACAATCTGCAACTGCTGTTCCCCGATTCCATAAATCAACGACTGTCTGTTTTCTTCATCTGATACGGTTTTCAGTGTTAAATCCTCAATGCAAAGCTTGGTAAGAGCCTGTGCCATTTTATCTTCATCACCTTTATTTACAGCACGATATGCCATATATGTATAAGGCTTTGACATTGTTGTCGGATGATATTCTATAGGCCACTGCCTTGTAGATAAAGTATCGCCGGTTCTGGTGGATGCCAGCTTTCCTATCGCGCCAATGTCTCCTGAATACAATCTGTCAACCTCAATTACATTCTTTCCCCGCATAACATATAATTTGGCAAGTTTCTCTTCCACATCCTTTGTGGCATTATAAACTGTATCTCCGGCTTTCAGTATCCCTGTACGAACTTTTACCAGGGAGTATTTTCCAACAAAAGGATCCATAATAGTCTTAAAAACATATGCTGAAACAGGCTTGTTGCAGTCAAAATCCGCCACTACCTCTTCACCTGTATCTACATTGGTTGCCTTTTTAAGCACCTCTGCCTTATTAGCACTAGGAAAATATTTTTCACAGGTTTGAAGAAAGCTGTTTACTCCCTGACAGCTTACACCTGAACCTATCTGAACCGGAACAATATCACAGCTTATTACACTTTTACGAAGAGCCTTTGATATTTCCTCATATGTAAACTCTTCCCCAGCAAAATATTTATCCATTAACTCTTCATCAGATTCAGCCACAGCCTCCATTAACTGCTCCCTGACAGGCTCTAACTTTGGTTTCACACTATCAGGAATATCTCTTTCAGTATAATTACCTGCATCATCTAAGAATTTTCTTCCTCCCATTTTTACCACATTAACATATCCCGTAAGTTTGTCATTTTCTAAAATAGGAAGATGAAATGGTGCTACTTTCTTTCCGAAATGCTCCTTTAACTGCTCTACAGTTTCCATGTATTTGGCATTTGGTGAATCCATGTTAGTAACAAAAAATATTCTTGGAATACGTCTTCTCTCACATATTTCCCATGCCTTAATGGTTCCTACTTCAACTCCTGCCTTACCGTTTACCACAATAACCGCCGCATCTGCCACGCTCATGGCATCCTCTAACTGCCCTACAAAATCAAAGTATCCCGGTGCATCAAGAATGTTAATCTTAAGTCCGTTCCACTCCACAGGTATAACCGACGCACTAATTGAGAACTTCCTGTTTATTTCCTCTTTATCATAGTCGCTAATGGTATTACCGTCTTCTACACGTCCTTTTCGGGTAATAACTCCTGTAGCATATGCCACGGCTTCTGCAAGAGTTGTCTTTCCCGCCCCACCATGGCCAAGAAATACAACGTTTCTGATATCCGATGTCTTATAAACATTCATATCCCGTACCTCCTTGTATTCAATTTTATATCCGATGGTGTACAAACACCCTAACTATATTTATATATTTTACTCTATAAAATATGACAATACAAGAAAGGTTAATATTTTAACAATTATCTTACAACAGAACTTTTAGAATACTCGACCTTAGTGTACTCTTTATTAACTAAAGTCAGTATATTTTCGTACAAATAATTGTGAGCTGATATATTATTCATCATACTATTTTTATACAATATATCTGCCACATCATAAGCACAAAATGTTTTTGCATCACTATATACATATGTCCCGTCAATTAACTTTGCATATGCCTTCACTGTCCATTTGTCTGTATACTCAGCTGCCTGTTTTGATGTAAAACACACTGTCATTGCATAACTTGAGGCTATATCCGAGTCGGAAGCATTTATTGACAGCTGTCCGTTTTTTGTTCCCTCCACGCTTTTAACATATTTACTGCTGCTTCCAACATGCATATCCTCTTCATCTGCATAGTCAGCTAATGAATAAAGCATACCATATCCTATAACTTCCTTTTGATTTATTACGGAATCTACTGAGTACACAGTTCTCATTCCACCTAATGTTGCACTAATCTGATATCCGTTTATTTCTATTCCCTTACTAATGGTATTGCCTGATTTTGGAATTCCCTGTGGGGTAATGGTTGGTCCATATACCTCCAAAACCGTTTTTCCAGCATCATCCTTTGTAAAATGAATCCTGTCTATACAAAGTCTTCTTGGTTCTGTTTTAGTAAGACTACTGTGGCAATGATATACAATAAACATCTCACTTCCATCAGGTGAAGACACTATTCCATGATGTCCTGCACCATGTACTAATGTATTAGACTGCATAATAGGATTATTTTCATATTTTGTATAATTTCCAAGCGGGCTGGTGGCAGTTGCATATCCACTTCCATAATAATCACTTTCAAAGTGGGAACCTGAATATGTAAGGTAATACACTCCGTCCTTTTTTAGCATAAACGGCCCTTCCGCTACCTTTGCCTTATTTGTTTCCCATGCTTCTTCCGGCGAAATAAGACATGTAATTGTAGAATCATCCATGGTTCTCATATCTGAATTAAGCTTTGCACCATAAATGTAATTACCGTCACTTACTCCGCTTTTTCCATAAAACCTTACAAAATATATATAGTATTGTCCATCATCATCCTTAAACACATGAGCGTCTATTTCTTTACCCTCATGCATAGGCTTCTGTTCCTCCTTCGTCTGGGTAAATGGTCCAAGAGGTGAGTCACTTGTTGCAACACTTAAATGTTCATTTGCAACGTAATACATATAAAACTTACCGTCTTTTTCTATTAAATCCGGTGCCCAAAATCCACTGTCACCATATACATCATTTTTAGATAATGCCCATCCTCTGTCTGTCCAATTAACTAAGTCAGTAGATGAATACACTTTAAATCCTAAATTAGCATTTTCCGTATTAGTTGCATATAAATAATACATACCCTTGTAATACAACACATCCGGGTCTGCGCAGGAATTTAAAACTGAATTGGTATATGTTTTTTCCGGTGTTTTTGGATTATATTCAAATACACTTAAATTTTTAAATGAAGCTCCTGAAAGCCAATGTCTAAATCCTACTGTACCGCTTGAAAAATCATTATCAACTGCCACTATTTTGGCATAATTTTCACCATTATAATTAACATATCCTTTTATTTCATTCCCTGCCACTGCTACAGATACACGATAATATTTATTGTATTCAATTGTCATTTTCTTCTTTGCAATTTCAGTCCATTTATTTTGATGGACTTTTCCCAAAATCACTTCTTTTTTCAGTGCATCTATTCCAAAATA
The DNA here is from genome assembly GCF_014287775.1 of Eubacterium segne. Classification (NCBI taxonomy): domain Bacteria; kingdom Bacillati; phylum Bacillota; class Clostridia; order Eubacteriales; family Eubacteriaceae; genus Eubacterium; species Eubacterium segne. The sequence continues at coordinate 27,287 of NZ_JACOOZ010000002.1, forward strand.
ATATCCGTCATAACCATCTGAAACACTACTGTAAGGATTGTTTACCCTAAAAATTATCCCCCCCTGATTGCTGTCTTTACTGCCATCTTCCTTTACGCTTATATCCGCCTCTACAACAAAATCAGTAAATTCATTTCCTGACACAACTACCTTGTTGGAATTTCCTCCATTAATGGACATAACATTTTCATTATATACAGGGGTATTTGAAACTAATCCCGGATAAAAATCAAGACCATATGAATCTCCAAAATTTGTGCTGTATAATAAATTTCCTGTTCCCGGTATTACCTCATAATTATTATTTTTTCCTAAAGTATCCATATGATAAAAACGTTGATTTCCCGAAAAATGATCTATGGAAATTAAAATGTTATTTCGTGAGGTTTCCACAATTCCCGGAGCATATGCTTTAGAACCTCCTGTCCATATGTCGGTTAAAAGCCCCCAGGTTTCAAAATTATCCATTGTTCTTATGTATTTAATATGAGTTCTTCTCTTTGACACATTCTCTGAAGATGAATCCGGTGTGCCTTTGAAATCCTCATCAGTGCAAAATACCACGCCTACAGGTCCGTTACCAACTCTGACAGCCATAGGACAATATGCATTATATCTTCTACCGGATTCCGAATCTATGGTTGACTGATAAACTATTTTTCTTCCTGAATAGTTCCACGTATATCCTCCATCATTAGACTGTATTGCCCTTACCACGTTAGAATACACGCCCCCCGATTTATTATCTTCAATACCTTCCGTCACAACCATGATTCTATTATTTCCTAAATCAACTACAGATGCCATTCCGTCTCTTACAAATTTAGATGAATTAGCATCTCTTGAAGCAGCAACTACGCCGTACTTATTCCATGCTCCCGTAAGACCATCTCTTCCCTGCATTGCAATCCACTGTGCACCGGATACACCATTTTCAGCAGCCAGAGGTTCCGAATCATAATAACACTGCATATCTCCATTTTGTGTCACAAACAGCCACGGAGCACCTACAAACTGACTACATCCTGAAATTACGGTGCTGTCATATACCCAGTTATACCCACCATTATCACTTCTACATACAACAACTGAATATTTACCCTCTGCATTTTTTTCACGAAATGCACAATACACCTTATCTGTCCCTGAAACAGCCATAAACATAACATCACCATAATTAATGTTGTCATTGCTTGCCACTGTACCTATTTTAGTCCAGTTTTCCCCTCTGTTTGAGCTTGTCCATACTTCTATTGTATGACCACTGCTCCTTCCGCCAATTACCGTTCCGTCATCTTTCATTGACATAGAACGTATAGCTCCTGAGCCATAGTATAACTCCTCAGGTGTGTTAGCATATGTTGCACTACCTGATATTAACAGTAATGTAACAACAAAAATCAAGCATAAATATTTCTTCAAAATAAATCCCTCCACTTATAAATATACTTTTATAGATTATTTATATCTAAATTATTTTCTCCCTACAAGTAGTGTAATTTTTTTATAAGGTATTATATTTTATATTCATCACATAAGAATGTTTTTCAGATTCACTTTTCTCTTGATTTGTTTGCTTTAAAGTGTTAAACTTTAAAGTGTTGAAGTAATTATATTCTAATAACAGGATAATTGATTATTTTATTTTTTCGTTTATAATTTACAATGTAAGTATCAAAAGTATAAATTAACTAACAACAGAATGGAGTTTTTATGAGAAATACAGATAGTTTAACATATGGATTTATTGGAATAGGATTAATTGGAGGTTCAGTGGCTAAAGCCCTTCGCCGTGTATATCCCGGCTGTAAAATTATAGTCTACAATCGCGGTGCAAAGCCAAGGGTAATGGCAATGAATGACGGTACTGCAAACATTGCCGTAGATTGTGTTGATGATACCTTTAGGGAATGTGATTACATATTTTTGTGTACCCCGGTGGAAAAAAATGTGGAATACCTTTCATTATTAAAGAATATTATTAAGGATGATTGTATTATTACCGATGTGGGAAGCGTAAAAAGTAACATTCATGCCGCCATTAAAAAACTGAACATGGAGAAGAATTTTATTGGAGGACATCCTATGGCCGGCTCTGAAAAGACAGGCTATGAGTTTTCCAATGACCGCCTTTTGGAAAATGCTTACTATCCTGTTACGCCTACAGATAGCGTTGATAATAAATATGTTAAGGAATACTCCAAAATAGTTTCTGACATAGGAGCCATTCCTATTGAAATATCCTATAAGGAACATGACCGTGTAGTTGCTGCGGTAAGTCATTTGCCGCATCTTATTGCTTCAAGTCTGGTTAATTTAGTAAAGCATAATGACAGCCCTCTTGAATATATGAAAACCTTTGCAGCAGGAGGATTTAAGGATATTACACGTATTGCCTCCTCTTCTCCTGAAATGTGGGAGCAAATATGTATGACAAACAATATTAACATTAGCGAAATGTTAGGACTATATATTGAGGACTTAAAGAAGGTTCAAAATGAATTAGATAAAAAAGACGGCAGGGCTATCAATAATATGATAGCCGAAAGCCGTGATTATCGTGATAATTTAGATGAGCATAACAATAGTATTATCCAGAGAAGCTATAGCGTTTTCTGTGATATTATTGATGAGTCCGGTGCTATTGCAACCATAGCTACCATATTAGCTACTAATGGCATTAGCATTAAAAATATCGGAATCATTCACAACAGAGAACATCAGGAAGGGGTCCTTAAAATCTCATTTTATGATGAATCCTCTGCAAATAAAGCTATTGAACAGCTTGAAAGACACAGATACAAGGTTTTTAAGAAAAAATAAACTAGAAAATATCTTTCAGCTCTGTGATTTTGTAAATAATTTTATCTGCAACACTTAAATCCTGATTTCCTGAATCAGGATTTCTAAATCCAATGCAGGTCATTCCTGCTGTTTTTGCAGCTCTGCTTCCATTTGCAGAATCCTCTACAACAGTACATTCCGCCGGCTTTCCACCAAGTTTTTCTGCTGCTACCAGGAAAACATCAGGAGCCGGCTTTGGTTTTTCCACATTTTCCGCACTAAACAAAAGTTTAAAGCATTTATCTATTCCCAGGGTTTTCATCTGGCTTTCAATATAATCCTGAGATGAAGAAGATGCCACTGCCATTTCATAGCCTTTATCATAAAGATATTTTATTGTTTCCACTGCACCCTCTATTCTCGGAATACCTTTTTCCTTAAGCATCTCATCCTTAACCTGGGAAAATCTTTCCGGCAAATCCGTATATACGCTTACATCCACTCCATATCCCTCTTTTATAAGGTTATACAAAAAGCTTCTTGTAGAACCGATACAGCCTTTATAATGTTCGTAATCAATATCTATTCCTTTTTCCTTAAATACCTTTTTCCATATTTCAAAATGCATAGGTTCGGTATTTACCAAAACACCATCCATATCAAATAAAATATATTTACCCATATTTTCTTTTCTTCCCAATCTTTGTTATTTTGTAATTTCATCAAGAACCTCAAAATAATTTTCAAATGTTTTTTTACAACATAAAGGATTCTTTATAACTATTCCCTCTACTAAAAGACCAATAAGAGAAAAACTCATGGCTACCCTGTGGTCATCGTAGGTTTCAATTTCTGCACCGTGTAATTTTCCCGGCACTATTTTTACATCAGTTCTGCCGTTTACCTCAATAATTTCCGTATCACAGCCTATCTTTTTCAGTTCATTGGCAATAACTGCTACCCTGTCAGATTCCTGCCCCCTTATATGACCGATATTTCTAATGACAGTTGGCGTTGAGGCAAAGGCTGCCACCACTGCCATTGTAAGTGCCTGATCAGAAAAATCCGACATATCAATGTCTATGCCTGAATATTCTTTAATCTGACTTCCGTCAATAATTACACCTTCTTCAGATTCCGCTACAATACATCCTAAGTTTTCTAACACCTTTAAAAATTTCACATCTCCCTGCATGGAATCTAAATGTATCTGATAAACTCTTGCTTTTGTCTTTAAAATAGCTGCCATGGCGTAAAAATAACATGCTGCTGACATATCAGGTTCAATATAGTAATCGCTACAGCTAAATCCGACATTTTCTATCACATATGTATCATCGGTTCTTAAATACTTAATTCCAAACTGTCTCATTAAGTTTTCAGTTATTTTAATGTAAGCACCCTTGGTTCTGGAGCCTGTAAGAGTAACTGTTAACCCGTTTATAACGCCTGCCATCATTAATCCGCTGGCATACTGACTGCTTTTGGTAGTATCTATTTCAACCTTTGTGTTTTTTATTCCCTTAGAATGAATTTCAAAAGGAAAATGACCTTCTTTTTCAAGACAATTAATAGTTACACCACACTGTCTTAAAACATTAATTAACTCTTCCATAGGACGTTTCTTCATCTGTTCAGAAGAATTAAGAGTATAATTTCCACCTGCCACTGCTAACAAAACAGTCATAAATCTTGCGGCAGTTCCTGCACTTCGTACATTTATACATGCATTTTTATTGGGAATATTTCCATTTTCCCCTTGTATAATTACCTGTTTTTCAGATTCATTAATATTAACGTCAAATCCTAAGCTTACAAGACAATCTAAAAACGCCCTGGAATCATCACTAAACAGCACCCCTTTAAGTCTGCATTTTCCCTGTGATAAAGCTGCCAACATAAGTGCACGGTTTGTAATGCTTTTTGAGCCGGGAACCACAACATCAATGTTTCTTTTATCCTTAATTCTTTTTACCTTATAAGTATCCAACTGGTTTTCTCCCATTCATCCTATTTTATAAACATAGCATCGCCAAAGCTGAAAAATCTGTATTTTTCCTTAACTGCAATTTCATAAGCATTAAGTACCTTTTCCCTACCGGCTAAAGCTGACACTAACATAATAAGTGTTGATTCAGGCAAATGGAAATTGGTAATAAGACAATCAATTGCCTTAAACTTATATCCCGGATAAATGAAAATCTGTGTCCATCCACTACCTTCATGTACCACTCCATTTTCATCTGTTACTGTTTCTAATGTTCTGGTACTGGTAGTTCCAACTGAAATAATGCGTCCACCATTTTCTTTACATGTATTAATGAGATTAGCATCTTCTTCATCCACCATATAAAACTCTGAATGCATATGATGTTCCAAAATATTGTCAACCTTTACCGGTCTGAAAGTTCCCAGTCCCACATGAAGGGTAACGTGGGCAATTTTAACACCCTTTTCCCTGATTTTTTCTAATAATTCCTTAGTAAAATGAAGTCCCGCCGTTGGTGCTGCCGCTGAGCCTTCATACTTGGCATATACCGTCTGGTATCTGCTTTTATCTTTAAGTTTGTGGGTAATATATGGTGGAAGAGGCATTTCACCCAACCTGTCTAATACTTCCTCAAATATTCCCTCATAATTAAACTTAATAAGTCGGTTTCCTTCCTCAACTACATCAATAACTTCTCCTGTAAGAATGCCGTCGCCAAAGTTAATAACAGTTCCCGGCTTACATTTTTTGCCGGGCTTAACTAAAGTTTCCCACACATCCTTTTCACGCCTCTTTAAAAGAAGAACTTCGATTTTTGCGTCTGTTCCTACTTTGTTTCCATACAATCTTGCAGGCAAAACCTTTGTATCATTTATAACAAGGCAGTCTCCCGGATTTAAATAATCTATTATTTCCTTAAATACGTGATGCTCCACATTCCCTGTTTCCTTATCAAGTACCATAAGTCTGGAACTGCTTCTATCCTCTAAAGGATCCTGAGCAATTAACTCCTCAGGCAAATCATAATAATAATCATGTAAACTCATTTTATTTTCGCTACACATAATATATCCTCTTTTCTATTTGTTCTTTATTATTTCATCACTATCTAACACAATGGTAAAAGGTCCGTCATTTACAAGGCTTACCTTCATATCCGCTCCAAATATTCCCTTTTCAACTACATCTATTTCTTTTTTGCACTGTGATATAATATATTGGTACATTTCATCTGCCATATCCGGTGCACCGGCGTTTACAAATGAAGGTCTGTTACCTTTTTTACAATCACTATATAAAGTAAACTGTGAAATAAGAAGCAGCTCTCCACCTACGTCCTTTAAAGCTAAATTGGTTTTCCCATTTTCATCTTCAAAAATTCTCATTCCAATTAGTTTTTTAATCATTTTATCAGCAATTTCCACAGTGTCCGTACCGGCAATTCCTATAAAAACCATAAATCCTTTTCCTATTTTGCCAACTACTTTTCCATCTACGGAAACATTAGCATCAGTTACACGCTGTATCAAAAACTTCACTTTTATCACCTCTTGTTTTATTGTCCGCCTACTAGTTTACAATATCTTTTAAGCTTTGTAAAATACTAAAGAAGTTTATCTGTTTCATAAGCTAAATATAATGGTGTTTTTTCACATTTTCCCCTTCTATTTTTTAGATTCTTATAAAAACAGACATACCATTGTAGTTTTCACCACTTATGATATGCCTGTCTTAATCAACTTACCCTTAAGGTTCTATCCTCTAAGCTGGATTCCCATTTCTTCAAGTCCTTTAAGAATCTTCTTCATTGCACTTGAAACATCATTTTCCTCTAATGTTCTGTCCTTTGCCCTAAATACTATTGAATAAGCAACTGACTTGAATCCTTCTTCAATCTGGTCTCCTTCATATATGTCAAAGAGACTGTAGCTTTCAAGATTCTTTCCGCCGCTCTTTTCAATAACTTCCTCTATCTGTCCCACTAAAATATTCTTTGGAACTACCATTGAAATATCTCTTGTGACAGCAGGGAATTTGGCAATGCCCTCATATTTCTTATCAAATGAAGACATTTCATATACATATGGCATGTCAATAACTGCAATATATGCTCTTGTTTTCATGTCATAATTTTCACATACTGTAGGATGAACTTCTCCTAAATATCCAATAACATTTCCGTCATAAACTATGTTAGCCTGACGTCCCGGATGAAGGAATGATTTACCTGCATCAGCATCATAGTGTACTCTGTCCTTCATTCCTACCTGCTCTAAAAATTCTTCCACAACACCTTTCATTGTAAAGAAATCACCATCACCATAAAATCCTAGTGTAAACTGCATTCTTTCATCAGGAAGCTCTGTAAGTGGTAAAGCTTTTGGAAGATAAATATTTCCCATTTCAAAAAGTCTTACGTCTTTGTTTCTTCTGTTGTAGTTTGTAGCTAATGATGTAAGCATACCTCCAAGAGATGATGTTCTCATAACACTGAAATCTTCTCCTAAAGGATTTGAGATAACAATGGATTTTCTCATATCAGAATCCATAGGAAGTAGCAATTTGTCATAAACCTTCGGGCTTTCAAATGAATATGACATTCCCTGTGAAAATCCACAGTAAAGAGCTACTCTTCTTGCAATTTCATCTATTCTTAATTTATAGGATAATTTTCCTGCTGTTGCCTCTCCACTTGGAAGTGCTGTAGGAATGTTGGCATATCCGTAAAATCTTGCCACTTCTTCAGCAATATCGCACATACCAATTAAATCCTGTCTGAATGTAGGTACCGTAATTGTCTTAGTTGCAGCATCATATTTCAGCTCAAGAGCAGGGAAATAACTTACCATCTGCTCCTCTGTAAGATTAAATCCAATAAGTTTATTTACATAATCAGGATCAAATTTAATAGTATGTTCCTCCTTCTTTTCAGGATATACATCTACCATACCTGCAACAACCTCACCGGCACCTAACTCTTCAATAAGCTCACATGCTCTGTTAATTGCATCCTCTGCATTATTAGGGTCAAGTCCCTTTTCAAACTTTCCTGATGCATCAGTTCTAAGTCCTACTCTCTTTGATGAAAGACGGATGTTGGTGCCATCAAAACATGCTGCCTCAAAAAGCATATCCTTAACATCATCATTTATTTTTGAATTTTCTCCACCCATGATTCCTGCTAAGCCTACAGGCTTTTCACCATCGCAAATCATAAGCATTTCGCTGTCTAATTTTCTTTCCTGACCATCTAATGTTTCAAATGTTTCTCCATCATTTGCACGTCTTACAACAATTTTATTTCCTGCTATTGTTGATAAGTCATAAGCATGCATTGGTTGTCCAAACTCTTCCATTACATAATTTGTAATATCTACAAGATTGTTAATAGGTCTGATACCCATTTTTGCAAGACGTCTCTGCATCCATTCCGGTGACGGAGCTATTTTTACATTTTTTACTACCTTTGCACAATATCTTTTACATAAATCCCTATCTTTAATTTCAACTGAAATGTAATCATTTACATCTCCGTCTTTTCCCACAGGAGCTGTTTTTGGTGCCACAAAAGGCTTTTTAAATGTAGCTGCTGCTTCCCTTGCAATACCCATTACACTGTAACAGTCAACTCTGTTAGACGTGATTTCGTATTCAAATACTGTATCATGAAGACCTAACACTTCTACAGCATCAGCCCCTACTTCCACATCATCATCAAATACATATATACCGTTTTCAGGTGCCTTTGGATAATAATCCCTTGATGAGCCTAACTCTTCAATAGAGCACATCATACCATAGGATTCTATTCCTCTAAGCTTGCCCTTCTTAATCTTAATTCCTCCCGGTGTTCTTGAGCCGTCATGTCCTCCGGCAACTCTTCCTCCATCTAAAACTACAGGAACTTTCTGACCTTCTTCAACATTTGGTGCTCCTGTAACTATCTGAATAGTTTCTGTTCCTATATTTACCTGACAAATAACTAACCTATCTGCATCCGGATGTCTTTCTATTTTTTCAATCTGTCCTACAACGATTTTGTCAAGATCAGCATCTAATCTCTCGTAGCCTTCACATTTTGTTCCTGATAAAGTCATTGCATCCATATACTCCTGATCGCTGCATTCAAGTTCAGGAACATATGCTTTTATCCAAGATAATGGTGTATTCATTATTGTAAACTCCTTTCCTTTAGAACTGATTTAAGAAACGGTCATCGTTTTCGTATAACAGTCTCATATCATCTATTTCATATTTTAACAATGCTATTCTCTCTAATCCTACTCCAAATGCAAATCCCTGATATTTTTCAGGATCAATTCCACACATTTCAAGTACGTGAGGATGTACCATACCACATCCTAAAATTTCAATCCAGCCTTCGCCTTTACAGAATCTGCATCCCTTTCCTCCACATTTAAAGCATGAAACATCCATTTCTGCACTTGGCTCCGTAAACGGGAAGTGATGAGGTCTGAATTTAGTCTTTGTATCAGGTCCAAACAACTCCTTGGCAAATTCCTGTAACGTTCCCTTTAAATCTGCAAAGTTAATGTTTTTGTCAATTGCAAGACCTTCAACCTGATGGAATGATGGTGAATGTGTTGCATCTACCTGATCTGAACGGAAAACCCTGCCTGGTGAAATAATTCTGATAGGTGGCTGTGTTTTCTCCATTACTCTTGCCTGAACTGATGAAGTCTGTGTTCTAAGAACGATATTTTTATTAATATAAAATGTATCCTGTTCATCTTTAGCCGGATGATTTGCCGGTATATTAAGTGCCTCAAAGTTGTAATAGTCGTATTCCACTTCAGGACCTTCTACCACTTCGTATCCCATTCCCACAAATATACGCTGCAATTCCTCTAATGCCAATGTGTTAGGATGCTTATGTCCTATTTTGTTCTTTTTAGCAGGAAGTGTAACATCAATAACCTCTGCCTTAAGTTTTGCTTCTCTTGCCTTCTCCTGTAACTGGGCTTTAACTTCCTCCATTTTTTCCTCAATGGCTTTTCTTGTATCATTAACCATCTGACCTACCTTTGGTCTGTCTTCCGGAGCAACATCCTTCATTCCCTTAAGAACTTCTGTCAGTTGTCCCTTCTTTCCAAGGATTTCTACTCTTATGTCATTAAGAATATTTAAATCTTCGGCATTTTTGATTTTTGCAATTGTTTCCTGTTTAATTGCTTCTAATCTCTCCTTCATGTTACCTGTCCTTTCATCTTTATTTTAATAAATAATTTTCTTTATTGCTAACGCAAAAAGTCCCTGCATCATACGATGCAGGGACGAAATATACACTTCCGCGGTACCACCCATATTCTCACGAATAATATCCGTAAACTCTCATTTATGCTTAACGCGCCTCTCACGTCACAAACTACTAAGGAATCCGTTCATAAGTGCGGCTCCTGTGGGAAATTCAACCACTGTCTGAACTTAAGAGACCTTTCAGCCGGTGAGTCTCTCTCTCTTAAAGAAAACAGCTGTCTACTTACACATTCATTGCCTTTACAACATTCAAATTTTAACATACAAAAATATTACTGTCAAGTTTGAAAATTATCTATAGGTTTAATCTTACAATTCCTATTGCACATACCAATGTTATGCATATTATGTTTTTTATAATTGTCTCTCTGCTACTTTTCACAAACCTTCCTCTTCCTGAATCCATAATAACATTATCCTATCATAATTTGTTTTCCCTGTACATATTTGCCATCCTGTGAAAAAATGTTATACTAATGCATATACTTTATATAAACGGAGATTAAGATGAAAAAAATTATGAATTTTGCCCTGAATATATATGGATTTTTTTATAGAATGGGAAAAGACAGAGTTGGAATATATACCGCCCAGGCATCATTTTTCATTACCTTGTCACTATTTCCTTTTTTACTTTTGTTTTTAAACGTAGTTGGTATGACAAGTTTAGACAAAAATGCCCTTATAAGGATTATCAACAGTTATTCACCGGATGTTATTAAGCCCCTTCTCATTCAGATTATTGGTGAGCTGTATACCCATGTATCAGGAACGTTGCTTTCCATTGTGGCTATTGCCGCAGTTTGGTCTGCCTCTAAGGGGGTTCTTTCAGTAATGTTTGGTTTATATGAAATCAGTAAAATTCACCGTGATAGGAACTATTTAATATCACGTTTTGTTTCTATGCTCTATACTATTTTATTTTTACTGGCAATTATTGTAACCATGGTTCTTTTGGTATTTGGTAACAGGATATTTAATCTTCTTTTGTCCTTTATTCCAATACTGGAGAATGTTACAATACTTACTCTTATATTAAGATATCTTATTTCTTTTGTTATTTTATCGGGATTTTTCATTATACTGTATAAAATAGCTAACTTCAGGCTTACAACAATAAAAAAATGTATACCGGGAGCTCTTTTTTCTGCCCTTGGATGGATGATTTTTTCATATGTATTTTCTATTTACATTGATAATTTTTCGAATATGTCCTATATGTACGGAAGTCTTACGGCATTTATTATTATAATGCTTTGGATATATTTCTGTATCTATATTTTATTTATCGGTGCAGAAATAAATAAGCTTCTTCATCCTGAAACAGAGGCATTTTACTATGAAAAAGTTCAAAAGTAATCCTAATTAGCATTCTTTATTTCAATGCCATGATAATAGCTTTTTAGGATGTCTTTATAATTTTTCCCTGACTTTGCCATTTCCATGGCTCCATTCTGACTCATTCCACTGCCATGACCAAAGCCACCACCATATATGGTATAGCCTCCCTTTTCCTTTTCCAACAGAATAAATGCGCTAGGCAACATAGTCATTCCAGCTCTTGTGGTATCATCACATAATTTGATTTTTCCGTAACATGAGCATAACGCCTTTCTTATTTCATTTTGATTTTGCATAACAATCTGTCTTTTGTCACCGTATACGGTAATCTGGGAAGCAATTCCCCCGGCACCTCTCTCATTTACTTCAATACGGCTTATATTTCCCACATTTACCCCTGTAGTGTTATAAATGGAATTTTCTAACTGCTCATTGGTATAATAAACCCTCCACCTGTAAAATGGATATTTGCTTTCAATTCCTTTTACATTCTTTTTAATAAATTTTTTAAACTCCCACTGATTTTTTACATTTCTTTTGGAATTTTCCGTAAAGTTTTCCCCCTTTAAATAATTCATCTTCTCCTTACCCCATATTTTGTAGTCGGTGGTATATCCACAGGATGTGGAAAAATAATAAGCCTTTATTAACTTGTTTTTGTAAGTCATTACTACTCCCTTAGTTTCTTCTGCCGCCCTTTTGCTGTTTTTTCCCGGCTTTATTCTGTTGTACACCTGAAAATCAGTACTGTCATCAGCATTTGCCTTATACTTTTCATATTTTAAAGCATTAGATTTCATAATAAAATTTCTTGCACACACAGCCTGTGCCTTTAATGCCTCTAATGAAGATTCCTCTCCTATCTCACTGGATATAACTGCCGCAATATAATTTTCCATATCCACCTGATTTACCACAACCATTCCGCTTTGTTCCCTATATAAATATAATTCCCCCATATACACCGGAGAACCGTTTTCAGTATTATGCCCCTGTATTGTGATGCCGGTTTTCCCATAAATTTTTACCACATCACTGTTTTTAAAATAACTGCTATCTCCATCTAAACTAACTTTTTTGCAGCCTTTTTGTTTTGCAAAATTTTTACCGTAATAAACCTTTAGATTGTCTCCTTTTAGTGTTAGGCTTGAATGATAAATTGATGTATAATTGTTACTCATTATTACAATCCTTACCTTTTGAAGCTGTTTTATACCTGTTTTCTTTTTGTCTTCCGTTGTTGCTTCTTTAATCAGAATATTTGTGGTATTTTCAGTGGAAATTGTATCTATTTTTTGTATTACTTCCCGGCATTTTTTTCCTGTTATAATGGCTGTTATAAGAAAAAATACCGAAAAAAACACTATTATCTTTTTCATGCTCCCCCCTATTTATGTTGTCCCTATGTTTCATACTATTAATACTCTCAGAAAATTATTCAGCATAAAAGTAAGCCGGAGAAGTTTTATACTTTTCCGGCTTACTTTTAAAAATCGGGCAGTAAAAACTGCCCGACTGCTTTTCCTATGTTTGTTATGTATACCCGAAATGCCCTTCCTGCGTTTTGAGTCCTAGCAACTGCCAGGTGGGCAACCGCATCTAAAGTTCTGAAGTCCACTAAATAACGAGGCATGTCATCCCCTTAGAGATATAGGAATCCCTTTAATCAAACTGTAGGTTCAAAATATACAGGACCTACGAGCATCTCAGGTAACTATATTATAAGTTATGAAACCTTTTTTTGCAATATGTTTTCATTTCCAAATTATGTGTAAATTCGCAAAATTCCGTGACTATTTTTTAGATACTATTTCATCCTTATTTTTGAAAATGCTATTTTCAGGTATAACTCCTCTTACACATGACAACGGATAAACATTTGTATGTCTTCCTATCATTGTTCCCGGATTAAGTACGGAATTGCATCCTACTTCAACATAATCTCCCAGCATGGCACCAAACTTTTTAAGTCCGGTTTCAATTCTTTCATCACCGTCTTTTACTACCACAAGAGTTTTATCAGACTTTACATTAGATGTAATGGAGCCTGCTCCCATATGAGAGTGAGTACCTAAAATACTGTCACCTACATAATTATAATGTGGCACCTGAACAGTATTAAATAATACAACATTCTTAAGCTCTGTAGAATTACCTACTACGCAATTCTTTCCAACAATAGCCTTTCCTCTGATAAAGGCTCCCGGTCTTACCTCTGTTCCCTCATCAATTATCAACGGTCCATTAAGAGTTGCCGTAGGTGCTATGGTAACTGACTTGTGAATCCAGATATTGTCACCTTTTTTGGTAAATTCATCCTTTGGTAATTTATCACCCAGTTTTAAAATAAAATCACCAATATCAGCTAACACTTCCCATGGATATTCCTTTCCTTCAAAAAGTTCTGCTGCTATAGTTTCATTTAAATCATATAAATCCTTTATTTTATACATATTATCCTTCTCTCCAAACTGCTTACAGCTGCAGTTTATTCTATGATGTTATAACACCGGTAATTACTCAACTGTAACTGATTTTGCAAGGTTTCTTGGTTTGTCAACATTAAGTCCCTTTAATACTGTAGTGTAATAAGCCACTAACTGAAGAGGAATAACCGTAATAAGAGGCATTAATATGTCCTCTAAGACAGGAACTTCTATAACCTCATCCATAACCCCTTCACTAAATTCTGTACCTTCCTTGCATACTGTTATGGTAAAGGCGCCTCTTGATTTAACTTCCATAATATTGCTTACAGTCTTTTCCAGTAAGTCTGACTGGGTTGCCACACCAATAACCGGCATTCCATCTGTAACTAAGGAAATAGTTCCATGCTTTAATTCTCCCGCTGCATAGCTTTCTGAATGAATGTATGATATTTCCTTTAATTTAAGTGAACCTTCCATACTAAGAGTATAGTCAAGTCCTCTTCCGATATAAAGAAGGCTGGTTGCTGTTATAAGCTTGCTGGCAACATACTTGCACCTGTCTTCACATTCCATTGTTTTCTCAATCATTTCAGGAATTTTCTGTAATTCTGCTGTGAGTCTTCTGCATTCCTCTTCTGTTATTGTTCCCTTAGCATATGCCATTTCATATGCTAACAGATACATTACTGCCATCTGAACTGAAAATGCCTTAGTTGATGCAACAGAAATCTCCGGTCCTGCATGAGTATATAAAACCATGTCTGCCTCTCTTGCTATGGATGAACCTTTAACATTTACCACAGCTAACACCTTTGCACCTTTTTCATGGGCTAAATGAAGGGCTGCCTTGGTATCTGCAGTCTCTCCTGACTGGGAAATAACAATAACTAAGTCTTCACTTGTCACAATAGGATCTCTGTATCTGAACTCTGATGCAATATCAACTGTAACTTCCGTTCTTGCCAACTTCTCAATTACATATTTTCCTACCATTCCTGCATGCATTGCTGTTCCACATGCCACAATAAAGAATTTTCTGTAATTCTTAAGCATTTCCGGTGTAAGACCACATTCTGATAAATCAGGCATTCCGTTGTTAATTCTTGGGGAAATTGTAGTTTTTACCGCTGTTGGCTGTTCATGTATTTCCTTAAGCATAAAATGCTCATATCCGCCTTTTTCAGCTGCATCCATATCCAGATTTGAAACCTGCACTTCCTTAGTAATAGGTTCTCTGTGAATATTACAAAATTCAATTCTGTCTGACTTAATGGTTGCTATTTCATTTTCTTCTAAAAGATAGTATTTTCTTGTGTATTTTAAAATTGCAGGAACGTCAGAAGCTATAAAATTCTCTTCTTCGCCTACACCTATAATAAGAGGGCTATCCTTTCTTACTGCAAAAATTCTGTCCGGGAAATCCTTAAAAAGTATTCCAAGAGCATAAGCCCCTCTAATATCATTTAATGTCTTAATAATAGCTTCCACCGGATCACCTTCATAATAGTAATCTAATAATTTTGCAACTGTTTCAGTGTCTGTTTCACTTATAAATGTATAACCCTTTCCAATCAGGAAATTCTTTATATCTTTATAATTTTCAATAATTCCATTGTGAACTATTGATACTCTCTTACTTCCATGAGGATGAGAGTTAATATCTGACGGTTCACCGTGAGTTGCCCATCTTGTATGACCAATTCCGCAATGACCATCCGGTTTATGTTCTTTATTTATTTTTTCTCTAAGATTCTTTAATTCACCTTTTGATTTTTCAACCATTATACGGTCCTTTTCAAAAACCGCAATTCCTGCTGAATCATATCCACGGTACTCAAGCTTTGATAATGCATCTAAAAGCACTTCAGTACAATCTCTTTCCCCTACATATCCAACAATACCACACATTATTTCTTCCTCCTATAAAACTGCGCTACGTAGTTGTAATAACCTGTCATTTGTCCTGAGTTGTTTAAATTTATTACATTGTTAAATCTGCCTCTTATAAATTCATTTAACTTATGCATATACTCATCTGAGGTTATTTTGCCTTCTGCCACCTGAGTAAGTCCTAATTCCCAACTGGCGGTTAATTCCGGGTTTAGTAATGACTTAATGGAGCCATGTACCACACCAAATATCATTTCACCTAACTGGGTAGGTGTAATAACCTGTGTTTTTTTGTTTAGAGATAAATATTTGATATTTACCAGTTTCTTAATAATTTCAGCCCTTGTGGCACTGGTTCCAATTCCCGACCCTTTAATTTGCGCTCTCAGGTCTTCGTCCTCAATAAGCTGTCCGGCATTTTCCATTGCCAGAATAAGTGAACCTGACGTATATCTTTTAGGAGGTGAAGTTTCACCCTCCTTTATCTCTGTTCCCGATACTGGGATTTTATCACCTTTTTTTATATTATGCAAAAGATTAAAGAAATCTTCATCCAAACTTAATTCGGAATTTTCACTGTTTTCTTCATTTGTACCTTCCACATCTTCCTGTTTTGCACTTTTTTTCTTTTCCTTCGGCACACCTGCTATTTCCAGATATCCCTTATTTACAAGGATTTTAAAATTAGAGCTAAACTGTTCCGTTGTTGTAGTTTCATCCCTGTAGGTTGCCGGCATTATACCTATAAGAGATGCCTTTTTGTAAATGGCAGGGGGATAAAATATGCTAAGGAATCTCCTTACAATAACCATATAAACCTTTTGATTTATAGGCTTTTGCTTCTGCAAACCATTAAGTCCCTGTCCCGTTGGTATTATGGCATAATGGTCTGTAATTTTTCTGTCATCCACATATTTTGTCTTTTCAATGCCCTTATAAGATGATGCCTTTAATATATTAACGGCAAAGTGTCCACATGGAGAATAATTCTGCAATCCTCCTATATTTTTATGTATCTCCTTTGCCACTGCCGTAGATAACACTCTGGCATCGGTTCTTGGATAAGTTACCAGCTTATTTTCATATAATTCCTGAACCACGTTAAGAGTTTCATCAGGGCTTATTTTAAACATTTTTGAGCAGTCATTCTGCAACTCAGCCAGATTGTAAAGTAACGGTGCCTGCTTTTTTTCCTCCTTCATGGTAATGGATTTTACAGTCATTTCCAAAGGATAAGCATTGCTTTCATTATTAGTGCTGTTTCTTTCTAAAGCATTAATTAAAGCCTCTGCTACCGGCTTTTCCTTAAACCCGTTTTCCTTATACAAATAAGGTGTTTCAAAAAATTTTGAGCCCTCTACCGCCTTCCATTCAGTGTCAATTTTTCTTCCACCTATATCAGTAGCTGCTAAAACACGGTAAAAAGGGGTTTTTACAAAGCTTCTTATTTCTCTTTCCCTGTTGCAAATCATTCCAAGGACACAGGTCATAACCCGTCCTACATTTATGGACTTCCATCCGTCTTTTAAATAATTTTGAATGGAATTTCCATATTTAAGGGTTAAAAGCCTTGAAAAATTAATTCCCATAAGATAATCTTCCTTTGCTCTTAAATATGCTGCATCTGAAAGATTATTATATTCACTTAAATCCTTTGCTTCCCTTATTCCTCTGAGAATTTCCTCCTCTGTCTGGGAATCTATCCACACACGCTTTTCCTTTTTATTTTTTACCCCTGCTTCCTGAGCAACTAATCTGTATATGTACTCCCCCTCACGTCCCGAGTCGGTACACACATAAATAGTTTCCACATCATCTCTATTTAAAATATCCTTTACAATTTTAAACTGCTTTTTTACTGACGGTATAACTTCGTATTTCCATTCACCCTCAGGAATGAATGGCAAATCCTTTAAATTCCATTTTTTATATTTTTCATCATACACTTCCGGATAGCTCATAGTCACTAAATGACCGACGCACCATGTTACAATGGCATTTTCACTTTCCATATATCCGTCCCGCCTTGAAGTGTTAAGCTTTAATGCCTTTGCGAATTCCGCCGCAACACTTGGCTTTTCCGCAATAAATACTGATTTTCCCATTTAATTCCTCTATCTAGTTAATCTCATCTAATGTCCTGTTATATGAGGGAAGAAATTCCTTCATAAATTTATTCACTTCCTCCATATTCATATCCTCTAAATACTTTTTAATGGTTTCCTCTGCCTTTTGGAAATCGCTGTTTCCCATATTTTTTTCTTCTAAACACTTAATATATGCTGACAGCTTATCTGCCGCCTTAACAATTTTCCAATCATCATTTTCTTCTTCAATTAATATGTTCTTATATGCCCCTCTCATTTTTTCCGGTAATTCTGACAAAAGCTGGTTTGCTGCAATATGTTCCACTTCCTTGTAGGCATCCCGTATTTCCGGTGCATAATATTTTATGGGAGTTGGCAAATCTCCTGTTATGATTTCTGTTGTATCATGCATAATTCCCAACATTGCAATATGTTCAGCATTGTAATTCTTATTGTAATAAGTATTTCCTATAACTGCCAGTGAATGAGCAATAATTGCCACTTCCAGGCTATGCTCTGCAATATTTTCGTTTATTGTATTTCTCATAAGTCCCCAGCGGTTTATATATTTCATTCTGGCCAACATACCAAAAAAATTATTCATAATACATTTCCTCTTCCATTGCAAATTTGCGCACTTAACGTTTAGTATAACAAATAAATAAAGAAAAGTATATACCATACAAAACGTAAAAAAGTGCTTAATCAGGCATAACGTATATGTCTGACTAAACACTTTTATTATTAGTTAAATTCTAATTAGTCTAAAAATTTCTTAACTATATCCTTCATTCCGTCTACTTCAACTAAATTGTTATGACGAACTTCTGCATTTCTTATTTCTTCAATGGCATTAGGAACTTTTACATTTCCTATTTTACTTAATTCATCCACTAATTCAAAATCGCCCATGCTATCATACTTAGGATCAATGGCAACCATAACACTTCTTGTAAACTTAAAAGGACTTGCTGTTGAAGCAATAACGGTTACTGTGTCATCATTTGTTTCTGCCTTGTATTTTTTGTATACACTTGCAGCTACTGATGTATGAGTATCCATTATATAACCTGTTTTATCATATGTGTCTCTGATTGTTTCTGCTGTTTCCTCTTCTGACGCATAATTTCCATAGAAATCATCTAACTGCTTTTTCATGTCATCAGTAATGTCATATTTTCCGTTTACCTTAAGACTGTTCATTAATTCATTATTCTTATCAGCATCATTTCCTGCAATCTTATAAATTAATCTTTCAAGGTTGCTGGAAATAAGAATGTCCATTGAAGGTGATGTTGTAAGAATAAATTCTCTGTTTTTATCGTATTCTCCTGTTTTAAAGAAATCAAACAATACTTTATTTTCATTTGAAGCACAAATAAGTTTTGCTATTGGAAGTCCCATATTCTTTGCATAATATGCAGCTAAAATATTTCCAAAGTTACCTGTAGGAACCACAACATTCATTTTCTGGTCTTTAGCTAACTTTCCTTCAGCATATAACTTAGCATATGCATATACATAATATGCAACCTGTGGCACAAGTCTTCCAATATTAATTGAATTAGCTGATGAGAACTGATATCCTCTCTTATCCATTTCTGCTGCAAGTTCCTTGTCTCCAAAGATTGCCTTAACACCGCTTTGTGCCTGATCAAAGTTACCTTTTATGGCAACAACGTAAGTATTGTCACCCTTTTGTGTAACCATCTGTTTTTCCTGAATAGGGCTGACTCCGCCATCAGGATAAAATACTATAATTCTTGTTCCCGGCACATCTGCAAATCCTGCCATGGCAGCTTTTCCCGTGTCACCTGATGTAGCTGTAAGAATAACTATTTCATTTTTTACATTATTCTTCTTTGCTGATGTTGTAAGCAGATATGGGAGAATAGACAATGCCATATCCTTAAATGCAATTGTTTTTCCATGGAATAATTCCAGATAATATGTTCCCTGAACTTCTGCTAAAGGTGCAATTTCTTCTGTATCAAACTTTGAGTCATATGCATTGTTGATGCAATACTTAAGTTCCCCTTCAGTAAAGTCAGTGAAGTATAACTTCATAACTTCATATGCTACCTGCTGATATGTCATTTTGGATAATTCTTCCACTGAAACATCTAACTTCGGTATTTCCAATGGAACAAATAATCCGCCGTCATCTGCTAAACCCTTTAATATAGCCTCTGATGCCTTAAGTGTTCCTTCTTTACTTCTTGTGCTCTTGTAAAGTATCTCTTTCATTAAAACAATCCTCTCTCTCTTATCTGTTATTTATGTAATTGATTAATCCGCCACTGCTGATTATCTTTTGCATAAATTCAGGGAATGCCTGTCCCTGATATTCTTCACCTTTTGTTTTATTATATATTTTTCCGCTGTCAAAATCTACCTCTACTTCATCTCCATCGGCAATTCCTTTTGCTGCCTCAGGACACTCAATAATAGGAAGTCCGATATTAATTGCATTTCTGTAAAAAATCCTTGCAAAGGTTTCTGCAATAACACAGCTTACACCGGCAGCCTTAATAGCTATTGGTGCATGCTCTCTTGAGGAACCGCAGCCAAAGTTTTTGTCTGCTACAATAATATCACCTTTATTTACTTTATTTACAAATTCCCTGTCTATATCTTCCATGCAATGTTTTGCCAGTTCTTCCGGGTCCGGAACGTTAAGATATCTTGCCGGAATAATAACATCTGTATCAACATTACTTCCAAATTTAAATACTCTTCCTTCTGCTTTCATGTGCTACCTCCTATAATCCTAACTCTTCAGGTCCTGAAATTTTACCTGTTACGGCACTTGCTGCTGCTACGGCAGGACTTGCAAGATAAACCTCTGATTCAGGATCACCCATACGGCCTACAAAGTTTCTGTTTGTTGTAGCAATGGCTCTTTCACCCTTTGCAAGGATACCCATATGTCCACCAAGACAAGGTCCACATGTAGGAGTGCTAAGGGCACAGCCTGCCTTTATAAATATTGAAGCAAGACCTTCTTCTATACACTGTAAATAAACAGCCTGAGTTGCCGGGAATATAATACATCTTACACCCTTTTTAACTTCTCTGCCATCAAGAATCTTTGCTGCAATTCTCATATCTTCAATTCTACCGTTGGTACATGAACCGATAACAACCTGATCCACCTTAACTTCTCCCACGTTGTCAATTGTTCTTGTATTTTCAGGAAGATGAGGAAATGCTACTGTTGGCTTTAATTCACTTAAATCAATAGTATATTCTTCATCATATACTGCATCTTCATCAGGAGTATATTCAGTAAATTCCTTTGTAGAATGTTTCTTCATATATTCACGGGTTAAATCATCTACAATAAATATTCCGTTTTTTCCACCTGCTTCAATAGCCATGTTAGTCATGGCGAATCTGTCATCCATCGAAAGGTATTTAACCCCTTCTCCCATAAATTCCATTGAACGGTATAATGCTCCGTCTACACCTATCATACCGATAATGTGAAGAATAACATCCTTTCCACTAACCCATTTTCCAGGCTTTCCAACTAAGTTAAATTTAATGGCTGAAGGTACCTTAAACCATGCCTTTCCTGTTGCCATTCCGGCTGCCATATCCGTACTTCCAACACCAGTTGAAAAAGCTCCAAGAGCTCCATATGTACAGGTATGTGAATCAGCACCGATTACCACATCTCCTGCTACTACTAATCCTTTTTCAGGAAGTAAGGCATGTTCTATTCCCACACGACCTGTTTCAAAGTAATTTGTTATATCATTTTCTTCTGCAAAATCCTTTACACATTTGTAAAGCTCTGCTGATTTTATATCCTTATTTGGAGTGAAATGGTCAGGTACTAATGCAATTTTATCCTTGCAAAATACGCAATCCACATCCATTTTTTTCATTTCACCAATAGCTACAGGTGCAGTTACATCATTACCTAAAACCAAATCCAAATCGGCTTCAATTAACTGTCCTGCTTTAACTTCATCAAGTCCTGCATGCTTTGCAAGAATCTTCTGAGTCATAGTCATTCCCATGTTGATTTCCTCCTTATATCTATACCCACATCCTGAGATGTATTTATATACACAATCTTTATTATATTAAAACAATTTTCAATCATAGTCAATAACCGTGATACATTAAAGCCTTAGAATATCTCCTATTTTTACTTTTTTCTTCTTTTAACTTCTTATTTTCCTTGAAAGGATGTCAAAAATGTGTTATAAACTTTATGACACGGAGACGTACCGAAGTGGCCGTAACGGGGCTGACTCGAAATCAGTTTATCAGTTTACTCTGGTACAAGGGTTCGAATCCCTTCGTCTCCGCTTTTTTTATGTCTGGAGATTACAAATTATGCACTATTATTCCCTTAATTCATATTTAAAAAATAAATACGGATGTAAAGTATATAAACTTTCCCTTTCCTCAGGGCTTTCCTGCCCTAACAGAGACGGAAAAATCAGTTATGGCGGTTGTATCTTCTGTAGTAACGGAGGTTCAGGTGAATTTGCCTCCTCCTGCCATGAAACTATCACTAATCAAATTGAAGATGCTAAAAAAAGGGTATCTGACAAAATTAAGAACGGCAAATTTATTGCCTATTTTCAGTCTTTTACCAACACTTACGGTGAAGTTTCCTACTTAAGAAAAATCTTTACTGAAGCCATAAATCACCCTGATATTGTAGCATTGTCCATTGGCACAAGACCTGACTGCCTTCCTAATGAGGTTTTGGAATTATTAGACGAATTAAATAAAATCAAACCAGTGTGGATAGAATTAGGGTTTCAAACCAGTAATGAAGAAACTGCCCGCTATATTAACCGAGGATACACCCTGGATGTTTTTGATAGTGCAGTAGACAAGCTTAACCGAATCAGTGTAGATGTTATTGTTCATATAATCTTAGGGCTTCCTAATGAAACAGAAAAAGATATGATAAATACCGTAAAATATGCCTGTTCTAAAAATATTTCCGGTATAAAATTACAGCTTTTACATGTATTAAAAGATACTGCATTGGCTAATGATTATTACTTAAATAAGTTTTCTGTATTATCTCTTGAAGAATATACAGATATTTTAGCCAAGTGTATCACGTATATCCCACCTAATGTGGTTATTCACAGAATAACCGGAGACGGACCTAAATCACTTCTTATTGCCCCTGAATGGAGTGGTAACAAGAAGATGGTTCTTAACTATATTAATCGTAAATTTGACCGGATTGATTTGAAACAGGGAAGTAATGTTACTTTGTAAACTTTTCATACTCATTTTTAAAATGGAGTTATCTTAAAGATAACTCCATTTTTTATTTCCATATTATTAATTATTTGTTCTGTAAAAATTCAGGAATCTTAATTGGCTTTTCTTCAACTGTTCCCTGTGCATGTGAAACAGGTGATTTTCTTGTAAAGTCATTCTTTGGTGCTGCTGATGAAGGTGTAGCATTGTAGCTAAATGACTTCTTAGCTGCTCCCATACCAAATGGTGATGCCTTTGCTGCAGCCGGCTCTCCAATACCTGTAGCCATAACTGTAATAGAGCATTCATCCGGATATGTATCTTCATATCTTACACCAAATATAATATTAGCATCTTCTCCTGCTAATTCCTGTACATAACTTGCAGCTTCATTTGCTTCAAAAAGACTAACGTCACCGGTAATGTTAATAATAACATTCTTAGCTCCGTTAATTGATGTTTCAAGTAATGGAGATGTAACAGCCTGCTGTACAGCTTCTGATGCCTTCTCATCACCACTTGCCTCACCAATACCGATATGTGCAATTCCTGCATCTCTCATAACTGTCTGTACATCGGCAAAGTCTAAGTTAATTAATGCGGGAACATTAATTAAATCTGTAATACCCTGTACTGACTGCTGTAATACTTCATCTGCCTTCTTTAATGCTTCAGGCATTGTAGTTCTCTTATCAACAATTTCTAATAATTTATCATTTGGAATAACGATAAGTGTATCAACGTTTTCCTTTAATCTTTCGATTCCTGCAAGAGCATTGTTCATACGTGTCTTAGCCTCAAATCTGAAAGGCTTTGTAACTACACCTACTGTAAGAGCTCCCTGCTCCTTAGCGACACGTGCAACAACAGGAGCTGCTCCTGTTCCTGTTCCGCCTCCCATACCACATGTTACAAATACCATGTCGGCACCTTTAAGTAACTGTGCAAGTTCTTCTACGTTTTCTTCTGCAGCTGCTTCACCAACTTCAGGTTTAGCTCCTGCTCCAAGACCTTTTGTAATTTTTTCACCAATCTGTAGTGTAGTAGGTGCCTTGCTTCTCTTAAGCACCTGTGCATCTGAGTTAACAGATATGAACTCAACACCACCGATGTTTTCATCTATCATTCTGTTTACGGCGTTGTTTCCTGCTCCACCAACACCTACAACTATAATTTTTGCAACTGCTTCACTTTCGTTTGTAGTAATTTCTAACAAGAGTTTATCCTCCTTCGTTTCATCTAAATTTCACTTATTTTAATATCACAACAATATGTACTAACATTTTTCAGTAAATATATAATGATGTGAGTGTCAAAAATTAATTTTGCCATTCACTGATGTATCCGGACTGCTTAATTGCCATGCAATTTTTGCACTTCTGAAACATCATATGATTAGTCATAATTGCATATATACTATATAATATAATTCTTTGCAGAAAATATCAACAGTAAATTTCTAATTTGTTAAAAAAAAATCATTCTTTTTTTATTACAGTTTTATTTTTTTGATTTCTTTTCTGCACTATTATCGTTCTTTTTGATGGTGTACATTCCCTCTTCATTGGCAATTTTCATATTTAAAACACCATCATAACCCTTTACTTCATCATACATATCATTTAAATCTTTTAACTTCTTGTCTAAGTTCGTTGTTTTGCCCAAATCCACCTGTAGCTTGTCCATAACAAGTGATGTTTCAGATGAATCATTTACAATAACCTTTTTTATGGTGTAATTATACTGCTCTATGGAATTAATAACAGTAAGAAGTGAGTTTAAAACCTTTTCCTTTTTCATGTCAATTTTCTGATATAGAGTTATTTTGTTATATCTTAGTCCCTCAACCTTTGGAATGGATTTTAATTTATCACTGCTTATTTTTAGCACCTTTCCATTTCTGTCAAAATAACAATTCACATTATTTTCAACTACATATCCCTT
Source organism: Eubacterium segne (assembly GCF_014287775.1). Classification (NCBI taxonomy): domain Bacteria; kingdom Bacillati; phylum Bacillota; class Clostridia; order Eubacteriales; family Eubacteriaceae; genus Eubacterium; species Eubacterium segne. Next base: position 52,273 of record NZ_JACOOZ010000002.1, read on the forward strand.
TAATTTGTTTTCATATCCGATGATTTTCACTTTAGACGGAGATAACATTTTAACGGAATATTTACTTAAAAGTTCTATGTCATCACTTTTTCCTATTTTATTTTTTATCCAGAAAAGAAGAGTATTGTCAATTTTCTTATTATCTAAATATGCTTTTACTTCCTCTGTTGTATATTGATTTAAATCAAGAGATGTTTCTATACTCTTTAAACTAAATCCGTAAACAACAATAAGCACAAGGGCAACTATAATGGGAGTTGCAATAAAAAGTACCTTAAACCCTTTTCTAAGCCTTCTCCTTCTTCTTCTTTTCATTTTTCTGGTTTGTTTCATATAATTTACCTGTACATCCTGTTATCTTATTCTTTTAATCCTTCTTGATACTGAAAGCACCATACCCATTTCTATTATTAAAAACATAAGAGAGGTGCCACCATAGCTTATAAAAGGCAACGATACACCTGTATTTGGTATTAATGTAGTTACAACGGCAATATTTAAAACAACCTGAATGGAAATATGTGCCAAAACACCAACTACAATCATGGAGCCAAACATATCCGGTGCATTGCTGGCTATAACTCTCATTCTTCTAATCATAAATACAAACAGAAGTATAATACAAATTGCTCCGAAAATTCCCAGTTCCTCACATATTATGGAAAATATCATATCATTGTTAGCCTCCGGCACAAAACCTAATTTCTGTGCGCTGTTACCAAGACCTTTTCCAAAAATTCCTCCGGAGCCTATGGCATATAATCCCTGAAGAGGCTGAAATCCCTTACCTCTTCCCTGAAGGAAATTCTCAGGATTTTTCCACACTGCTATTCTTTCAAATCTAAAACTTAATGACGCCAATTGCGGCATATTTCTTAAAATATACAGACCTATAATTCCGCCTACAAGTCCTACGGAAATAGTTCCCGTAAACCACTTTCCGGCTCCTGCCACTATAATCATTACAGCCCCGATACCTGCTATTATAATTGCGGAGCTTAAGTTAGAAGTCAGCACATACACCAGTCCTGCCCCTAATAATGTAATTGAATATATCTGCCAGCATAATTTTCCTTTTTTTATTGCCTGCTGACCACATTTAGATAAAATTGCCGCTGTCATTATTATAACGCCGATTTTTACTATTTCCGCCGGCTGGAACTGGACAAGCTTAAGATTTATCCATCTTTTAGCACCATTTGCCTCTTTTCCTAAAGGTGTAAGAATTAACAGAACCGTAAATAAAGAAAAACAATATATAAATGTTTTATACTTTTTAAGCAGTCTGTAATCTAATAATATAACCGGTATCATTACTGCAACACCAAAAGCTGTTGCCTGTATCTGTTTTTTCAGAAAATAGGCTGAATCGTTATATTTATTCAGAGCTGTATAGGAACTTGCACTGTAAAGTAAAACATAACCTAATAACATTATAAAAATCCATACGAAAAGAAGGCTATAATCAAAATAGCCATCCCTTTTATTTCTTTTTCTTTTTACGGTTACCTCTTCACCTGTTGCAGGTTCGTATTCCTTTTGCTCCATAAATCTTTCCCTTTTACTTTTTCATATCATAAACTAACTCTTTAAACATGTCACCACGCTGCTCATAGTTATCAAACATACCCCAGCTTGCACATGCCGGTGAAAGTAAAACTGCATCTCCCGGATTTGCTGCCTTTCTGCATTCCTCTACTGCTTCTTCAAGAGACTGTGTAAAAATAATATTATCAAAACCATATTTTTTTACGGTGTCTGCTATCTGCTGTGCAGTCTGACCCAGTAAAACAAGGCATTTAACCTTTCCCTTTAATTCCTTTGCAAAATCATCAAAGGATACTTTTTTATCATATCCTCCGGCTATAAGAACCGTAGGACGGCTCATTGCCTGAATTGCCTTTATTGAAGCATCTGTATTAGTTCCCTTTGAATCATTATAATAAATAACATCATCCACTGTATCCACATATTCTATTCTGTGGGGAACAGCCTTAAACTTTCTAACAGCTTCTTTAATAATGTCTGCAGGAACTCCCATATTAATGGAAATGCCGATTGCAGCCATAATGTTTTCTATATTGTGAATGCCTACTAAATTGGTATCTTCCGTAGTTGTAATTATTTTTTCCCCATTGTCATCTTTATAGATAATATTCTTACCATCTAAAAATATGCCTTTATCAAGCTTTCTTTTACTGCTAAACCACACAATTCTATTATTAAGCTTTGGTGCATATTCTCTTAAAATCTCATCTTCATAGTTAAGAATAACAGGCTGGTTACTATCCTGATTTTTTGTAATGCTCATTTTTACGTTAGTATAGCACTCCATTGTATGATGTCTGTTAAGATGATCCGGTGTAATGTTTAATACTGCACTTACATCCGGTTTAAATGTATGTATGGTCTCTAACTGAAAACTGCTGATTTCCGCCACGGTAACTGAATCCACGTCTGTGTCAAAGGCTGTAGTTGTATAGGGATTTCCAATATTTCCTACCACATCAACATGGGAATAATATGCAGCTAATATCTCCCCTGTAAGGGCTGTTGTTGTTGTTTTACCATTAGTACCTGTAATGGCTGCAAGTTTTCCCTTTGCCACAACATATGCCAGTTCAATTTCTCCCCAGATAGGAACACCTTTTTCCCTTACCTTATTAACAAAAGGTGCATCTATTGCTATTCCGGGACTTAATATCATTAAATCAATATTATCAATAACGCTATCTTCAAGTTCCCCAAGAATCACTTTCACATCCTCCCGGTCACTAAGCTTTGCTAAAACATCCTCTTTATTTAATTTTTCATTTCCATCATAAATAATAACAGTTGACCCAAGTTTTTTTAATAAATCAGCTGCCCCGATTCCACTTTTTCCCGAACCGGCAACCATTACCTTCTTTTTATTCCATTCCATTATTCTATAACTCCATTCATCTATAAATATATGCAATTATTACATTGCAATATAAGCCACAAGACACAATATGGCAGTAACTACTGCAAAGGCAGCCACAACCTGTGTTTCTGCGTAACCGCTTTCCTGAAAATGATGGTGAAGAGGTGCCATTTTAAACACTCTTCTGCCTTTTCCATATTTCTTTTTGGTATATTTAAACCATGTTACCTGAATAATATCAGATAGCGCCTCTATTAAGTATATAAATGCCACAATTACTATAAAAATAGGCATTTTAAGCATAAATGCCATGGCTGAAACAAAGCCTCCTAACGCCAGGGAACCTGTATCTCCCATAAATACTCTTGCCGGATATACATTGTATAAGAAAAATCCCAGCAATGCTCCCACAAAAGCTGCACTTATAGGTTCAAGTCCCGTTCCAATGGCTACCGTTGTAAAAAATACTGCTATTATTATAGTAACACTTGTTGCAAGACCATCAAGACCGTCTGTTAAATTAGCACCATTTACTGTACCTAATACTACAATAAACAAAAAGGGAACAAAAAGCCATATAGGCATTGTTACTTCCATTCCGTTAGTAAAAGGAATAATGGTTGCCGTTCCCAGCCCTGAAACCTTTACTATATAAAAACAAAATACTGCCGTAACAACAAATTGTGCCACTAATTTCTGGATTTCAGTTAATCCCAGATTTCTTTTTTTCACTACTTTAATGTAATCATCAGTAAAACCAATAATACCAAATCCTATTACCATAAAAAGCACTGGCACTATTTTGGTATTTTTTTCAACAAACATAAATACCAGTGACGTTACAATAACACTGGCTAATATTATCATTCCACCCATAGTTGGAGTTCCGGCTTTACTTTGATGGGATTTCGGACCTACTTCTCTTATATACTGACCAAACTTCATCTTTTTTAACAGTGGAATTACTATTGGACATAAAATAACGCTAACTGCAAAAGACATAATAATTGCCACAATAATTGTTGTACTTGTACTCATCTTATTCTCCTTGTTCTTTTTCCTCCAGTAAATACGGAAGAATATTCCGGTATAATTCACTTATGACAGGTGCTGCTACCTGACCTCCATAATAAATACCTTCCGGCTCATCTATAATGGCCATGGCTATGACCTTGGGATTATCTGCCGGTGCAAATCCCATAAAAGATGCTATGTATCTTCCTGAACCTCTGGGCAGCTTTTGGGATGTAGCGGTTTTTCCACCTACCTTATATCCTTCCACCTGTCCTTTACTTCCGGTTCCCTCAGAAATTACTTTTTCTAATACATATTTCATTGTATCAGATGTTTCCTTTGATACAACACCTTTCTTTTCTTTATAACCAAATTTTTCAACTAAATCTCCCTCTACATTTTCTGCCTTAAGGGCAAAATGTGGTGTTACAAGTTTCCCGCCGTTTACTACCGCACTTGCAGCTACAAGATACTGTACCGGTGTTATCTGGAAAGACTGTCCAAAAGACATAGTGGCAAGTTCCACATTTCCCACATTTTTTATCTGGTGGATTATGGTTCCTGCCTCACCGGGTATATCAATACCTGTTTTTTGTAAAAGGCCTAACTTATCCAGCTCCTTATAAAATTTTTTAACTCCTACCTTAAGTCCTACATCTATAAAAACCGGGTTACAGGAGTTCATTGTTCCCTGAAGGAATGTTTCTGCCCCATGCCCTGTGGTTTTATGGCATCTTATTTTTCTGTCATCTACAATTCTAAAACCCGGGCAGCTGAATCTGCTGTCTAATGTAACAACATTGTTTTCCAACGCTGCTGTAGCTGTCACTACTTTAAAAGTGGAACCTGGTTCATAAGTATCATTTATGCACTGGTTCCTCCACATTTTATTTAACAAATCCTGCTTTTTTTTCTTTTTATCCTCACCGGATATTTCATAATTAAGCTTATAAGGCTCATTTAAATTAAATTCCGGTGCATTTACCATAGCTAATACTTCCCCATTATTAGGATTCATAACTATTATGGAAACGTAATTTGCTCCCTTCGCTTCAAGAGTATTATATGCAATCTGCTCGGCATATTGCTGAATATTAACATCTATGGTAGTGGTAAGATTGTTTCCCGGTACCGGCTCTTCCCTCTGTTCTAATGCATTCTCCATTTCAATACCTCTTGTATCTGTTGGAGTAAGTATCAGACCATCCATTCCTTTCAAATACTTTTCGTATTTTACTTCAAGACCGATTATACCTTGATTATCTGCCCCTGTAAATCCCAGAACTTTTGAAGCAAGACTCTCATAAGGATAATACCTTTTGTAATCTTCGTCAACCTTTACCCCCGATAGATTATACTCTCTTATTTTATCACCGGTTTTCTTATCCACATTTGACTTGATTTTTTCCCGAGAGCTTATCTTCTCCACCTTCTTTCTTACATCCTTTTCTTCCATTTGAAGTTCCGATGCAAGCATTTTTATCACTTTTTCAGGCTCTTTTACCTGATTATATATAACAGATATGGTACATACAGTTTTGTTAGAAGCAATAACTTTTCCATTTCTGTCAAGAATTTTTCCTCTGGGAGCCTTGATTTTACGTTGTCTTTCCTGAACATCTAATGCTTTTTCAGTGTAATATTCAGACTTAAATATCATTATATATGCCAGTTTTCCAGTTGCCACTATACACACTAAAATAATTCCCATAACGTAAATCAGAAGCATTTTACGATTAATTGTTAATACATTATTCAATTTTATTCCCTATACAGCTTTTTATTATAATTTATTCATTTTTTCATATCACATTCAATAAATTTATTATTCTGTATATGTTTTATCCTTTAACACTAAAGACCCGTCATCTCCTTCAATGATTCCGTCAGAATAAAATTCTGTTTCTAAGGACTGCTTCTTTGCTTTTTGCTCAATCTTTTCTGTCTTTTTAATTCCAAGATAAGGTAAAACCTGCTTCATAATATCAGTCCAAAGTTCTGTGTTAAAAGCCGTTGCCTGAGGATTTTCTTTTGGAGTATCCATAAGGGTGTAACATACCACCTGTGGATTTTCACATGGAGCACATCCTAAAAATGATAAAATATACTGATTTTTAAGACGTCCGATTCCTGTTCCTGACGTATTAACTTTTTCCGCCGTTCCCGTTTTTCCTCCAATGGTGTACCCGTCAATTGCTGCAGTAGAGCCGGTTCCTTCTGTTACGACGGCTCTTAAGCACTGCTTAATATAATCAGAAGTGCTTTTTGTTACTGTCTGTTTTACCAGAGTTTTTGAATAATTTTTTACCAGTCTGTCATCTTCCGTCACTATTTGTTTTACCACATGAGGTTCATAATAATAGCCTCCGTTTATAAGAGATGAAAAGCCTGCCACCATTTGTATCATATTTACCGTGAAATTCTGTCCAAAGGAGTTAGTTGCCAAAGTGGCAGCTCCCATTCCTCTTGACTCATCATAAACAAGACCTCTTGTTTCATTAGGCAAATCTATTCCTGTTTTCATTCCAAATCCAAATCTGCTTTGATACTGAATGAATTTCTTTGCTCCTAAAAGCTTTCCTATATGCATCATGTAATCATTACATGACTGAGCTACAGCCTGTTTTACGTTAATGGTGCCGTGTCCGTCTACCTTGTGACATTTAATGGTAAACTTATCTACCTTTTCAAATCCATCGCAGTAAAATGTTGATTTTTCATCAACTACTCCCTCTTCATAGGCAGCTGCCACTGTAAAAGGTTTAGCCGTGGATCCCGGTTCAAAGGAATCTGTTATACAAAAATTGTTCCATATTCCATTAAGAAATGCCGACTGCTTTTCATCTGACATTTTTTTCTGCCGTGCCTTTGTAAAATAAGCATCCAGATTTGTAGGATCATTTAAATCAAAGGTTTTATCATCAGACATGGCAAGTATTTCCCCGGTATTTGGGTCCGCAATTACTACTGCTATTCTCTGAGGATTGTACTTATTCATATATTTTTTTATGGATTTTTGAACAATACGTTGTATATTCATATCTATTGAAGATACAACATTATCGCCGTTTTTAGCTTCCTTTATAACTGTCTCTATATTATTGTCAGCATCCATATATCCATATTCCCTGCCTTCGGTTCCCTTTAAATAACTGTTATAGCTGCTTTCAATACCTATGTTTGCCTCGTTATTTTTATTAGCAAAGCCTAAGACACTACATGCCAATGTGTCGTATGGATAAACTCTTTTATACTCCCTCTCAAAGTAAATAAATTTCACTGCTGCTGCCTGTTTTTTTTCTAAATCCGTTTTAGCATAATCCCCATTACAATAACTTTTAAATTCTTTTACCTTGTCATATGATATATCTTTTTGGGCAATCCAGTAACTTGTAGTACCATGCTCCTTAATACTTGTTTTAAGGTCATCTGTATTTAGTCCAAAATATTTTACCACTGCGTCAATTGTCGGCTGTAAATACTCCTGATTTTCCTCTTTTGATAACATCTTTGCATCTACTACCATATTATAAACTACAGTGCTTGTGGCAAGAATATTTCCGTTTCTGTCCTTTATGTCGCCTCTTTTATATGGCACAATATTGTTAGTAAAGCTTTGCTGTTTAAGAACCGCTATAGAATACTCATCTCCATAAGCTACATTTATGTAAATAATTCTTATGCACAATATAAATAGAAATCCAATAATCACCCAACTGGTGATTTTCAGATTTCTATTTGCTACTTTACCAAATCTTAACTTTTTTCTTTTTCTTCTAACTCTTCTTACTTCACTCATAATTATTTGTTTGGTATATCTCCGTACTGCAATGTGTAGCCGCTGTCACTAGACTTATATGTAATAATCTGGTTGTCAGAAGCCTGTTTCATTCCCAGCTTACTTTTTGCCACCTTGCAAATGTGGTTTACGTCAACATAGCTGTTTATAGCATAGCTTAACGCATTATTTTCAGTTTGTACAGTGGAAATATTTGTTCTAAGCTGTGAAATATTGTCCCTTGTAGCTCTTATGTTTGACTGAATGTTAAGGTATGTTACACACATTACTATACAAATACATGTAACTGCAATTAAAAAGAACACATATGGTGCACTCATTGGCAGGGCATTTTCCCTTGTTGCAACCTGTTCTCTCTTTTCTGTCTTTACCCTTTTTTCAGTTTTTATTCGTTCTTTTCTTTGTGGCTCCAAAGCCCTTACAGCGTTTCCGTCTATATATCCTGTATTTCTTAAATTTGTATTATATAATCTGTCTTTATTCATACTTAATGCCTTTCAAATATTCTTAATTTTGAACTTTTTGCTCTCTTATTCTCTGTGATTTCCTTATCACCCGGTACTATAGGTTTTCTTGTTATCACTTTACCCTTAGATACCTTTCCACATACACAAACTGGGAAATCCGGTGGACATGTACATGGATTTTCATTTTCCCTAAATTTCGTCTTTACAATTCTGTCCTCAAGGGAATGGAAAGTAATTATGCAAATCCGTCCGTTTTCATTTAGCAATTCAATCATCTTATCAATTGAGTCCCTAAGCACCGTAAGTTCCTTATTAACTTCAATTCTTATTGCCTGAAAAGTTTTCTTTGCCGGATGCCCTCCCTTGTTTTGAAACTTCATTGGTATTGAGTGTTTTATAACCTCACTTAACTGCGCTGTTGTTTCAAAAGGCTTTTTCTGTCTTTCCATAACAATGTGCTTTGCTATGTTCTTTGCAAATTTATCTTCACCGTAATCTCTTATTATTCTAAATAGTTCATTTTCGCTGTATGTGTTTACCACATCCGCTGCTGTTTTCACCTGTCTTTGGTCCATTCTCATATCAAGAGGTGCATCTGACTTATAGGAAAAACCTCTTTCTAAATTGTCTAGCTGATATGATGAAACTCCCAGGTCTAAAACAATTCCGTTAACCTTGTCTATATCTAAATCTTTTAAAATTGTATCTATTTCACAATAATTACTTCTAACCAATGTAATTTTATCTTCAAATTCCTTTAAGTGTTCCCTTGCGGCTTCTAATGCTTCTCCGTCCTGGTCTATTCCAATAAGTCTGCCCTTGTCTGACAAACGTTTGCACACCTCGTATGCATGTCCGCCTCCACCTAAGGTTCCGTCAACGTATATACCATCCGGATTTATATTTAAGCCATCAATGGTTTCATTTAACAACACTGATACATGTTTGAAATCCATATTGACCTCTTTTCATTTTTATATTTTTGTTTCCCGTTTCTATATTAAACTCCAAGTCCTGCCATATATTCTGCCAGTTCTTCAAGTTTCTGTTCTGCATCTTCGCTCTCAATATATTCATTGAGCTGTTCATTCCATTTATCTACATTCCAGATTTCAATTCTGTCACCAATTCCAACCCATACAACTTCCTTTTCTAAAGATGCATATTCCCTCAAGTTAGATGGGATTAATACTCTTCCCTGCTTGTCCGCATCGAGGGGTTCTGCACCACCGAGGAAAAATCGATTGAAACTTCTTACATTCTTATCTGTAAAAGCGAGACTACTAAGCTTCTTTTCAAGGGCTTCCCAAGTGGATTCAGGGTATGCAAACAAGCACTTGTCCACACCTCTTGTGACAACAAGTCTTTCGGCAAGAGCATCCCTCATTTTTGACGGGATGACTGTTCTGCCCTTTGTATCCATTTTTTGTGTCTGCTCTCCTGAAAACATAAACATCACCTATCTTTTTGGTATTTTTAATGAAATTTCACCACTTTTCACCACAAATACGCTCTCAATCACCACTTATATATGAATAATAAACCATTTTAGGTATCTTTTCAACCCTAAAATAAATAAAAAAAACGTTATCCGGTATTTTTTTAACACCTGATAACGTTTTCTTTTATTTTACGTTTTATATTCTGTTTTATTCTGCTTTTGCAATTTTTCTTCTTTTTACTATTACCACAATAACAGCCACCGTTGCCACTACTATAGATAATGTCTGGGATACCGGCCATCCGGTAACTGGCATAATAAGCTGGTCTGTTCTCATTCCTTCAATAACGGCTCTTCCTATGCCATATCCAATTAAGTACCAAAGGATAACCTCCCCATCAAACTTTTTCTTTCTTCTGAAAATAAGCATTAATACAAGTACAAACAAATTCCATAGGGATTCATATAAAAATGTGGGTTGCACCTGAATATATCCTATTTCACTTAATGCTTTTCCTCTTAAGGCTTCCATTCCGTTTTTTACCACATCCGGTACCTGGGAAATATCATAGTTTTCGTCAAAATAAATTCGCATTGCCCATGGATTTTTGTCTCTGGCAACTCCTCCAAATGCTTCTCTGTTAAAAAAGTTTCCCCATCTTCCAATTATCTGACCAAGTATTAATCCTAAAATTGCTGTATCGCACACCTTAGGGAAAGACATTTTCTTTATTTTGGTGTAAATAAAGCAGGTAAGAATTGCCACAATTACACCACCGTATATTGCAAGTCCCCCTTCACGGATGTTAATTATTTCAGTGGGATGGGCACTGTAATAGCTCCACCTGAATATTACATAATAGGCTCTGGCACCAATAACACTAAACACAATGGCATAAAGGGCGAAATCAATATACTGGTTATAATCCTGCCCTGTTCTTTTTGCCTCATAACATACTATGGCAATTCCTGCTAACATTCCCAAAGCTATAATACAGCCGTAAAATGCTATATCAAAGCCAAAAACCGAAAAGGATTTGGGCAGATGCTCTATATTTATATGTAAATTAGGAAATTGTATTGTTGTAGATAATATCATTTTATATTGCCTCCGGATTTTCCATTATTTTCTCTCATTATAATTTAACAATATTTTTGATTTTATTCAACCCTATCATTGCCCCTGTCCCTAAAATATGTTAAACTATCTTTTGGTATTACCAAAGATTGGAGGATTATAATATGAAATTAGGTATAGTTGGCCTTCCTAATGTAGGCAAAAGTACTTTATTTAATTCATTAACTAAAGCGGGGGCTGAATCAGCCAATTACCCGTTTTGTACAATAGACCCTAACGTAGGCGTAGTTGCAGTTCCTGATGAGAGACTTGACAAACTTACTGAATTATATAATTCAGCTAAAACTACTCCTGCCGTTATTGAGTTTGTAGACATAGCCGGATTGGTTAAAGGTGCGTCAAAGGGTGAAGGACTTGGTAACCAGTTTCTTGCTAACATCAGGGAAGTTGATGCCATTGTACATGTAGTAAGATGTTTTGAGGATACCAATGTTATTCATGTTGACGGAAGCGTTGACCCTTTAAGAGACATTGAAACTATTAATCTTGAGCTTATCTTTTCAGATGTGGAAATTTTAGAAAGACGTATTGCCAAAACAACCCGTGGTGCAAGAAATGATAAAATGCTTGCTAAGGAACTTGATTTCCAGCAACGTATGAAGGCATTTCTTGAAGATGGAAATTTAGCCATTAAATATGAAATCGATGATGAAGATGAGCAAGCATGGATGGCTGAATACAATCTTCTTACAGCAAAGCCGGTTATTTTTGCAGCTAATGTTTCTGAAGAGGATTTAGCAGATGACGGTGCTTCTAATCCTCACGTTGCAGCAGTTAGAAAATATGCAGCCGAAAACAATTCTGAGGTTTTTGTTATTAGTGCTGAAATTGAACAGGAAATTGCAGAATTAGATGATGATGAAAAACAGATGTTTTTAGAGGATTTGGGAATTAAGGAATCCGGCCTTGATAAATTAATTAAAGCCAGCTATTCACTTCTTGGTTTAATTAGTTATCTTACAGCAGGAGAAACTGAAACAAGAGCCTGGACTATTACCAAGGGTACTAAGGCACCTCAGGCAGCAGGAAAAATCCACAGCGATTTTGAGCGTGGCTTTATCTGTGCAGAAGTTGTAAGCTACGATGACTTAATGGCATGCGGTAGCTATAAAGACGCTAAGGAAAAAGGTCTTGTAGGACTTCAGGGAAAAGATTATGTAGTTAAAGACGGAGATGTAATTCTCTTTAGATTTAACGTTTAAAATATTTTTGCGTTATAAAAGATGCTGTTACCTTTAAATTTTAATTAAGGGTAACAGCATCTTTTTTATTATGTTTTTTTGTTTTTTATTCAAAGCTAATAAACTTATTTTTAAATACTTCTATATTCTTTTCCACATCTCCCTTATATACAGCAGAGCCTGCTACAATTACATTTGCTCCTGCATCAAGAGGTATACATACATTTTCCGTATTTACTCCACCATCTACCTGAATCAAGGTATCTAACCTGTATTCATTTACTATGGCATTTACTATTTCAACCTTTTCCGTACATTCATCTATATAAGACTGACCTCCAAAGCCCGGATGAACAGTCATAATAAGTATCATATCCACCTTATTAATGTAAGGAACAATGTCATCAACGGGAGTTTCCGGATTACATGCCAGTCCTGCCTTGATTCCTAACTTATGAATTTCATCAATGGTTTTTTCCACATCCTCACATGCCTCCACATGAACAGTAACCATGTCTGCTCCTGCCTCTTTAAACTGCTGTAAGTAACGTATTGGTTCCTCAATCATAAGATGTACGTCAAAAAATTTATTAGTTAGACCTCTTATGGCTTTGATTACAGGCATTCCAAAGGAAATGTTTGGCACAAACATACCATCCATTACATCTATGTGAATCCAGTCACAGCCTGCCTTGTCTATTCTTACTACATCTTCTCCTAACTTTGCAAAATCCGCTGATAAAATTGACGGTGCTAATTTAATCATAACGCCTCTCCTTTTCCTTTAATTCATTGTACATTAATTTATAGTTTTCATATCTGCTTTCATCTATATGTCCACCGGCTAAAGCCTCCTTTACGGCACAATCCGGTTCGCTAATATGGGCACATCCCACAAACCTGCATTTATCCTTATACTTTTCAAATTCACCATAACAGTCCTCAAGACTTTCCTTAGTCATTCCCGGAACATATAATGAGCTAAATCCCGGTGTATCAAAAATATAAGTATCGTCACCTACATAGAATATTTCAGAATGTCTTGTGGTATGCTTTCCACGTCCTATTTTTCTGCTTACACTACCTGTTTCCATTTTGTAATCCTTCGTTAAGGCATTAAGCATAGATGACTTTCCAACTCCTGAAGGGCCGGCAAAAACAGTACTTTTATTTTTTAAAAGCTCCATTATGCTTTCCACACCTTTTTCTTCCGTGGCACTGGCAAACATCACCTTATACCCTGCTTTTGAATATATACTGTCTAGCTCATTCATGAAATCTTCGTCTGATATATCCATCTTATTAAAGCAAATTATGGTGTCTATATTCTGATATTCCATCATAACAAGAAATTTATCTAACAGATTAAGGTTAGGATCCGGCTTTTTTAATGCAAAAATAATCATTGCCTGGTCAATATTTGCCACGGCCGGTCTTATAAGCTCGTTTTTTCTGTCACATATTTCAATTATATTGCCCTTTTTCTCTTCCTGATTAATAATGTCCATAACAACATTATCACCTACTAAAGGCTTTATATTTTTATTTCTAAATGCACCTTTTGCCTTGCACTCATAAACATCACCGTTTTCAATGCAAACATAATAAAATCCGGCTATTCCTTTTACAATTTTTCCTGACACCTGATGTCTATTGTTTTGATTTTCCAACTTATACTTCCTTTAACCATCAAAAGAGCTGTAGCTACTGCTTCAGCTCTTTTATATTCTTTATATTATTTTAACTTAACTGTTCCGGTATGAATAACCTGACCGTTTACCATAAGTTCAATGGTAGCCTTGCCCTTCTTATCTCCTGTAAGCTCTATTGTGTAATCTCCAGGCCACGTTGAAACATCTGCATACTTAGGATCAACCTTTTGTAATACACCGTCAAGTGCCACATTAACAACACCTTCAGTTATAGGATTTCCGTCTGCATCATGTAAATCCTCCAGGGCGAAAGTATAGCTTCCTGTATATTTCGGTGCATCTTCCGAGCCTTTACTTACCACAAGACCTATGGTTCCACCAAGAGGCATCTGATGACCTGACTTAACAGTCTGCCTTATTACATAACCTTTCTTTACAGTGTCGCTATATTCTTCACTTACATTTCCAATTTCAAATCCACTAGATGATATTTTCTGCTGTGCTTTTGCCAGTTTCATATTAACAAGACTTGGAACTGTTGCCGTTTTTTCTTCACTTTCCTGACTTCCACGGCTAACTACCAACTTAACAATATCTTTCTTATTAACAGATGCATTTTCTGTTGGTGAACAGGAAATAACAGTACCAATGGTATTTCCACTAAATTCGTATGTTATTTCATATTTTAATCCTACACTGTCTAATTTAGAAATGGCACTGTCTAAATCAGATCTACTTATACCTGCAGGAACCTGTATTCTTTCAGGACCTTTGCTGACAATAAGCTTAACAGTTATATTTTTATTAACTACACTGCCCGGTGCCTCAGACTGATTAACAATCTGGTCTGCCGCATAAACATCACTATATACATAATTTGAGTCATACTCAAATCCAAGACTCTTTTCATTAAGAGCTTTTTCAGCTTCATCAGAAGACATACCAAGAACATTTGGCACAACCGTCTTTCTTGGGTCAATAGTCTGGATTTCATCTCCTGACATATCCTTTGGAAGCTTTATGCTGTTATCACTTAATACCACCGTCAAAATAACAGCCACTACCATTAATGCCGCAATACCTGCTATTACACCACCTATAGTTACGGCTTTGTCCATTTTAGGCGACATGGCATCAATATCATCCACGTCCTCTTCCGGTTTCTCCGGGCTTGTTTTTCCGGCTCCTTTTCTTATCTGATTAATCTCCTCATCAGTAATCATAACTGTGGTTCCTATAGGTCTTGTAGCATCAATCTGTACAAAATCCACATCCGGTTCCGTAAGAGCCCTCTTTAAATCTGCTATAAGAAGAGAAATTTTCGGATATCTCTTGTCTGATTTATTTTGTGTACATTTTAAAATAATTTTTTCAATGCTTACCGGTGCCTGAGGAATATATTCCCTGATACTTGGCACTGAATTCTGAATGTGTTTTAAGGCAATGGTAACAGTAGATTCTCCATCAAAAGGAACCTTGCCTGTAATCATTTCAAACATTGTTATTCCAAGAGAATAAATATCGCTTTTTTCGTCAACGTACTTTCCTCCTGCCTGTTCCGGTGAAATGTAATGAACTGAACCCATTGCATTTCCGTTAATGGTATTGGAACTTGTAGCCCTTGCAATACCAAAATCCGTAACCTTAACCTTTCCCTCTCTTGAAATCATTATATTCTGAGGTTTAATATCCCTGTGAACAATCTGATTATTGTGGGCACACTCTATTCCATTGGCAATCTGAATGGCAATGCTTATGGTTTCCCTTGCAGAAAGTCTGCCTTTCTTCTGTATATAACTTTTAAGGGTAATTCCCTCTATTAATTCCATAACTATGTAATATAGTCCGTTGTCTTCACCTACATCATATACATTTACAATATTTGGGTGAATAAGACTTGCCGCAGACTGGGCCTCTACCCTGAATTTTGATACAAAATTCTTATCTTTGCTGTATTCCTTTTTTAATACTTTTATAGCTACATTTCTATTTAATTTATGATCCTTGGCTTTGTAAACATCAGACATACCGCCTGCACCTACTCTGCCTATAATTTCATAACGGTTATTAATAAAATTACCTTTTTCTAACATGCTCTACTCCTCGCCAATTTCAGGTTCTATCAGAATCGCTGATATATTATCTTTTCCGCCGTTCTCATTTGCCTGTTTAATCAGTTCACGGACTGCATCCTCAATGCTGTCATTATCTTTTACAATTTTCTTTATGTCATAGTCCTCCACCATATTTGTAAGTCCGTCTGAACATAAAAGCAACTTGTCACCATTTTCCACTTCTATTTCAAAAATGTCCGGAGTGGATGTTTTGTCATCTGCCACTCCTATAGCTTTGGTAATAACATTTTTCTTGTAATGAGTTCTTGCTTCTTCTCTTTCTAAAACACCCATTCTAACCATATCTTCCACCAGTGAATGGTCTCTTGTAATCTGCCTTATGTCTCTTCCTATCAAATAGAGCCTGCTGTCTCCAACATTTGCAATATAAACATGATTCTCAACTAATGAGGCTGCAACAAAGGTGGTTCCCATACCACTGTAATCTCTGTTGGAATTTGCCATATCAAATATATCTTTATTTACTGAAATAATTCCCGCATCTAATATGTTGGCAGGATCTGACATATGGGTAGTGCAGGCATATTTTACAAATCTTTCAATGGCTTCCCTTGAAGCCACGTCTCCTGCCTTATGCCCCCCCATACCATCTGCAACAATAAAAAGGTTAGGGAGCTTTCCTATTGGTTGTGTAGATACAAAAATACTATCCTGATTAATAGTTCTCATTAAACCTACATCAGTTTTTCCAAATGCATTAATTTTAATATCTGCCAATGATTTTCCTCCCTTCTAATCCTTTAATATTTTTCCGGACATAACCTCATTTCTAAGCTGTCCGCACGCTCCGTTAATGTCTCTGCCCATTTCTCTTCTTATAGTAACATTTATCTTATTTTTTTCAAGTATTGATTTAAAATGTTGTACCGCAGCTTTATCCGGCTGGGTCATTTTCCTTTCTTTAATGGGATTTACAGGAATAAGATTAACGTGGCAGTTTATTCCCTTAACAAGACCTACCAGTTTAAGGGCTTCCTCCGTATTGTCATTTACTCCTGCAACTAAACTATACTCAAAAGTAATTCTTCTTTTAGTTTTGTTAAAGTAATAAACGCAGGCATCTAAAATTTCATTTATTGAATATTTGTATGCTATAGGCATTAACTTCTTTCTTGTTTCATCATCTGATGCATGAAGGGAAAGTGCCAATGTAATCTGCGGATGCATATCTGCTAAACGTTTTATGTTAGGCACTATTCCACAGGTTGAAAGAGTTATGTTTCTCTGACTTAAATTCTTTCCGTTTTCGTCTGTAATCATTTCAATAAATTTTGTTACATTATCAAAATTATCCAAAGGCTCACCACTGCCCATTAAAACAATGTTAGATACCTTTTCATTTATGTCTCTTTCAATGGAATAAATTTCATCAAGCATCTCTGACGGAGTCAGGTTTCTGTCTAATCCCTTAAGGGTTGAAGCACAAAACTTACATCCCATACGGCATCCTGACTGGGTAGATATACATACTGAATTGCCATGATGATAACGCATCAGAACACTTTCAATAACAGAACCGCCTTTTATTTCTGATATGTATTTTCTTGTGCCGTCAATTTTTGAAACTAAAACCTGTATCTGATTTACATTTCTTATTTCATATTCCCTGCTTAACTTCTCCCTTAAGCTTTTGGAAATATTAGTCATTTCATCAAAGCTTCTTACGGTTTCCACGTGAAGCCATCTGTATATCTGACCTGCCCGAAAGGGCTTTTCACCCATTTTCGTTAATTCTTCTTTTAATTCTTTTAAATTATATGACTTAATATCTTTTAATTCACTCATATTTTCTTAAATGCTGATACGAAAAAACCATCCATACCATATTCTCCCGGATAAATTTGTACATAACCCTTATCTCCGCCCAGTTGCTTTGGTAAAATGCCTGCAAGAGAAACCGGGGTAAGGGGGAGATTTTCCGTTATCCACCTTACATTTTCATCATTTTCATATTTATTAACGGTACAGGTCGAAAAAACCAGTGTCCCGCCTTTTTTTAAATATTTACATGACACCTGCAAAATCTGTCTCTGTAATTTAACAAGTTCCTTTATTTGTGCTAATGACACATTGTATTTTATGTCATTTTTCTTTCCCATAACTCCAAGACCTGAGCAGGGCAAATCCGCCATTACCACATCAGCAGCTTCTATGGATTTTTCATCTAAGACTGTTGCATCCATCACGGTTGTTTTAATATTTTTATAACCCATCCGTGATATATTTTCATTTATCAGGCTAATTTTATATGGTGTTAAATCCCTTGAGTCAACCATTCCTGTCTGCCCCATAATATCAGCCATATGCATGGTTTTTCCACCGGGAGCTGCACATACATCTATAATGTAATCACCTTTTTTAGGATTGGCACTAAGTCCCGCCATCATGGAGCTTAAATCCTGAACTGTAATCATTCCCTTTGAAAAAGCCTCTAAGCTGTTTAAATTATCGTAACCCCAAATTAATAATGCCTTGTCATATAGTGGGCTTTTTTCCACCTTAACACCACCGTTTTCTAAGATGCTTATTACTTCTTCCACTGTAGCCCTGCCGGTGTTTACCCTTACTGTGGTTCTTCTGTCAGAATATATGGAGGTAAGCATTTCCTTTGTTTTATTAATGCCATATTCCTGTATCCATAATTTAATTATCCATTCCGGCATGGAATAATTCACTGAAAGTTTTTTTTCCTCATTAACAGGATATTTAATATCCTCTATATTTCTTGCAATATTTCTAAGAACTCCGTTTACAAAGCCCTTAAGTCCCGAAAATTTTCTTTTTGCCACTAACTTTACCGCTTCATTACACACTGCCGAAACCGGAACTGATTTCATATACTTTAACTGATAAACAGAAAGTCTAAGTATATTTCTTATAACCGGCTTCATTTTTTTAACAGGTGTTTTTGAATAAATGTTTATAATATAATCAAGTTCAATTTGTCTCTCTAATGTTCCCTGAAATAATCTGGTAATAAATGCTCTTGTCTGTTTATCAATGTCCTGATACCCGTCTAGTGTATTTTTAAGCACTATATGACTTTTTTCACCATTTTCAGTTTTTTCAAGCATTGTTAATACCACATTTCTTGAATTAACATTACATGAGACATTTTTAGTCATCTTTTCTTCCTCCAAACAGTATTATAAGTCTTAAGAGCTGTAAAATTGATGATGCTACCGCTGCCACATAAGTAAGGGCTGCCGCACCTAATACTTTCCTTGTATATTTAAGCTCCTGACTTCCAAATATGCCTGTACTTTCTAATACTTTTATGGCTCTTCCTGATGCATTAAACTCTACAGGAAGAGTTACTATCTGAAATATTACTGCCAATGAAAAGGCAAAAATACCGATATTTATTATTGTCTGTCCTGTTCCCTGTCCAAAGAATATTAATCCTGCAATTATAAGTACCCAGGACAATCTTGCTCCCCAGTTTGCAAAAGGAACCAATGCATTTCTCACTGCAATAGGTGTATATCCCTTCTGATGCTGCATTGCATGACCACATTCATGAGCTGCAACACCTATGGCTGCCACACTGGTGCTGTTATAAGTAGCATCTGACAGACTAAGTACCTTATTTGAAGGATTATAGTTATCTGTTAAATCCCCTGAAACATGTCTTATCTGTACATCATATATTCCCTGAGATTCCAATATTTTAGCTGCTGCCTGTGCCCCCGTAAGTCCTGAATTACTTCTGTATCTTGAATACTTTTTAAAGGTTGAGTTTACATGTGCTGAAGCTGCCATGCAAATCACCATACCTATAATAATCAAAATATATGTTGGGTCAAAATAAAATCCATATAGCATAAAAACACCTCCTAGTATATTAATCTCCCAAATGGTGTGCATTTATTTCATATCCGTTTAAAAATGCAGAAACTTCCATTCTCTTCTTTCCTTCCAGCTGTATTTCCTGTAAAATCAGAAAATTTTCTCCTGTTGCCACCTTAATGCCCCTTTTTGAAACTTCCATTATTTCTCCCGGAGCTTTATCTGTAGAACCTTCCTCTACCTTTGCCTTCCAGATTTTAAGAGTTTTTCCATTAAGGGTTGTATACGCACTTGGCCATGGATTTAATCCTCTTATTAAACGTTCAATTTCCACTGCAGGCTTTGAAAAATCAATATTTCCCAGTTCTTTTGTTATTTTTCCCGCATAGGTGGATAAGGAATCATCCTGCTTAGTTCTTTCTGCTGTGCCTTGTTCTAACTTGTCAAGAGTTTCTATTATAAGCTTTGCCCCCTCTTGAGACAAGGCATCAAACAGGCTCCCTCCTGTTTCGTCATCTCTTAATTTAACTACACTTTTATCTATAATGTCACCTGTATCAAGACCTTCTGCCATATACATTGTGGTAACTCCTGAATACTCTTCACCATCAATAACTGCCCACTGTATAGGTGCAGCTCCACGGTACTTAGGTAAAAGCGATGCATGCACATTAACGCATCCGTATTTTGGCAAATCGAGAATTTCTTTCGACAAAATCTGTCCAAACGCAATCACCACAATTACATCAGGCTTTAGATTTCTTAAAATTTCCACAAACTCCTTATCTTTTACCTTTCGTGGCTGATATACCGGAATATTAAGCTCCACTGCCGTTTCCTTTACAGGAGTAAACTGCATTTTGTGACCTCTTCCCTTTGGTCTGTCCTGCTGGGTAACAACTGCCGTTACATCATGCTTACCGGCTATAGCCTTTAATGCAGGTACGGAAAAATCCGGTGTTCCCATAAATACTACTTTCATGTATTCACCCCCTGACTATTCTTCATTATTTTCGTACAACTCTTCGTTGTCGTATAATTTTCCTTCCACCTTATCTACATACATAACTCCATCTAAGTGATCATTTTCATGAAGTATGCATCTGGCTAACAATCCTTCTGCCTCTAATTCAAATTCTTCCATGTTTTCGTCTAAGGCTTTTACCTTTACATTATTAGCTCTTGTAACCATTCCTGATTTTCCAGGAACGCTCAAGCATCCTTCATATCCTGCCTGAATGCCATCTCTGTCTATTATTTCAGGATTAATAAAAACATATGGAACGCTGTTTCCCTCCTCATCTCCACAGTCCACAACAAATATTCTCTTTAAAATTCCCACCTGTGGTGCCGCTAAGCCTACACCATTTGCCTCATACATGGTATCAAACATATCTTCAATTAATATCTTAGTACGGGAATTCATTTCCTTAACCGGCTTGCATACCTTTCTAAGACATGGTTCTCCTAATTCTCTTATATTTCGTATTGCCATTTTCTTCTCCTTAAATAAATTGTCAGTTTATACTTTAAAATCAAATTGTACATTAATATTTTTGAAATTTTGTGAACAGTTTATTACATCTTCTAAACTATCTTTTAAATCTATTAATTCTTTTCTTGTTATTCCCTTTAAATATATTATTCTTCTATGAACATCATTAACCTTTGAAACCGGTGGTTTTGCCGGGCCTATAATCATAAGCTTATTATAATGTTCATCTCTTTTCTTCTTTATGATTTCAGTAATATATTCCGTGGCAATGTTTAATTCCTTTTGGTCTTTTCCCTGTAAAAATACGGAAATCATATTTGCCACCGGAGGATATGACATAAGCTTGCGGTAGGCTATTTCCTCCTGATAAAACTCCTCATAGTCCTGATGACTTGCAGCTTTTATACTATAATTATCCGGGGAATATGTCTGAATAACCACATCTCCTAAGCTTACTCCTCTTCCGGCTCTTCCTGCCGCCTGACATAAAAGCTGGAAGGTTCTCTCTGCTGCCCTGTAATCAGATGCATATAAAGACATATCTGCTGCTAAAACTCCCACTAAGGTTACGTTAGGGAAATCATGCCCCTTAACAATCATCTGGGTTCCCACTAGTATATCTGCTTCGTGATTGGCAAAAGCTGAAAGTATTCTGTCATGGCTTCCTTTTTTAGATGTGGTATCTGCATCCATTCTAAGAACTTTTGCTGTGGGGAACATTTTCTTGACTGCCAGTTCTATCTGCTGGGTTCCTATTCCAAAGCCACCAATATTTTTAGAGCCACATCCCGGACACAATCCCGGCATCATTTCCGTGTGTCCACAATAATGACATACTAATTTTCTATTGGTGTGAAGTTTTAAGGTAACATCACAGTGGGGACATTTAATTGCCTCACCACAATCCCTGCAGGATACAAATCCCGCATATCCTCTTCTGTTAATAAACAGCATTGTCTGCTGTTTTTTCTGTAATCTGTCTTTAATTAATTCACTTAATTTTACACTAAATATAGACTTATTATCATTTTTTAACTCTTCCCTTAAATCCACAATTGAAACTGTGGGAAGATTTCCTTTTTCCCTTGATGTAAGTTTATGAAACTTATATATGCCTTTTTTTGCCCGGTAATATGACTCAAGAGACGGTGTGGCTGAACCCAAAACAATGGCAGCTCCCGTATCCACACCTCTTTTTTGTGCTACTTCTATGGCATGATACTTAGGCACCGACTCGCTTTTATATGCACTTTCATGCTCTTCATCTATTACAATAAGTCCCAAATTTTTAAAAGGTGTAAAAAGTGCTGACCTGGGGCCAATCATTATGCTGATTTCACCCTTCTTAGCCCTTTCAAACTGGTCGTACTTCTCTCCTGCAGACATTCTGGAATTTACAATGGACACCTTTTCCTTAAAACGCCTTGTAAATCTCATAACTGTCTGATAGGTAAGGGCAATTTCCGGAATAAGTACAATGGCAGACTTTCCATTTTTAATGGTATAGTCAATTAAATCCATATATACTTCCGTCTTTCCGCTTCCTGTAATTCCATGAATCAGATGAACATTAGGGAACTTAGACGGTTTAAAATTCATGTTTTTTTTTATTTCTTCCGCAACACATCTTTGTTCATTATTAAGAACAATGTCATACTCCGGCTGACTGGTAACAGTAACGGGATTTCTATAATCAATATCCGCATTAACAACAATATCTCCCTGGATTTCCATGGATTTTATCGTACTGTCAGATATATTTAATTTATCTGTTACAAGCCTCCTAGAAATATTATCATTGTCAATTAATTCCTTAAGAAGTCTTATTCTTGCTGTAGCATGTTTTTTGGTGTATTGTTCAATCTTCTCTAATGCTTCATCTTTAGTCATATTAAGAACAATGGTTTTATTTTCCTTTGCCCTGACTTTGTTTTTTACAGGTATTACGGTTTTTAATGCCTGATTCATGGTTGAACCGTAGTTTTCTTTTATCCACCATGCCAGTTTAATAAGCATGCTTTCCACTTCCACTGCACCTTCAATAACAGAGGATATTTTTTTCATTTTGCTTACATCAAAGGATGGTTTATCAGTTACCTCAATAACATATCCCTTTATCTGTCTGTTTCCCCTGCCAAAGGGTATCATTACCCCTGTGCCTGCAAAAATGCGGTTCTCCAATTCTTCAGGTATTATATATCCAAAAGGATGGTCTAACTTTTCGTGAGAAATATCAATTATAATATTTGCAAACTTCATTTTGACCTCCTTTTAATCTCCGCTGCATTTTGGACATTAGCTTTTATAGATTAATTTATTTTTTATTTAGCTCTACACTTCTTAAACAGTTTACCAACAACATAGTAACTGTCATTGGGCCTACACCTCCCGGAACAGGTGTTATGGCTGATACCTTTGGCTCCACTGACTCAAAATCCACATCACCACAAAGCTTACCGTTTTCATCTCTATCCATTCCTACGTCAATTACCACGGCACCTTCTTTAACATAATCAGCTGTTACAAATTTTGGTTTTCCAATAGCAGCAACTAAAATATCTGCCCGCTTTGTAACTTCCTTTAAATCCTTAGTTCTTGAATGAGCAATTGTAACTGTGGCATTTTCCTTAAGCATTAAAAGTGACATAGGTTTTCCTACAATATTGCTTCTTCCAATTACTACACACTCTTTTCCTTCAATATCTATGTCACTGCGTTTTAACATTTCAATAATTCCTGCAGGAGTACATGGTAAAAATGTATCTTCTCCAATTACCATTTTTCCTACATTTACAGGATGAAATCCATCAACATCCTTTGTGCTGTTAATTGCAAGAAGTACCTCACTTTCATCTATATGCTTTGGAAGGGGAAGCTGAACTAAAATGCCGTTTACGGTATCATCTTCATTTAATTCCCTGACAATATTAAGTAACTCTTCCTGAGTAGTTTCCTCCGGCAAAGCTAAGGTTCTTGAATTAATACCTACATATTCACAGGCTTTTTCCTTATTTCTTACATAAACTGCAGATGCCGGGTCGTTTCCCACCTTTACAACTGCTAATGTAATGTCAATTCCTTTATTCTTATATTCAGCTACCTTTTCCTTTAATTCATCCTTTATTGCTAATGAAATAGCCTTTCCATCTATTATTTTTGCCATTTCCTTTTCCCTCTTTTCCGGTAAATTTTATGTTTTAGAATAATCCTTCTATTTTGCCATCATCAGTCAAATCAATTCCATATGCTGCCGGCTTCTTTGATAATCCAGGCATGGTCATAATGCTTCCGGTAATTGCAACTACAAATCCTGCTCCGGCAGAAATATATACTTCACGGATATTTATTGTAAATCCTGTAGGACGTCCTAACTTAGTTTTGTCATCTGACAGTGAATACTGTGTTTTTGCCATACATACAGGATAATCTCCATATCCTAACTTTTCAATATTGGCAATGGCCTTTTCAGCCTCAGGAGAATATGTTACTCCCTCTGCTCCATATATCTTTGTGGCAACAGTTTCAATTTTTTCTTTAATGGACATATTATCAGGATATAAAGGCTTGTAATTTGACGGCTTATTTTCAATAGTATCAATTACTTTCTGTGCTAAAGCAACTCCGCCTTCGCCACCTTTTGCCCAAACTTCTGCTAATGCGAACTCACATCCACGTTCTTCACAGAAATTCTTTATAAATTCATATTCAGCTTCCGTATCTGTTACAAACCGATTTAATGTAACTACTACAGGAACTCCAAACTGCTGTAAATTTTCAATATGTTTTTCAAGGTTTACAATACCCTTTGCTAAAGCTTCAACATTTTCGTTGGATAATTCATCCTTTGATACGCCACCATTATATTTTAAAGCCCTTACCGTAGCAACTAATACTACACAATCCGGCTTAAGGCCTGCCTTCCTACATTTAATGTCAAGAAATTTCTCTGCTCCTAAATCAGCGCCGAAGCCTGCTTCCGTTATTACATAATCTGCCATTTTAAGAGCTGTTTTTGTAGCCTTTACCGAGTTACATCCATGAGCAATATTGGCAAAAGGTCCACCATGTACTAATGCCGGTGTATGCTCTAATGTCTGAATAAGGTTTGGCTTCATGGCATCCTTTAAAAGAACTGCCATTGAACCTACTGCCTTAATATCCTTTGCAGTTACAGGCTCTCCGTCATATGTGTATGCAACAATTATCTTTCCAAGTCTTTCCTTTAAATCTGCGTAATCGTTGGCAAGACAAAGAATTGCCATGATTTCTGATGCCACGGTAATAACGAAATGATCTTCTCTTACAACACCATCTACTTTTCTTCCAAGACCTACTACTATATTTCTTAAAACTCTGTCATTTATGTCAACACATCTCTTCCATACAACCTGATTTGGGTCAATATTTAATTCATTTCCCTGCTGGATGGAGTTGTCAAGCATTGCAGCAAGTAAATTGTTAGCTGAAGTTATTGCATGGAAGTCTCCTGTAAAATGAAGGTTTAAATCTTCCATTGGAACAACCTGAGCATATCCGCCACCTGCAGCACCACCTTTAATACCAAAGCATGGTCCTAATGACGGCTCTCTTAAAGCTATCATTGCTTTTTTATTTAATCTTCCAAATGCCTCTCCTAAACCAACAGTTACTGTTGTTTTTCCTTCTCCTGCAGGAGTCGGATTTATGGCTGTAACAAGAATAAGTTTACCATCTTCATTACCTTTGATTTTTTCATAGTATTCATTGGATATTTTTGCCTTATACTTTCCATATAACTCAATATCATCCTCTGTTAAACCTATATTCTGTGCTACCTCTTTAATCGGAAGCATGACTGCCTCCTGTGCAATTTCAATGTCTGATTTCATAATTTTAATATCTCCTTCTTATTGATTATCGTTTTGTAAACTAGCTTCAAATTCATCTAAACTCATAATAACCTTTCTAGGTTTATTCTGTTCCTCCTGACCTACAACCCCTGCATCATAAAGCTGTTCCATAATACGTGCCGCTCTGTTAAAGCCCACTCTGAACTGCCTTTGAATCATACTAGTTGAGCCCTTTTGCTTTTCTATGCAAAGCCTTCCTGCTTCAGCAAATAACGGGTCTTTATCCCCTTCTGCTCCACCGGAAGCCTCCATATCCGTAGTTAATTTTACACCAATGGTTTCGTCATATTCAGCTTCTCCACTGTTGTTTTTAATATATTCAACAGTATCAAAAATTTCCTTATCCGATACATATGCTCCCTGTACTCTCACAGGTTTAACATATCCGGCAGGATAAAACAACATGTCACCATTGCCTAAGAGCTTTTCAGCTCCGTTCATATCTATAATTGTTCTTGAATCCGTTCCTGATGCCACAGTAAGGGCAACTCGTGAAGGAATATTTGCCTTAATAAGTCCCGTAATAACATCTACTGAAGGACGCTGAGTTGCAATAACCATATGAATGCCTGCTGCTCTGGCAAGCTGTGCTAAACGGCATATTGCCTCTTCCACTTCCTTAGCTGCCACCATCATAAGGTCAGCTAACTCGTCAATTACAATAAGTATCTGTGGCATTTTTTCCGGTGGATTATCTCCTGAAAAATCACCGCTTTCCACCTTTGCATTGTAACTTCCAATATCTCTTGCCCCTACATTGGCAAACTTCTTATATCTGGTGGTCATTTCTGCCACCGCCCAGTTAAGAATGCCTGCCGCTTTTTTAGGGTCTGTAACTACATCATATAATAAATGAGGTATTTTATTGTATACCTGAAATTCCACAACCTTAGGATCAATAACAATAAGCCTTACGTCTTCCGGTGTTGTCCTGTAAAGAATACTCATTAATATTGAGTTTGTAAATACTGACTTTCCTGAACCTGTAGTGCCTGCAATAAGCATATGAGGCATTTTGGCAATATCAGCCACAACTACTCTTCCTGCAATATCCTTACCTGCCGGAAATGCCAGCTTCGACTTATGCTCCCTTAATTCCTTTGAATTTAAAAGTTCCTTTAAATATACAGGATCCCTTCCCTCATTTGGAATTTCAATTCCTACGGCAGCTTTTCCCGGTATAGGTGCTTCAATTCGTATGTCCGCCGCTGCCATATTTAACTTTATGTCATCTGCAAGACCTGTTATACGGCTAACCTTAGTTCCCATTTCAGGTTGCAATTCATATCTTGTAACTGACGGTCCCTTACTTACATTTGTCACTTCTACCTTAACTCCAAAGTTTGCCAAAACCTGTTTTAGTTTATTGGCTGTCTGCATAAGGGATGCTTTTGTTATACCGCTTTTGCTCCCGGGATTATCCTTAAGAAGACTGTATGGTGGTTTCTTATATTTCATTTTCTTTTTAGACGGTGCTATTATTTTTCCTTCTGAAGATGCCTTAGGCTGTTGTGAGCTGACTTCTTCTGCCGCCGGTGTTTCAGTGGCTACTGCCTCCCCTACTCCAAAAGGCTTTCTCTTCATAGTCTTTTTAGCCTCTTCACTTACTATCACTCTTTCCTTTGGTGTAAATTCACCGTCTGTAGCATGTTTATCAGCTTTTGGTGGTTCAGGTTTGTCAAGGCCATCTATTTTAACCTGCTTATTGCCCTGATTTTCTTCATAGGTATATACAATTTCACGGTCAAGGGGCATTTCATCTATGTCACTTGGGGTATCATCCACTCCGTCAATATGTATTTCGTGAACCTCCTGTTTATTATCCTCTAACTTCTCCCCTGGTAAACTATCTCCACCAACAGTAGTTTCATTAAAGTCCACACCGATTTTTTTCTGTCTGGCAATACTTCTTTCTTTTTCCTTTTCAATCCGCTTCTGCTCTCTTCGTACTGCCGTGGCTTCTTTTCTGGCTTTTGTATCTTCCACTGCACTTTCATAGGCACTTTTTCCCTTTTTCTTAAGAAAAGACATAATAGACTTTTCCGTTAAAATTACTATGCATATAATAAGTACAACAAAAGTTACAATGTAGGCTCCTGTAAGTCCTAACAGGGAATCCATAAGATTTCCTAATGCTCCCCCTACAAGACCTCCGCCAAATTCGCCTTTAGAGCCATATTTATAATATTTTAAAACATCTATTCTATTGTCACTGTAACTTAACAAATCAAACAGCAGACACATATTAATGTATAATAGCACCACTGCCACTATCTTAGAGATAACCTTGGTGTTCATATTATTATATGCCACAAGTCCTATTGTTACTGCCAGAAATACAGGAAAAACATATCCCATCCATCCGAAGCATCCAAGCATTGCATCCCTTAATGTGTTTCCCACTATGCCACAAATGCCAAAATTGCTTAAGAATAAAAACAGTGCCACAGCTAAGGATATCCACAAATAAACCTCCTTTACGATTATTTTGCGTTTCTTAGCCATCTGGGCGTTTTTCCTTCTTGTTTCCGCAGCCTTACTGCCACCGGTTTTACTGCCACTGGTTTTGTTTCCACCAGTCTTACCTTTACTGCTATTTGTTTTTTTGCCATTACTTTTTTTCTTCGTATCGGCCAATATATTTTCACCCCTGTTAATTTATTTTACGAAAAATGATGCCACTATGGCTATCAGTCCAACTAATCCGCAATAAGCTGAAAAATATTTAAACTGCTTATTTCTTACAACTACAAGCATTGTTTTAATACATATGTAACCTACCACGGCAGACACTAAAGCTCCTGCCACGTAGCACTCAACACCTGTTTTTGCAATGTCTGTGTGCATATCAGGAATGTTTAACACACAGGCACCCATTATAGCCGGAATTGACATAATAAAGGAATATTTTACAACAAAATCTCTTCTAAGTCCACATAAAAGACCTGCTGTAATGGTTGTTCCTGAACGTGATAATCCCGGAAGAGTTGCTATCCCCTGACAAATTCCTATAAAAACTGCGTTTAAATATGTAGTTTTCTTTGGTGTTTTATTTCCGTTTGGTATATTATCTGAAATTACAAGTAATATGGCTGTTATTAAAAGACAAATTCCCGGAACAATAAGAGTATGGGATGCATTATCTACTAAATTCTTACCTACAATACCTATTATTCCCGTAGGTATGGTTGAAACAATAATTAATAACGCAAATTTTCTATATGATGTTCTGATTATTTTTCTGTATTCCGGATTCTTTTTGGTTGTCTTCCATCTTATGTAATAAAACACATTAGCAACGAAATCCACCACTATTCCGATTCCATCATATATTAATCTTCCAATATCCCGCCAGTATATAACAAATACTGCAATTAATGTTCCCAAATGTAAAAATACATCAAAAGATGTACCTACATCTTCAAGTCCGAAAATCTGCTGGAATATAGCAAGATGTCCCGAACTGCTCACAGGAAGAAATTCCGTCACTCCCTGTATTATTCCAAGAAAAATTGACTCTAATAAACTCATTTGTAACTCCTTATTTCTTTAGTTAACCATAATCTATAATATTTTACTATTTTTCACCACTATATTCAAGTTATTTAGTTTTTGTATTGTAATGCCCCGGTGTCCAATGTAATTTATCAGGATTTTTTGTCAATAAGTTCATACAACTTTTTTATGGCATCTTTTAGGCTTCCTATTTCATTTATTATTCCTTCATTCACTGCTTCCTTACCTACAAGAATGCTTCCCACATCCTTTGTCATAACTTCTGTTTCCATCATTAATTCCATAAGCTTTTGTTCTTTTATGTCACAATGGTCTAATATAAAAGAATTAATTCTCTCCTGAATTTTTTTAAAATAATCATAGGTCTGGGGAACTCCTATAAACAGTCCATTCATTCTCACAGGATGAATAACCATGGTACCTGTTTTAACAATAAAGGAATAGTCTGTTGATACTGCAAGAGGAACACCAATGGAGTGGCTGCCTCCTAAAACTAATGACACTGTAGGCTTACTAAGTCCCGATATCATTTCTGCAATTGCAAGACCACATTCAACATCCCCACCTACTGTATTTAATATTACCAGAAGCCCATCTGTTTCTGCATCATCTTCTACCTGTGCTAACTGAGGAAGCACGTGTTCATATTTAGTTGCCTTGGTTCCTGATGCCACATTTTCGTGTCCTTCAATTTCCCCGATTATATTTAAAAGATGTATTTTTTTGTGTCTGCTGTTGTTATTTAAGTCTGTCTGACCGTATTCTTTTATTTCGTCCATAAAAAATCCCCCATATTGATGATATACAATGTACGGATTTTCAAATTAACTTTCCGTACAATATAATACTCTCCAATATAGGGGATTTTTATACTATTATATAATTTTAAAACTGTTCTTTTACTTTATCATATGGTAACTTTCCACCAAACAAATCCAGCGCACTTCCAATGGTAAAATCCATTTTACCATTAGAAATCTCCCTGAACCTTTCTATTTGTTCCATAGTGGATATCCCACCTGCATAGGTTATGGGAATATCAGTAAATTCAGATAGCATAGCTACCAAATCTTCTTCCATTCCACCTGATTTTCCTTCAACATCCACACCGTGTATAAGAAATTCATCACAATATTCCGACAGTTTTTTCAATGTTTCAATATTAACTACTTCATCAGTGAATTTTTGCCATCTGTCTGTTACTATGTAATACTGTCCGTCTTTCTTTCTACAGCTTAAATCCAAAACAATACACTCTTTTCCCACAGCTTCCACAAGACTTTTAAGATTTCCGTAATTAACTCTTCCATCTTTAAATACATAAGATGTGACAATTACATGGGATGCCCCTGCCTTTATATAATCCTGTGCATTTACAGCTGTAACGCCGCCGCCTATCTGCATCCCTTTAGGATATGCAGACAACGCCTCTATTGCCTGTTTCTTTGATTCCTTAAAAAATTCCGAACCGCCGGCATTTAATATTATTATATGTCCGCCTTTTAGCCCGTCTTTTTTATAAAGATTAGCATAGTAGACTGCATTTTTTTCAGATACAAAATTTTCTTCTGCCTGATTTCCCTTGTCTTTAAGGCTGCTACCTACTAACTGTTTCACTTTTCCGTTGTGTATGTCTATGCATGGTCTGAATTTCATTTTTATTACCTTATTTCGTAAGTTTTATGTTATGCATTTAATGCCTGCTCTAAATCTGCAATAATGTCCTCAGCATCTTCAATTCCTACAGAGAATCTGATTAAATCCGGCTGAACTCCTGCCTCAATTAACTGTTCATCTGTCATCTGTCTATGAGTGTGACTTGCAGGATGTAGCACACATGAACGGGCATCAGCCACATGAGTCACTATTGCCACGAACTTAAGATTATCCATAAATTTAATGGATGCATCACGACCACCTTTTATACCAAAGGTTAAAACGCCACATGTTCCATTAGGCATATACTTCTGTGCCAAATCATAATATTTGTCACCCTCTAATCCCGGATAATTAACCCAGGCTACCTTGTCATTTGCCTTAAGCCATTTAGCCACTTTTAATGCATTTTCACAGTGTCTTGGAACTCTTAAATGTAATGTTTCAAGGCCTACATTTAGCAAAAATGAATTTGTAGGTGAAGGAATTGATCCTAAATCCCTCATAACCTGTGCTGTTGCCTTTGTAATATATCCGCTTTTTCCAAATTTTTCTGCATAAACTAACCCATGATATGATTCATCCGGCTCTGTCATTCCCGGGAATTTATCAGCATGAGCCATCCAGTCAAAGTTTCCACTGTCAACAATTGCTCCACCTACTGCCATGGCATGACCATCCATATATTTAGTTGTGGAGTGAGTTACTATATCAACTCCAAATTCAAAAGGTCTGCAATTAATAGGTGTCGGGAATGTGTTATCCACAATAAGAGGAACACCATGACTGTGAGCTGCCTTTGCGAATTTTTCAAAATCAAACACTACAAGAGACGGATTTGACACCGATTCACCAAATACACACTTTGTATTTGTTTTAAATTCTTTTTCTAAATCTTCCGGTGAAATATCCGGATCTACAAATGTAACATCTATTCCCATTTTCTTCATGGTTACACCAAATAAATTAAAGGTTCCTCCATATACATTTGATGAACAGATAAAGTGGTCTCCTGCTTCACAAATATTAAAAACTGCGTAAAAATTGGCTGCCTGACCTGATGATGTAAGCATGGCTGCCACTCCACCTTCTAACTCACATATTTTTGAAGCTACTGCATCATTAGTAGGGTTCTGAAGTCTTGTATAAAAATATCCGCTATCCTCTAAATCAAACAGTCTTCCCATTTGCTCTGATGTATCATATTTAAATGTGGTGCTTTGATAAATAGGCAAAACTCTCGGTTCTCCCTTTGTAGGCTTCCATCCGCCCTGTACGCATATTGTTCCTTTGTTGTTATTCACTTTCTAACCTCCTGTGCTTTCATTATTCCGGTTTATAATCCTTAAGACATATGTGTCCCACAATACAACTAATGGCAAATAAAACTACAATAACTGCCACTGAAATCAAAAAGAATTCCATTTGCATAATTGGTATTACACATACATCAATAAAGAATAATACAAATAAAACAGTTGATATTTTATTACATATCTGTCCTATTTTTATTTTCTTATCTTCCTTTGTTTCCTGCATATTAGCTCCTTATTCATCAAACAACGGCGTTGAAAAATATCTTTCTGCCGTATCCGGCAATACAGTTACCACTGTTTTTCCTTTTCCTAACTTTTTTGCCAGCTTTATGGCTGCTGCAACATTTGTTCCACTGGAAATTCCGCACATAAGCCCCTCTTTTTTAGCTAAGTCCTTGGCTGTACTTATTGCCTCTTCGTCAGTAACTATATAAATGTTATCATATATATTCCGGTCTAAAATATCAGGTATAACTCCGTCTCCTATTCCCATTTGCAAATGAGTTCCGATATTTCCACCTGCTAAAATGGCTGCATTTTCCGGTTCCACTGCCCATATTTCAATGTCAGGATTTTGTGCCTTTAAAACCTTACCTATTCCTGTAATGGTGCCACCGGTTCCTATACCTGAGCAGAATCCGTCTATGTTTCCCTCTACCTGCTCCATGATTTCCAATCCGGTATGATGTTTATGAGCCTTAACATTGTTAGGATTGGCAAACTGCTGTGGTACAAACACCTTTGGATTGTCCTCTGCCATTTTAAGTGCTGTTTTAAGACATTCATCTATACACTTTCCAATGTCTCCGTCATCATGGATAAGAATAACCTCTGCTCCATAATGTTTAACTAGCTTTCTTCTTTCCTCACTAACAGAGTCAGGCATTATAATAATAGTTTTATATCCTTTTACCGCTCCTACTAATGCCAGTCCGATTCCCTGATTTCCACTGGTAGGTTCAACTATTATTGTATCCTTGTTTATTTTGCCTTCTGCTTCTGCCGCCTTAATCATTTCATAAGCCGTTCTTGTTTTTATTGAGCCACCTACATTTAATCCCTCAAACTTCACAAGAACCTGAGCTGAATCTTCATCAACCATATGGTTAAGACGCACCATAGGTGTATGTCCGATAAATTCTAATACATTGTTATAAATCATTTCTAATATCCTTAATGTTCCTTTATTACATTATATAATTTTGTCAACTTGTATTATTATAACTTTAACCAATATATTAAGCAAGTTTAATTTAAACTAAACAAATATGCTAACTATTCATTCTATATCCAACACCTAATTCATTTATTATGTACTTTGCTTCTCCCGGCTTTATTCCCAGTTTTCTTCTTATATTTGCCATGTTCACCTGAAGCTTTTTAACGCTTCCCTCATCAGGATAGCCCCATATTGCCTTAATTATGGCTGTATACGTCATCATTTTTCCGGCATGTTCCGATAAAAACGCCACAATATTGTACTCTGTCTGGGTTAATTTTACTTCTTTTTCATCAACAAAAACCTGTCTTCCATCATAATCTATAACAAGTCCCTCTAATGTGAACTTTCCTCCCGGCAGTTTTCCCTCCTCAGAGCTGTGTCTTGTATTTCTAAGAGCTGCTCTTACCCTTGCTAACAGTTCCGCCGAGCTAAAGGGCTTTGTTACATAATCGTTTGCCCCTGCATCAAGAGCAACTACCTTATCCCTTTCATTAGAACGGGCTGACAATATAATAATAGGAGTCAGTGAGTCATCCCTTACTTTCTTTAAGAAATACATTCCATCCCTGTCAGGAAGACCTAAGTCCAAAATAATAATGTCAGGGAGATGAGATGTGTACATTCCCAGGGCTCTCTCACAGTTTTCTGCTACAACAACCTGATAACCTGCCGATTTAAGTATGGTTGTTACCAGATTTCTAATATTATTTTCATCTTCTACTAATAAAACCTTATATTTATTATTAGGCATCTATTTCTTCCTCCGTATCTAATGTAAATCTGAAAACAGCACCGCCACCTTTAATATTTTCTGCACTAATGTCCCCTCCATGTGCCTTTATAATGGTTTTACATACGGACAATCCTATTCCCGTATTGCGTTTTTGTCCGTCTGAAGGTTCTTCCTTATTCTCATAATATCCGGAAAATATGTATGGCAATTTTTCTTTACTGATTCCACAGCCATTGTCCTTTATTTCAAATATAGCCTGCTTCCCCAATACAAACACCCGAAGTATTAATTCTGTCATTCCCTCTGCGTGCTGTATGGCATTTTCCAATATATTTACTATAACCTGTTCAATAAGCATTGCATCCATTGGTATGACAACAATATCCTCCGGCAAGTCCAATGTTATATCAAAGTCAGGGTATCTTTTTCTAAATTTCACAATTACTGAATCTATCAGTTCCTCTAAAACTATTGGTGTTTTTATTATTTTCACATTTCCACTGTCAATTCTTGTAATAGATAAAAGATTTTCCACCATTCTTACAAGCCATTCCGAATCCTCTTTTATTCCCTGTAATATTTTGGTTTGTTGTTCTTCCTCTAGTGTATCCCTGTTTTCTAACAATGTAGCTGCTGAACCATAAATAGTGGTAAGGGGAGTTCTTAAGTCATGGGAAACCGCCCTTAAAAGATTGGCTCTCATTCTTTCCTTCTCTCCTTCAGCTTTCATTGCCTCATGCCTTTTTATCTGAGTGGTTAATGTACTTGTTAATATGGCTATAACTATCATTACAATTGCAGAAATCATATTAACAGGTATCATAAAATTAATTGAAAAGAACGGAAATGTAAAAGCATAGTTAACGGCAATCATGGAAATAAAAGCTGCCACTATTCCATATACATATCCGTTTGTTAAAAGGGATATTAAAAATACAGCAAATATAAACACTGCTGTTATATGTTCATGTACCTTAAACACATGTTGCAACAACAAGCTTATTACAAAAGAAATTAATAATATTCCCGCTGTCATTAATATATTTTTTAAATATGATTTATCTTTTACCATAGCCACTCTCCTTCGTATCTGATTAATGATACCACATAGCCAATTAAGATATAGTAAAATATCTCCAAAGCTTTATTATATATCATAATATTCGCCCTGGAGATATTCCATATTTGTACAAAATTTAAGATTTTGTGCAACGTTTCTATTTAATTTATTTACTGTGCATCTTTAATTGAAAAGCTGATTCTTCCCATCTTATCTTTTCCTAGACACTTACATTTAACCTTATCACCTAATGTAAGGAAGTCTTCAACATGTTCAACTCTTTCTTTTGCAATCTTAGAAATGTGAACCATGCCTTCTTTTCCAGGTGCAAATTCGATAAATGCACCAAATTCCTTAATACTTACAACAGTACCTTCTAAAATCATGCCTTCTTCAAAGTCTGTTACTATTGTCTTAATGTATTTTATAGCCTTAGCTATCATGTCCTTATCTACGCCACAAACTGATACCATTCCTTCATCAGAAATGTCAATCTTAACGCCTGTTTCTTCGATAATTGCATTAATAACCTTTCCGCTCTTTCCTACAACATCACCAATCTTGTCCGGATCAATCTGAATCATTTCAATCTTAGGAGCGTATGCATTTACTTCTTTTCTAGGTTCAGAAATTGCCGGCTTCATGCAATTATCCATAATGAATAATCTTGCTTCTCTTGTTCTTGCAATAGCACCCTCCACGATTTCTCTTGTAAGACCATGAATCTTAATATCCATCTGAATAGCTGTGATACCTTCTGTTGTACCTGTTACCTTAAAGTCCATGTCTCCGAAGAAATCTTCAAGTCCCTGGATATCTGTAAGCAATACATAATCATCATCTGTATCACCTGTAACAAGACCACATGAAATACCTGCTACCATAGCCTTAATTGGAACACCTGCTGCCATTAATGACATACATGATGAACATGTAGAAGCCATTGATGTAGAACCGTTTGACTCAAATGTTTCTGAAACTGTTCTAATAGCATATGGGAACTCTGCTTCGCTAGGAAGTACAGGTACCAGTGCCTTTTCTGCTAAAGCACCATGTCCGATTTCACGTCTTCCCGGTCCTCTTGATGGCTTTGTCTCACCAACTGAGTATGAAGGGAAGTTGTAGTGATGCATATATCTCTTTGTTGTTTCATTTTCATCAAGTCCGTCTATTTTCTGTGCTTCTGATAATGGTGCTAAAGTACATACGTTGCAAATCTGTGTCTGTCCTCTTGTGAACATTGCAGAACCATGCACTCTAGGAATAATATCAACTTCTGCTGCTAACGGTCTGATCTGATCAATTGCTCTTCCGTCAGGACGCTTGTGATCTTTCAATATCATCTTACGAACTGTCTTCTTCTGATACTGATAAATAGCTTCTCCTAAAACAGCAAGCCATTCTTCATTATCAGCAAAAGCTTCTTCTAACTTCTCTGTAATCTGTCTTATGTTTTCTTCTCTTGTCTGCTTGTCATCTGTAAATACAGCTACTTCCATATCTGCAGGTGGAACAATTTCCTTAATTGCAGCAAATAATTCTTCAGGAATAGCACAGCTTTCATATGAGTGCTTTTCTTTTCCTACTTCTGCCACAATTTTATCAATAAATTCAATGATAGTCTGGTTTACATCATGTGCCATATAAATAGCTTCTATCATCTTTGCTTCCGGGATAATATTAGCACCTGCTTCAATCATGATAACCTTTTCTCTTGTTGAAGCTACTGTAAGCTGTAAATCTCCCTCTTTCCACTGCTTCTGGCTTGGGTTAATAACAAATTCCCCATCAACTAAACCTACCTGTGTCATGGCACATGGTCCGTCAAATGGAATATCTGATATACATGTTGCAATAGCTGCACCAAGCATAGCTACGATTTCAGGTCTACATTCAGGATCTACTGACATAACAAGGTTGTTAAGTGTAACATCATTTCTGTAATCCTTTGGGAATAAAGGTCTCATAGGTCTGTCTATAACTCTTGATGTAAGCACTGAATTCTCTGATGCTTTTCCCTCTCTCTTATTAAATCCTCCAGGGATTTTTCCTACAGAATACATTTTTTCTTCAAATTCAACTGAAAGTGGGAAGAAATCAATTCCATCCCTAGGCTTGTCTGATGCTGTAGCTGTTGACAATACCGTAGTGTCTCCATAGTGCATAAATGCTGCACCGTTAGCCTGCTTTGCAACTCTTCCAACATCAACTGTTAAGGTTCTTCCTGCAAGCTCCATACTAAAACTCTTGTACATAATCTTCTTTCGTTACTTTGTTAGTAACTTCTCCTTACTTTTTATTTTATAGCAGAAGAATCCGAAACTACTGTAAAAACCGGTAACAATGCTACTGCCCTTTACAGTGGTCTCGGCATGGTTCTTCTGCCTTTTGTGTAAATTTACACACAATCTATGTTATTATAAATTATTTATATGAAAAATGCAATACAGGGATGAGAGTAAACTCTCATCCCTGTATATAAATCCGAATGTAATATTACCACCCGGTAAGAAATTATTTACGAATTCCTAATTTTTCAATTAACTGACGATATTCGTCAAGGTCATTTTCCTTAATGTAGTCAAGTAAGCCTCTTCTCTTACCTACCATCTTAAGAAGACCTCTTCTTGAATGATGATCCTTCTGGTTAACCTTTAAATGTTCTGTTAACTCCTTAATTCTGAATGTTAAGATTGCTACCTGAACTGCAGGTGAACCTGTGTCAGTAGGTGTCTTACCATATTCTGCTGCTAACTGAGCTTTTGTCTCTTTTGATATCATTTCTTATTCCTCCTAAAATCTTAATATCCCCTTACACTTAGGCACCGGTTGGAGTATCCAAATGCTTAGTGTAGGTTAAACATACTTTGATAGTATACACCATGATTTCTGAAATGTCTATAGGGAAATTGAGAAATATGGTGTATCAGCTATTTCGAGTTTTTGATCTTGATATGTTTTCTCAGCTAACTTATTACAATTTTAATATTTGTTCTAAAAAAATCAATTATCCTCTTTAATATGCTTGTTCTTTTCTTCCTACAAGCTCTATACATCTACATCAAGTAGACATTAGTTAACTAAGAACACTTATATCAATCAATAATAACTCCAAATAACCGTATTGCTATAACACACATTTCTTATTAAATCAAATATTTTTTATAAATGCTTTATCTCTATCTCAATTCCACGTATTCTCTCTTGTAACCACTCTGCCAGCAGTTTTCTTGAACACCTACCCGGCGTTTTTCCCAGACAAATTATCATTATCCTTTCATATTCCATACAATCAATAAGAAATCTCCCTGCAATTCCCCTTTCCGAAAGTGTTTCTTTATATTTTGCCACATATTCATCCCACGAAATTGCCCTCTCCGTGTAGGCTTCATAATAACCACACATTGGTGCAAGCATAGAATTATATAAGTAGTCACAATTACATTTTTCCTTCAAACATTTTTTCAGTTCTCCTTCGTTGCAAAATCCCAACATCGGAAATCTGTTTCTTTCTCTCATGTCAACTACAAGCTCAATTTTTTTCTTATTTATTGTTTTAATAAATTCTTCCTGACTTTTCCCCTTAAATCCCATCGTGTATATCTTCATGTATCTTCTCCCATTTTTTAGAATTTCAAGACATTTTCTCCCATCGCCCGACACTATTATTCTAATTCATAAACCGGTTAAGAATCAGTTAAGGACAGGTATTTTGTGACAAAAAAATAAAGGTTATAGCCATTAAATACGTCATTACCTTTAACATCAATTCAATTTATTAATTTATATTTCTTTGTATAGCACCCCTATACATTTATCTTTATTAAATAGTACCGATATAAACGACCGTTTAATTTAATACTCTAATTTTACCAAAAAATAGGGTGAAAAACAAGCATAAAAAGATATAAATTAGACGTTACCTCTAAATTAATACTAAAATTAATACTAAAATAAATCTGAAATCAATAGTAAGTAATTCTTGCTGTTCTATTTCCATGTTAATCTCTTGCAGCACTCTAATCGTCATGCTCTAATTTAAGTATTATGTTTCCATCATTATCTTCCAGTCTATAATCAAGTCCCAGCCAATCATCTTCCCACAGTTCTCTTACCTGAGCTTTGGCTTCATCTAATGTTATGCCGTCTTTCAGTTTTCTTGTTTGTGTTTCCATTCCGTTGTCTGCCACTATTATCATTTTTGTTTCCTTTCTTCAATTCTAAAAAACAAAGGGAACAGCCACTAAGTATGCCATTCCCTTTTCTGTCTGTTATTTCTTTATTTTTATCTTCTTAACCACACTCCACTTACCCCAGCCGCTTTTATTATAGGCTCGAATGTACACCTTATAGGTTTTGCCTTTTTTAAGTCTCTTGAACGCATATGAAGTCGTTTTTCCTTTAAGGCTCTTGGTTTTCGTCTTTGCCTTTTTTCCTCTTCCAAGTACCCATTTTACCTGATACTTTGTTGCTCCTTTAATTTTCTTCCACTTAAGACTTATCTTTTTACCCTTATTATTCTTTACACTCTTAAAGCTCATTCTCGCAGGCTTTGCCGTTTTTTTGGTCTGCGGTTTCTTTGTTGTCACAGGTATTTTCTTTGTTGTGGTCTGTGGTTTCTTTGTTGTCACAGGTTCGGGTTTCCTTGTTGCAGGCTCAGTTGTTGTAACTTCCTCTTCCGGTGCCGTGGTTGTAGCCTGCGGTTCCTCTGTGTAATACTTCATGTATATCTTCCATGTACGGCTATCCACGTCAAAGTAACAGTCAACACTGTCTCCGGCATTAACCCACTTGCCCGCCTGCTTGTCATAAAGTCTTCCCTTGTCAAGTATTCCGCATTCCACCCACAAACCGTCGGTGTATGCCCCGTTTCCACTTATTTCCCTTTTCATTGACATTTCAAATTGGCCCTGTTTACAGAACCAGTCTTCCTTCTCTGCGTCATACCATGTGATTATTCCATATCCTCTGTCCTTCTTTTCAAGGTCACTTTCCTGATATGCAGGTGTCGTCACCGATTCCTCAGTGGTTGTGGTTTCAGTTTCAGACTGTGTTGGTCTCTCCAACTTATCCTTATATTCCTCGTAATAAACCTTTCCACGGCTGTTGCATACTATCTTAAACCACCCTTCGGTGTCAAAGTCACTGTCAGCAGTGTCAATCTTATAGTCATGTGGTTTCATGGCAACCTTTTCCGTTTCCTCATTGCCACACTCACTGCATACTTTCTTTATCTCGCCTTCTTCCGTACAGGTTGAAGGCTTGTTCTCAACCGTCTTATAGGTATGTGCTGCAGGAAGGGTAAAGGAATGGACTTTACCACAGTAATCACAGTGTTCGTCAACCTTTCCTTCCTTTAAGAATGTCCCGTCGGTTGTACAGGTTGGTTCTGTTATTTCTGCAAGTGGACCCATGACACAATTATCAACTGAGCCATGCTCAAATTCAGTATCGTAGTGCGTTATGGCACTGTACTCAAAAAGTTCGCTTGAAACCTTCTTGGTTGTTCCGACAAGTGCCCTGTTCAGTTCCCACAGTAGCTTGCCATTCTTATTGTACTGTTCATAACCCTCATAGCAATCCACTGTTCCCACCTGGCAGTCCGTCTTGTAATGTTTTCCGTCAAGTCTTACAAAGTTAAATGCATGGGAAACGTTTGAAAGATAGTAGCTCTTAATTCCACAGTCATGCATGAAACGGTTGAACACACGTGTATAACCTCCACATACAGCATAGCCATAAAGTATCGCTTCTATTGGCTCCTGTCCTCCGGACACATGCTGTCCGGACACATCACTTGCATAAC
This sequence comes from Eubacterium segne, assembly GCF_014287775.1. Classification (NCBI taxonomy): domain Bacteria; kingdom Bacillati; phylum Bacillota; class Clostridia; order Eubacteriales; family Eubacteriaceae; genus Eubacterium; species Eubacterium segne. The sequence continues at coordinate 93,487 of NZ_JACOOZ010000002.1, forward strand.
CATACTTTACGTTCTGTTTTATCCATGCATATGCCAGCTGTATCTTCTGATAGTCGCACAGGTCATCATTCAGTATTCCAATTCTGTTTTCAACATTCCTTATCACGTCCATGTATTCATCCCACCGGTCTATCGTGCTGGTGGCATAGTTAAAGGGTGACATTGTTACCCCTGAACTCATTCTTATGGTGTAGTAGTAATTGTCTCCGACGATGGCAGCACAGTTCTCCACGTTCCAGTCAAGGGATACACTGAAGTCTCCCTGTGAACGCACGTACTGACGCCAGTATGACTTGTCAAGGTTCTCACCCTTGTTTTTTATGATGTACGTCTTATCCTGAAAGTCATTCTCATATGACCTTTTTATCACGTCGTCAAGCATATCCTTATCCGTCACGGAAACCTCATCAAGTGCCTTTGCTGCGGCATCCGACAATTCATCTGCAGTTCTCATTCCGGCTTTCTCAGTGATGGTGTATGCATCAGTCACCGTTACGCCTGACAGGGCAGTGACACCGACAATGCAAAAAACAGTTATCCATGCCGTTATCTTCTTCATTAGCTATCTCCTCTCTTTATTTCTCTCGAACGTTTGTTCTTTTAATCCTATTATATCTGATTAAACCTATGTTTGCAATACATTTTTACTTATTAATAAAAAGTCAGCATTACGGATACTTTTGTCTTTTTTCTTCCTTATATATATTATAATTATATAGGAAGTTTCTCTTTATCCGTAACGTTACCGGTTACTTCCACATAACATCCTACTGTCCGGAAATACCTTTCATGTCTGTTTATACTTTTCTGTCTCTGGGGTTGTTTTTGTTTTCCGTATGGTTATGGTTAATGCAGAACAAGGGGGAAAACTCCCCCTCATCTGCTTTTAGTTTATGAAATCCTCCGTCTTCTCTGTCTGCTTCTTACAAACAGGTAAAGAAGTGTGAGCACAATCATTATCACTGCTCCAATGACGCCATAAGCCATGCCGCCTGCTCCCGTTGCCGGAAGTCTGAGTGTTGCGTCATTCTTTACCTCATATGTAAGGTCAAAGAACCTGTACACTTCGTTTTCCTCATCCCACTTTGCCTTTGAGGTGTCTGCTCCCATTGCATCCGCCTCAGCCTTTGTGAGTTTAAGTGGAAGTGTTATCTCAACAGGGTCCTTTAACAGGCTGTGTCCGTTTACCGTCTTTGTCTCGGTTAAGGTGTACTTCTGTGGTGGAAGTGTCTTTTCACCGTTTTTAACTCCGAATACAAGTTCACCGTTCTTGTCGGTTTTTCCGGTAATGGTGAGTCCGTTTTCACCCTTTAGAGTGAACTCTGCACCCTCAAGCGGTTTTCCGGTGCCCCCATCTGTCTTTAATACCTTAATGGATCCTCCGGTATACTCATCAGTCATCACATATTCAACTTCCGTGGTATCGTCTGTTACCTCAAACTCTATGTCCTCTGCAAGCTCATAGTTTTCAGGTGCATACTCTTCATGTATCCTGTACTTTCCGTTTCCAAGTCTGAACACACTTGACGTGTCTGCTCCCGTTGTCCATGAATACAGGACATTTCCGCTTTCATCAAGTAACTGCAGTCTTGCTCCCGGAAGAAGGTCTCCGCTTCCCGTTTTCTTTATGATTGAAACAAGTTTCGGCTTGTCAAGCATTGTGATTGTGACTGTTTCCGCAGCTGACGCATCATAAGCATCACCCGTTTCACCGTCCCTGTCAACCTCGTCAACAACTCCGTCCCCGTCATCAGGATTTGTGATGTCATCATCACTTCCGGTTTCCGGTTCAAGGTCGTCTGCAGGTTCATTCGTTGGCACCTTTCCGTCGTTCCAGTTCACTTTGTTTCCGCCCTGGTCCGTAAACTGTGTGCCGTCCATTCTGTTGTAGTCATCTTCTGTCACGCCGTTTCCGTCATTCCACTGTCTTCCTGCAACAAACTCTATGTCTTCTGCTCTCTGGTAATCATCCGGTGCAGACACCTCATGGAGATAGTATGTCTCACCTTCTACGAGATAATCTATCTCGTGTTCGCTTCCGTCGGTTGTCCACTGCTCAACAACGTTTCTGTTTTTGTCAAGCACCTGCAGTACACATCCTGAAAGTGGTTCACCTGTATCCGTTGCAAGTTTGATGAACCTTGTCTTTGTGTAATCATCATTCATCACGATCTGCTGTACCTCGTTGCTCTCTCCTACCTCAAAGGTGATGCTTTCGGCAACAACATAGCCCTTTGGTGCCCTTTTCTCAACAAGTCTGTAAGTACCCGTCTTTATTCTGTCTATTCTGTGAGGTGTCTTTTCTGAAATCCAGCTGTCAACAAGGTTGTTCTCGCTGTCATAAAGTTCCATTTCAGCACCTTCTATTTCCTCGCCTGTGGTGATATCACACTTTCTAAGCTCTAACTTATTGTAATCATCCTTCATTTCCACCTTTGTCACACTTCCGTCCTTATTCACGGTAAATTCAATCGGTGTGGCAATGGTGTATCCGTCAGGTGCCACCTCTTCCGTGAGTGTGTACTTTTCACCTGCCTTTAGTCCGTAAATCTTGTGTGTCTTTCCGTCACTGGTCCAGTGGTCAACAGTGTTTCCGCTTACGTCTGTCACGGTGTACTCACCGCCTGTAAGCTCCTCACCTGTTGTGATGTCCGTCTTGTCAATCCATGTCTCGGTCTTTTTGTTCTCAAAGGTTACTTTAAAGTACGGTATGCCGTCTTCATCAACACCGTCTTCCTTTCCCTTTTCAAGATTCACTGTCCTTGGTGTGTCATCCCTCACGTATCCGTCAGGTGCCTCAACTTCTTCAATTCTGTATGTTCCATATGTCAGCTTTTCCGTCTTGATCAGTCCGTTTTCATCTGTAACAAACAGTCTTTCTTCCTGACTGATTATATCATTTCCTTCATCATCGGTGCCTGAAACATCCTGCATGATGTAGCTGTTGTTATTTACGTCAAATATCTTAAAGACTGCACCCTCAATTCTTCCATTGTCCGTGCTGTCTTCCTTGTACAGCTTTATCCTTGCCTTTTCTTCCTCGTTCACTACCGTTATTGTTTTTGCAGTCACGTCACTGTTTCCGCCGTTTTCAGTTGTAAGCTCCACCATCTGGTTTGGAGCCTTTTTGTATCCGTCGGGAACCTTTGTTTCAACAAGAACGTACTTTCCAAACGGAATGTCTTCAAATGATGCGTAGCCGTTTACAACCTTTTCTGTTCCACGGCTCTTTACATTGCTGTAATCGTAATCATCAATGTTTTTGTCTGTAACATCCGCCGGGCACTCATACAGGGTAAACTCTGCACCGTTTAGGTCATTTCCCCTGTCGTCCACCTTGTGTACGTTTAACCTTGCACTGTCCTCGTCTTCCTCAAAGGTAACAGTGGCATTAAAGGTTGTTACACCTGTTCCGGTGGCAATGTCTTCTGCCCTTATCTGTTTTACCTCGTCTGAAAACAGGAACTTTCCACTCTTTGGTGCCTTTGTTTCCTTAATCCAGTAGTCCTTAAGCGGAAGGTTTTCTGCAGTTCCCTTTCCGTTTCTTCCTATTATAATGGTTGTTACTGGAAGTGAAAGTGTGCTGTCCTCATATATGGTGTATTCCGCACCTTCAAGATCAGCCACGTTGTAGTTCTGCTTCTTTGACTGCTTTGTGACACTTATGTTAAGTCTGTATGACTCGTCAATTAATTCCTCTGCGTCTATTGTTCCACCGTTTTCAATGGTGACTGTCTTTCCGTCTGAAAATGTAACCGTGAGATTATCTGCCTTCCATTTGGCTTCAATGTCACTGTAAACCACATGTGCGTCAACCCTGAAGTCCTTAATCTTTCCGTAGTTGTCGGGAACCCTGTCTTCCCTTACAACGAGTTTCAGTGTCTTTGTTCCGTCAGCGTTAAGGGTTGCATGAGACTGGTCATCATTTACTGAAATCTCTGGATATTCAAGCGGCTTTCCCTTAGCATCAATATCCGTTGAGTAAACACCCTTTATGTTTAAACGTTTATTCATCGCCCTACACAGGCTGTTATCATCTGCATAGTAGACGTTAAATCCGGCTCCCGTAAGCAGCGTGCCGCGTTCATCCTTTTTTCTAAGTGAAAAGATTATTCCGGTTTCCGGTGGCTTTGAGTTTCCAATCTTAACACCAAAGGTCTTTGCGTATGCATTTGCGGTATTCCATTCGCCGGCACCCTTTATCAGTCTGCCATACTTACTGTAATTGTTTTCATCAAGTTTTAACCAGTAATCGCCTTCTGTCGGTCTCTTTCCAACGTTTGCGATCCTTGCCTGATAATAGGTTGCATTCTTTGTGTCTGCACTGTCTCTTACAATGTCACCTTTCGCATATCCTGCACCCATGACAAAGACACCCTTGTCCTCTTCAACCATGGTGTTTTCATAAAATGGCATGTCAAGTCCGTCCTTTAGACTTATTTCTGCCTCATCACCATTGTTGATGTACGGTGCCTCAACATCCTTTTCCTTTATCTTGAACTTTCCAAGGTTGTCTGCAGTATAGTTAAGGATGTTTTCCTCGTTTGACTTAATGGAAAATGACGGGGTGTTTTTGTATGCTCCGTATCCGTTATTCAGGTCCTTTGACCACTCATAAACGTCAAATGTTGCATCAAGTGTCTTTTTATCATCCGTTTCATCAGTCTTTACAACGTTTACCTTCATTATCTTCTTTATGTTCTTTAGGATGTTTGCATTGTTAAGGGCTGATGAATTCTTTACCCACACTGCATAGAGTGTAACCTTTCCGTCTGCATCCGTTGTCAGGTTCTTAACGCTTTCACCGTTTAGGAACTCCGGCTCTGCGGCATCCCTGTTTCTGCTCCATCCAAGGAAGGTGTGTCCCGTTCTTATGTATGCATTCTGTGTAAGGTTAAGTGCTGCGTCATACGTGTGTTCCTGATTTGCCATCGTTCCGGCTGTTGCACCGTTTCCGTCATATATGACGGTGTACCTGTTCACGTCAAACAGTGCGTTGAATGTGACGGTGCCGGAGGTTGCCCTTAGGTTCATGTATGATGTCGGGATGTAGCTGCTCTTCATGGCATCCGCATTTGTTGTTGTGTTAAGTGCTGTTCCCGTTGTGGTCTTTGCACCACCACTTGTGTAAAAGTAATGGGTGTCATTATCCATTCCCGTTATGTTCCAGCCCTTAAAGGTGTATCCTGCCTTCGTTGGTTTTTCCACGTAAAAGTAGGAATTGCTGTAGTCTGATGTCTTTTCCCCTCCGTCAAGTGCGGTTGTCGGGTTCTGTTTCTGTGTTCTTCCGTTTGACGGGTTTGTGTAAGTGGTGTTGTTACCGTTCTTAAACTTTCCGCCATCAAGATTGTAGGCTATGCCATATGAGTTTCTTCCTATATGAAGTGTGATTGTGCTGTGCACACTTGCATTGCCCTGTCTCAATCCGCACTCATAAAGGTTTAATGCCATTATCATGTTTTTTGTGTATGAACTGCTGTTATGTGCCACCGTGACGTCCGTGTATGAGTTCGTGGTTATCGGTGTTTTTACCTTGTCCGCAAGTCTGAATGTGTGATTGTTTCTGTTGTTCTTTTCAACCTTAACGTATGAGGTGTGTGCCGGTACACTAAACTGCAGATTACACATTAAAAGCGAAACGGTGCCATCCTGTGATGTCACGATGTTCTTATGGGACTGTGTGGTATTGAGTTTAAGCCCCAGCTTCGGACTTGTCACACTTCCCGAATACGTTACGGTGTTGCTTGTTGCCGTTTCATCACCTGCGGATAACTTCTTTCCTGATGCCTTTTTTGCCGTCACGTTTACCCTTAAGGTATCCGTGTCCCCTGTTGTGTCATTTACAACCTTTACGTAAAAGTATCCCGTTGATCCTGAAACCAGTATGGCATCCGCTGCCTTTACGGGCATTGTCATGCCCTCTGCCATTCCAAGGGTAAGGACGGATGCCATGACAATGGCTGAAAATCTCTTTATCATTCTTTTCATTTTCTTCATCGTTTTCTATCCTCCTTACCATATGGTGTTATCCCATGTCCTGTTGTCATAGGATAATCCCTTTTCTCCGTTTAAGTATGTTGTCTTTCCCGGATATATTGTCACTTCCATTGAAAGTCCCGGTTTGTTTGCAAATATTTCTGAATTAAGGGTATTCTCCCTTAAGTAGTATGTTCCCGGAACCAGTGGACCGCTCTTAAAGTGTCCGCCCCTGTCAAGGACAATGTTGTCAAGTCCGGATACAGGTCTTGTGCAGTTTTTGTCCGTGTATAATCCGTAGGTTATTCCAAGAAGTTTGCTTGAAAAGTCAAGGGTTGTGTCCCTGTTTCCAAGTCCGTCCTCTATTATCTTTGTTATGTCAAGATAACCCATTCCGGTGTCAGTAAATGACGTGAACTCTGCCATGCTGTTTCTGTTCTGTTCATTTATTACAAGATACTTCATTGTGGTGTCGTCAATAGTGTAACCGTCCGGTGCCTTTGTCTCTGCCACCGCAAACATTCCCCTGTTTGTCTTGGTCCACCTTACAAGGTGTTCCTCGATTTCTATTCTTGCATATCCGTCACTTCCGGTTTTTCTTGTTTTAATCGGCATGTATCTTCTGCCGTTCCATTCATAGAACGTGAACTCTGCACCCTGCAGTGGTTCTCCCGTTACTGCATCGAGTTTTCTTGCCGCAAGTCCCGCATACCACGGAATCTGGTTTCCCACTTTTCTTGCATTTACTCCCGGCTTTGCCTCAATGGCAGTTGTGGCATTCTTTGTTACATTTACCGTTTTTACTGCGTTTTTGTCTGCAGGCTCATAACCGGCATTCCATGATGTTTCCTTTACATAGTAGGTTCCCGTTGGAATTGCACTGCTCTTTCCGTAGCCTGTTGTTCCCTTTGTTGTGATTGTTGTAACCTTTTTCTTTAGGTTGCGGTCCGAATAAACCGTAAAGGTTGCGGTCATGTCATAGTCAGCTGACACGTCGTTTCCGTCTGCGTCACTTACCACCTTTTGAACGCTTATGTATCCGTATTCCGTTGTGAGTGGATTGTCAACAGTCCATTCAAGTGGTGCTTCCTCACTGTCCTTGGCATTATCCTTGTTTATCTGTATGTCCTTTCTTGCGTGGTTGTTCTTATGGCCCTTTGGTGCCTCTGTTTCCTCTATTCTCCACTTGCCCTGGTTCTTTTGGGTGTAATAAAGCCATCCGGTTGCAGCTTTTCCCTTGCTGTCTGTTGTTATCACGCCATTGTTTCCTACGGATGTTGCCGTGACGTACTTGCTGCCGTTCCACCGGTAAACAGTGAACCTTGCACCGGACAGGTCCTTGTCAGTGCCTGTTTCCTTCTTGTGCACACTTATTCTTGTTCTCCACGGTTTATTTACCGTTGAAAGTCTTACTGCCTTGTTCTTTGATGTTCCATCCTTTGTTGTCTTTACGGTGTAAACCTTTTTGTTTAAGTATGTTCCCTTCGGGTTTACAAGCTCCCTTATGTAATACTTTGTGTCTGTCTTAAGTTTCAGTGCCTGTGTCTCGCTTGTTGTTGCCTTTCCGTCTTTATCAAGTGTCATCTTAAACAACGGGCTCTTTCCACTTTTTGCTCCTGATTCCGTCTTGAACACTCCGTATACGGCTCCCGCAACAACTCCGGGACTTCCGCCTGCATCCGTCTTCTTTACTATCTGTATGTATGCCGGTTTCTTTTCAACCTGTATCTTTATGGCTCCCGCCAGTTTCTGTCTTCCCGCTGCATGGTATTCCCCGACAATCTCAACATAATATGTGTTGTTGTCATTCCTTAGGTATGCATTTACATATGAAAGCATTGACTTTGTAAGCTGTGACATGTAATATCCGGCATCCCCGTGGTCAACACAGTTTAAGTACATTGATGTTGGTACGTCACCGGTGCTTACTATTCCAAGTCCCTCGGATGATACAATGTCGTCTATGAGACTTACCAGCTTATTCTTTGAGAACCTGACCTGTACACCGTCAAAAACCGAAACGCCTGTCGGTGCACCGTTATGGTATTCCTCACAGGTATGGCTTACCGCCATTCCCGATACCGCTTTAAGCACCGTACCCTGCTTTATGTTTGATGCGGCATTTACAGTTTTGATGCCAAGGGTGTCACTTATTAAGTCAGAAATGTTTGATGCCATTGTCTTGACAGTGGTGTCACTCTTTTTGTCAGTTATTATTCCTGTGTTTGTGTGGCTTTCCCATCCGCCGTTTACCGCATTGTCAGGTCTGCTTAACAGCTCATCCTGAAGTTTGCCGTTACCAAGTGTTATCTCCACTCCCCGGTAATCATAGTCATTTCTTAAGGTAATGATTAAGTCATCACCCTTTCTTTCAGTGTCCCTTATCACTTCACTGTTTTCTATGGTCCTGCCGTTTCTTTTTACCGTGATGTCTGCCTCTGCAGCGTGCTCTCTTCTGTTCTGGACCGTTATTGTCTTAACGCCTGCGTTTAAGTTATAATCACAGCCCTTGAACACTTCCGTGTCATTTCCGTTTTCATCCGTTACGGTGGCATGAATGATGTTGTCATCTGCCACAACCTTCATTCCCATGCTTTCTGCCGGCTTTTCGGTTACGTTTACGGTGTACTTCTCATGCCAGTACATTCTTGCGTCACTTACAGGGCTTACGCTGTATGTTATCTCATAAGTTCCGGGTTTGCCTGTGTCTACCTCTCCGTCACTTATCGACATTACGTACTCATCAGAGTCATAGTTCTGAAATGACAGCTGTGGATAATACTCATCACCTCTTGTGATGCTTAACTCCCTTTCATTTTCATGGCTTATTCCGCTGTCCGTGTAGTCTGCCGGAACCTGACCTCCAAATGAAGGCGACTTTTCAAGTCCATATATGACCTCATCCTGTTTTCCTGAACGAACCGTTGACGATGACTTGTCTGATACTGCGGTGAATGTGTAAAGCCTAAGTCTGCTCTCTCCCTTTTCATCCGTTATCCTGTATACGACATTGGAGGTTGCACCGGGGGTTAGGTCAATGCTTCCCTCCTCGTATGCCACTCTTTCATCTTCACCAAGGTTTCCGTCAGGATGATAGTTTTTGGGGTCAAATGCCTTGTCACCTGCCCACACGTAAAGGTTTGTTCCGTATGTGATGTTTCCGTCGTACTCACTTAGGAGTTTTTCGGGAACCACGCTTACGGTGGCATCGGCACTGCTTTTCTTAAGCATTGTGCCTCCCCATACCGTTGTGACTATCATTGCTGACGAAAGAAGCACTGCGGTGATTCTTTTTGTGCGTCTTCTCATGTCTCTGTCTCCTTGTCTTTTGCGGATGCGGGAAGTCCCGCACCCTGTCTTAATGTTACTTCTATTTTTACTGTTAAATCCTGCCGTTAAGTGTTACTTTTGTTTACCGTGTCTTAATCATCACTTTCAGTGCAGAAAACCACTATCTTTTCTCCCGTGTCATGGGTTGTGTCACAGGTTGAAAGGGTAAGGGCTCTCTTACATTCATTAAGACTTTTTTCACTTACACATGGATAAATGGATTTTTCCATCTGTTTTCTTATCCACTCCCCGTAATCGCCCTTTATGTCTGTTTCATACACTCCTGATGAAATGTCTGCGTGCATTACCGATGCGATGGTGTAGTGAAGTGTTATGTCCGGTGTGTACAGCGTTACACTCTCATGTCCCTTAAGGAAAGAGCTGTCAAGGTATTCCTTTAGTTCACCGAACATTACACCGGTCCAGCTTCCCATGTTGTGTCCGTATATGATGTTGTTTCTGTTTTTTATTATCTCAGTGTCATGCAGCCTTTCGTCAAGGAATATTGAACCGTAAATGCTGTAATTGCCCTCAATGTCCCTGTACAGGTATTCATCATTGCTTTTGGCCCTTATAACGGGATATGAAATGCCCGTGTTTTCTATCTCTATCCATGCCACTATGTCCGGATTTATCTTCCACAGCCTTTCAAAGTCAATGGTTTTCGTCTTTTCATCCTTTGCATCATTCTCAATCCTTATGTACTTAAGTTTTACGCTGTATAAATCCCTTACGTCATTTCCAAGATAAAACAGTGACACAATCAGTGTAACGATGAAAAGCAGTAATGCCACTCTTCTAAGCACTGTCCCTGCCTTTTTTCTTTTTTCTGCCATTTTTATTCCTTATAATCCTGTCGGTTACCACCAGCAACAATGAAAGGAACAGTCCGATGATTATGCATGTCTCGTATTCCCTCATCCACTGTGATGTCCGCCTTTTTTTCGTGGTTGTTTCACTTACTGCATTGTCACTGCATCTTTTTCCGGTTACAAGAAGTCTGTGGTCGTTCACTCCGTAAGGCGTGCAGGTCACAAGGGTACACAGGTCTTCTCCATCCCTGATGGAGAGTTTTCCCGTGTCCCCGGGCAGTACGACGTTTATTTCGCACACACGGTAACACAGCCTTTCTCCCAGAACCCTTATGTAGAAGACATCCCCCACACTTAACAGTTCAAGGTCCGTGAACAGCTTCTTGTTTCTAAGCCCCGTGTGTCCCGTTATGACACTGTTGGTGCTTTTTCCTCCCACGGGAAGTGAGGTGCCCTCTAAGTGACCACACCCTGCCTCTAACACCGTCTGTGACGTTCCGTGGTATATGGGAAGTTTCACGTCTATCTGTGGTATCACTATTTCTCCCATTACGGGACTCCCGTTCACTGACAGCTGGCTTTCATAGCCCTTTGGTGCCTTTTTTATCACATCAGTGTCAAATGGGTCATGAAGCACTCCAACCCTGTTTACCAGTTCACTGTTATACTTGTCCGCCTGCCTTCTTATTTCATCAAGTTTTTTTTGTGATGTACTGCTTATGCTTTTTTCACTTGATGTTATCACTGATGATGCACGGTTTTTATAAATCTCATTGCTTATATAGGGGTATGCCGCAATTAAACCCCCAACAGCAATGATTAATGCGGGTATCATTTTCCTTAAGAGAAATTTTCTAAATTTCATCCTTTTCCTTTTTACGTGTGAGAACTATTCCTGCTCCCGCAATTAAGAGTCCCAGTACCGGGAGAAGTCTTATTGCCTGTCCCCCTGTCTGTGGAAGACGCCATTTCTTTGAGTTTACGACGCTTATTCCTGCAATCGCATTGGCTGAAGTGCCGTCTGCTGACAGTGTGGCGTTCTTTCCGCCCACTTTTGCCGTTGCACTTACCACGTCTCCTCTTGCCATGTCAACCTTTCCTGCAGGTCTTCCCTTTCCTGATGTCGGATTCTTCCTGTCTGCCTCATTGATTTCCATTCCGTTATGTCCTGCCAGTGCAGACTGAATGTCCTGTGTTGCAGGTATTACTTCAATTTTAACCGGGTCCTTAAGCAGTGTGTAGCCGCCATCCGTTTTTGTTTCCGTAAGCTCGTAGCTGTCACCCTCAAGTCCGTAAACAAGCAACTTGCCTTTTTTTGATGGAACAAGTGATGTTGCCTTGTTCCTGTCTGTTGTCTTTCCTGTTACATAATATGTTTTGTTGTCACCAACTGTTTCGCTGTTGTCTGCAACAACATAGTATCCGTCTGTCACGTTGTAAAGAATGAAGCTTACGTTTTCCGCATTTCCGCCGTTGTCTGAAAATGTCTTTGTGATGTCAAGTCCGTAAATGAATACTGTTGCCTCATCCTCCAGTGTGTCATAGTATCCTTCTGATGTTCTGCTCCATGTAAGTGATACGTCATTCGGGTTTCCGCTGTCACCAAGCACTGCGGTTGCGTCGGAATTTACCCTTGCCTGATAATACACAACCATGTAGTAATCGGAATACTTCTCATTGATTTCCTTAAGTCCCTTGTCTGTCACGTCAACCGTGAGTGTTGATGCGTCATCCCTTCCACTGCCTGTTGTAATTTTTGCAAGTTTGTTGTCTGATGCAACATTCCATACTGCAGTAGCCTTTGTAAGGTCATTTATTGATGCATTCTTTCCGTCCTCTCCGTTTACGTCAGGATCATATGTCTTTACGTCACCTACCTGACTTCCCCTGTCATGAGCCTTTATGTCAGCCGCCCATGTTTCAGGATTTGATTCATAGAATGCTATCTGCACGCTGTCCTTTTCGTATTCTATTCCCTTTGATAATGTGTCAACAAATCTGTACTGTGTAAGGTATGTTGCCTTAGTTGTGATGTGTGGGAGTTTTGATACTATGATGTAATCTAAAATGTCACCTTCTGATGCGGTGGTTGAGGAGTCATATGAATACTCACTTCTTTTTCCCGCAAAGTCTGTCTTATCCTTATCCGTTACGATGTATGAGTCATCCTGCTTTGTTTTTGAGCCGTCTGTTGCATTTTTACCTTCTGCATTTCTTACGAGCTTTTCTATTGTGGGATTTCCCGTCTGGTTCTTCGGGTAAAGGTTTAAGTCATAAAACCATCCGTTCCCCTCGGAATTTGTCATTGGAATGGAAACAAAGAACGGGTCTGTTGTTGATACCACTTCCTCAGGAACCTTTGTCTCAACAATCAGGTAAAGTCCAAGGTCAAGATTGTCCTTTGATGTTACACCCGTGTCTGATGTAAGGTCCATTGCTGTTCCGCCCTTTGCATACTCCTCCAATTTGTTCTTTGCTCCAATGCCCTTTTTTAATGTGTCTGATAATGCACTGTTGATTTTGTCTGATGTAAAATAGCTTTTTCCATTTATTATTTTTTTGTCACTGTCTGATAAACCAAGAATTGTCTGAAGTTCTTCCGGTATTTCATACTTAATGCTTATCACACCATTGTCCTCATCCTGAACGATATCTCCGACCTTTATGTATGTAAACTCAACGCCCTTTATGGCATATTTCTTAAGTGCATCTTCCGCTGCACTGTTCTTCTTTCCGTCTGACACAAAGCTGTCGGTGTCAACACTGTCATCACCTGCTGCGGTCATGTCATACTTGTGTATAGTAATGCTTCCCTTTTTGGTACTGTCAATGGTTGTATCATCTGCAAAAACCACTGAACCCATGCACAGCGACATGATAAGCGCCATGCTCATTAATGCTGAAATAAGTTTCTTAACTACTACCACGTAATATTCCTCCATAATTTAACTATAATATTCAAAATATTTACTAATAGTTGTAAATCTAAACCAGTGCTATATAGTAGATGCAAACAAAGAACTGAAAAATCTACGAAGTTAAGCTGTCCTTAAAATTAAGCTACCGTCTAACATGGCTGTCCGGTTCTCCGACTAAGCCCACTACACCTGGTCTAAATTTTTCCTATTATGAAATGTCACTTCCGGCATGCGTCGGAAATTTTCTGATTTAAATCCAATAAACTTTTAATATTTACATGTAATTTTTTAATATACATACTTTACATTCACATATTCATTATATATTTGTACCTTTTATGTGATTGCATTATTTGATATTACGCGTATTTATATATCATATGATACTTGGTACATTTTTAATACTACATCATTTCTTATAGTAAATCAATCACTTTTTGTTATTTTTTATAAATATTTTGTAACTTTCTACTAGATTGTGGGTTTTGATAAGTATAAATTGCGTAGTGATAAAAAAATTGGGATGTATTAGCAGACATCATACTCTTCAAAATAAATATTTTCTATTTTAGGCAAAAAAACACATGTAAGGCTGACATTACATTACAACCACTACATGTGTTCTGATTTTACTGTATTTAATTTTTTCTTCCTGCAAGAGTTCTGCACTTTTCTGTATCTCGCTGTATCTGCTGCTTCAACTCTTCCATGTTACTAAAGGTTCTCTCCGGTCTTATGAAATCAAAAAATAACACCTGTATTATTTCACCGTATACGTCTCCTTCATAATCCAAAATATTAGTTTCAACCTTTATCTTCTTTCCACTTTCCACTGTAGGATTTACCCCTACATTGGTTATGGAGTCAAATTTTTCGCCATTTATAACCACCTTGGTTCTATAAACACCGTTAGGCGGCAACAACTTTACTGCCTCGGGAATAATATTAGCCGTAGGGAAATTTATTGTTCTTCCCAGCTGTTTGCCATGCTCAACCCTTCCAATAACACTATAAGGGTGGTCCAGCATCTCATTAACCTCTGCCATATCACCTTTTGATATTTTCTCCCTAATGGATGTACTGCTAATATCTTTGTTGTGATACTGCTCCTTTTCCACCACAATCAGATTATATCCATATTTTTTCTGGTTACTGCGAAGGAACTCCACATCCCCCTTAGCCATTGCTCCAAAGTGAAAATCCGTTCCACAAACTATAGTTGTGGCACCGATTTTTTCTTTTAAAATATCCTTAACAAACATTTCAGGTGTTAATGCAAGAAACTCTTTTTTCATGGGCATCTTCATATACACGTCAATGTTTTGTTGTTTGCAAAGCATCTGCTTTTCCGATTCTGTTACAATAGTCTTGTTGGCATTGTCCTCTAAAAAAGCTTTAGGAGAGGTTTCAAAGGTCAATACAACCTTCTGCCTTCCATTGGCATTTTTCCTTATTTCCTCAAAGAGTTTTTCGTGACCCTTATGTATGCCGTCAAACTTTCCTACTGTAACAATTGTATTCTTTAGTTTTATATTATCAGTTATTGAAATACACTGCATATTTTCTCCTTAATCAATTATGTGAAATATGCCCTGTTACAAGCCTTATAAAAACATCTTCACCGATTTATATATCTGTTTTTCGCTGTTAAACTTATATAATCCTATAAATTCTCCCTCAGATGTATACACTCTTACAATCTGTCCATCTTCATGGTTCATTTTTAAAAATGTATTTCCGGATGTAAAAATATTACCATTATATACAAGCTTTTCAGCGCCTTTAGACACCATGCATTTTGAATAATTTCCCAGCATTTCATCCACCGGTGTAATATAATCCTCCAATGTATTATTATCTCTGAATTCTTCAATCTGCTTTAGGGTTATACTGTCTTCAACACTAAATCTTTCCACCTTGGTTCGCACCAGCTTCTCCATACAGCCACCAACTCCTAAGTCCTTTCCTATATCATGACACAAGGTTCTGATATATGTTCCCTTAGAGCATGTAACATGTAAATCAACCCTTGGAAGTTCCATTTTAGTTACCGTTATATCAATTATTCTGCAATGTCTTGCAGGTCTCTCAATAACTTCTCCACGTCTTGCCAGATTATATAACTTTTCCCCACCTATTTTTATGGCTGAAAACATTGGTGGAATCTGGTCGTAATCGCCAATATAACTTTTTATGGTTTCAAAAACCTTATCCTCTGACAGTTCCATAATACTATCAGTATCCGCCTTACTTATTACTTCCCCTGAAGTATCCTGGGTATCTGTATCTAACCCCAGCAATAATGTTGCATTATATGTTTTATCCTTTTCAGATAAAATATCACACAACTTAGTTGCCTTGCCTAAACATACGGGAAGCACTCCCACCGCATTAGGATCAAGAGTGCCCATATGACCTATTTTTTTCTGTTTTAAAATTCCCCTAAGTTTTGCCACAACATCATGAGATGTAAAACCCGGTTCTTTATATACGTTAATTACACCATTAATCATATATTTATTCCTTATCAATATTCATTACAAATCTTCTTTTATTGATGACAATACCTTTGCAACCACTTCATCTAAAGTGCCTTTTACTTCAAATCCGGCAGCCCTTACATGTCCGCCACCACCGAAACTCACTGCTATTTTGCTTACATCCACATATTTTTTTGAACGGAGGCTTATTTTATAAGTATCCTCCTTTAACTGGTATGCAAACATAGCGACCTCCACACCATCAACATTTCTTATGGAAGCGATTACTGCATCTAAATCATTTGTGGTAACATTATACTTCTTCATTGTATCAAAAGTGCAAACTCCATATATGCACTTTCCTTCCATACAAAGCACTGTTTCGCTTTGTATTTTCGCCGTAACCATCATCTGGTTATAGGTTTTTCTGTAAAATGTTTCCTCTAAAATTTCATTTGGCTTAACGCCAAAATCTATCATTTTTGCTGCAATGCGCATAGTCTCAGCCGTTGTGCTCTGAAATCTGAAAACTCCTGAATCATGAGCAATTCCCATATACATGGGATCAGCAACAGTTTTATCAAATTTGTCCTCATCTAAAACATTAAATAAAACTTCACTGGCAGAACTTGCCTCTGCCACAATATAGTTATAATCCGCATATCCTTTATTGCTTTCATGATGATCTATACAAGCTGTACGCCTTGCATTAGTGAAGAACTCCTCATTCTGACCTAACCGGTCTAAACTTGCAGTATCAAGGGATATAAACAAATCATAAACCGTACCATCATATCCACTGGTATCTATTTCTTTAACACCCTTAATAATATCAAATTTGCTGTCGACATATTCCAGATAAACTTTAACCTGTAAATCCGGTCTGTTTTTTTTCAGATAATTATAAAGAGCCATGCATGAGCCTACGCAATCTCCATCCGGTCTTACATGCCCTGCAATTCCCACAGTTTTAGAATCACCTATAATCTCATCAATCTTCTTCATTCTTTACCTTTACTCTTCATTCTTTCTAACATCATCAATTAACTTAGACATTCTCATTCCATACTCAATAGACTCGTCCATAATAAACTTAATCTCAGGAGTATTTCTAAGATTTACCGTTCTGGCTAATTCCCTGCGGATAAAACCTGCAGCACTTTTAAGTCCTGCCAATGTTTCAGCCTTTGTTTCATCGTCGCCTAAAACGCTAATATATGCCTTACAGTATTTAAGATCCGGTGTGACCTCAACTGCGGTCACACTGGTCATTATTCCCACTCTCGGATCTTTAAGTTCTCTGATAATGTTACTTAATTCTCTTTGAACTTCCCCGTTAATACGGGTATTTTTTATACTATTCTTTCTCATTCTTCTTACCTCGGTACTTCTACCATAATATAAGCTTCAACCTGGTCGCCTTCGGCAATTTCATTAAATCCGTCAAATACAAGTCCACATTCATATCCTGCCTTAACTTCCTTGACATCATCCTTAAATCTCTTAAGAGATGCAACAGGTCCTTCAAAAATCTGTTTTCCTTCTCTTGTTACTCTTGCCTTGCAACCTCTTTGCATTGAACCATCTAATACATATGAACCGGCAATATTTCCAATACCTGAAGCCTTGAAAATCTGGCGGATTTCTGCATGACCGATAACCTTTTCTTCATAAATCGGTTCAAGCATCCCCTTCATTGCACGCTCAATATCATCTATAGCTGTATAAATTACAGAATATAATCTAAGGTCAACATTTTCATTCTTTGCTGTTTCCTCTGCTCTTGCGTCAGGCTTAACATTAAATCCAAGAATAATTGCGTTAGATGTTGATGCAAGTATAACGTCTGATTCGTTAATTGCACCTACACCACCATGAATAACCTTAACTTCTACTTCGTCATTAGATAACTTAATAAGACTCTGCTTAACAGCTTCTACTGAACCCTGAACGTCAGCCTTAATAATAATATTAAGTTCCTTAAGTTCTCCGGCTTCAATCTGTGAATTAAGGTCATCTAATGAAATTCTAAACTTATTGCTTTCCATAAGTTTAGCCTTGCTATCCTCAACAAATGTATTAGCAAAATCCTTAGCTTCATTTGCTGTCTTTGTTGAAACAAATACTTCACCGGCATTTGGCACTCCGTTAAGTCCTAAAATTTCCACAGGAGTAGATGGACCTGCTGACTTAATTCTGTTACCCTTATCATCTGTCATAGCTCTGACTCTGCCGTGATTTGCTCCGGCTGCAATATTTGCTCCAATATTTAATGTACCCTTCTGTACTAAAACTGTAGCAACCGGTCCTTTACCCTTGTCAAGCTTAGCTTCAATAACAATACCTCTTGCCTCACGGTTAGGATTTGCCTTAAGCTCTAATACATCTGCCTGAAGCAATACCATTTCAAGAAGGTCATCAATACCTTCCTTAGTGTGGGCTGATACGGGAACCATTTCTACATTTCCACCCCAGTCTGAAGCTAAAAGTCCGTGCTCTGCAAGTCCCTGCTTAACTCTGTCAATATTTGCTCCCGGCTTATCAATCTTATTAATAGCTACTATAATTTCAATTCCTGCTGCCTTAGCATGGTTAATAGCTTCAACAGTCTGTGGCATAACACCGTCATCAGCTGCAACTACAAGAATTGCAATATCTGTTGACTGTGCACCACGCATACGCATTGCCGTAAATGCCTCATGTCCCGGTGTATCAAGGAATGTTATTGTTCTGTCATTAATTTTAACAACAGATGCACCAATATGCTGTGTAATACCACCTGCTTCACCTGAAATAACATTAGTTTGCCTGATGGCATCAAGAAGTGATGTTTTACCATGGTCAACGTGTCCCATTACACATACAACAGGAGGTCTTTTAACCATAAGGCTCTCATCCTCCTCGTCCTCTTTAAGAAGTTCTTCGATAATATCTACCTTTTCTTCTTTTTCACACATAATATCATAGCCCATAGCTATTTCTTCTGCACTGTCAAAATCAACCTCAGTATTTACCGTAACCATTTTTCCTTCAAGGAATAATTTCTTAATAATAGCTGATGGCTGCATTTTCATCTTTTCAGCAAGCTGGGCAATTGTAATGAAATCAGGTACTTCAATAACCTTGATTTCCTCTTTCTTTTCTTCTTTCTTCTTTGGCTTTTCCATTACAGGTTTTGAAAGGTCAATTCTCTTTCCATTCTTGCCCTTTCTTCCGCCATCTTCGTAATTCTTCTTATTACGCTCCTGTCTGTCCTGACGAATCTTGTTTTCTCTTGACTTTCTGTTCTTATCCTGAATTGGTTCTGCCGGAGTATCGTTTCCTCTGTCATTTCTTCTGAAATCACGTCTGTCGTCATTTCTGTTGTCATTTCTGTTATTTCTGTTCTGGAAATTTCCACCGTTTCTGTTATCACCACGATTTCCGTTACGGTTGTTTCTGTCGTTATTTCCATTTCTGTCACGGAAGTTGCCGTTATTTCTGTCATTGTTACGGTTTCCGTTTCTGTCATTTCCACCACGATTTCTGTCATCATTTCTGTTATCGTTTCGGTTATTTCTGTTCTGGAAATTTCCGCCATTTCTGTTATCACCGTTTCTGTCATTATTTCTGTTGTCACCACGGTTTCCGTTACGGTTATTTCTGTCATTATTTCCAAATCTGTCGCCATTTCTCTTTCCGTTACGGTTATCATTTTTAGGCTGGTTATTTCTCTGCTGTCTGTTATCAGGCTTTGCTGTCTCTTTCTTTTCCGGCTCTGCCTTTTTAACATCGGCTATTTTTTTGTCCTCAACTTTAACATTCTTGTTTTCTTCAGTCATCTGTGTCTCTTCTTTTTTCTCTATTACTTTTTCATTTTTTTCTTTATTTTCCGGCTTAACTGTTTCAGATTTTTCTTCTGTTTTTTTCTCAACCGGTTCCGCCTTAACTTCAGGCTTTGACTCCGCCTTTATCTCCGGTTTAACTTCTGCCTTAGCTTCAACCTTTGATTCCGCCTTTACTTCCGGCTTAACTTCAGATTTAACCTCCGGCTTTGACTCCGGCTTAACCTCTGTCTTAGTTTCAACCTTTGGCTCCGGCTTTACTTCCTCTAAACTCTTTGCAACTTCTTCTAACTGCTCAGATGACTTTGAGTGATGCTTATGCTCACCTTCGCTGTGTCGTCTTCGTCTTCTCTCGCCTTTTCCATGTCGCTCCCCTGTCCTTACAATACCTTTACTGGTAATTAAAACTCTAGGCTTTGACTTTTCTTCTTTTTTAGCATCTTCATCAGATGATGTTCCATCACCCTTTTGGGCGAACTTTTTCTTTACATATTCTATATTGTCATCTTCTATTGAACTTGCAGGTAATACTTCAACGCCTTTCTCACTAAGCGCCGTAACTATATCTGCACTTTTTATATCTAATTCCTTAGCTAACTCTCGTACTCTCATTTTTGCCATTTAGCTACCTCCATTTTAATTATTTTCCGTTAATATGTTAATAATTGACTTACTAAAGCCTTCATCTGATATTGCTATGGATGCACGTTCTTGATTCCCTGTAGCCTTTCCCAGCTGGCTACGACTGCCACAAACAAAAACCGGTATTTTATAAAAATCACATTTATTAGTAAACAATTTCTTTGTATTGTCCGATGCGTCTTCCGATACAATAACCAGTTTTGCTTTTCTCTCTTTCACTGCCTTTTCCACTGAAAATTCACCTGAAAAAGTTTTGCCTGCCTTAGTTGCTAAACCTATCATGGAAAAAACTTTGTCCGGTACATCATTTTTTAAAACACTATTCATTTACATCACCTAATTCCTTTTTAAGCTGCTGATAAACTTCCTCACTTATCTGTGAAATCTTAAGTGTCTTTTCCAGCCCCTTGTTTTTAACTGCCTTTTCAAGACATTCTTCATTAGGACAAATGTAAGCGCCTCTGCCGTTTTGTCTTCCGGTAACGTCTACAAATACGTTTCCTTCCTTATCACGGACAACTCTGATTAAATCTTTTTTGTTTTTTACCTGTCTGCACCCGGTACAAGTTCTTGTAGGGATTTTTTTCACCTGACCCATAACACTATCTCCTATGCCTGCTCTGTTTCTGAAGGTTCTTCTGTTTCTTTCTCGTCGTCATATTCTTCTTCGTCGTATTCATCATCGTAATACTCATCATCATAGTATTCATCGTCATAATACTCGCCATCGTAAAACTCTTCTTCATCATAGTAGTCTTCATCATTAAACTCATACTGAATATTTTCAGCCTTAGCCTGTGACTCACTCTTAATGTCAATTTTAAATCCTGTAAGTTTAGCTGCAAGTCTTGCATTCTGTCCTTCCTTACCAATTGCCAAAGACAACTGAAGATCAGGGACAACTACCAATGCTTCCTTATTATCCGGATCAGCAAGAACCGCTACTACCTTTGAAGGGCTTAACGCATTTTCAATTAAAATAGCCGGATTGTCACTCCAGTTTATAATATCCATCTTTTCATCCTGAAGTTCATCTACAACAGCATTTACTCTTGCGCCGTTCATACCTACGCATGCACCTACGGCATCAACATTCTTATCGTTAGACCATACCGCAATTTTTGTTCTTGAACCTGCCTCTCTTGCAATGCTCTTAATTTCAACTGTTCCGTCCTGAATTTCAGCAACTTCCTGTTCAAATAATCTCTTTACAAGTTCAGGATGAGTTCTTGATACAACTACTCTTGGTCCCTTACCGTTATCCTTAACTTCAGTTACATATAACTTAATTCTGTCATTTGGTCTGAAGAATTCTCCCGGTGACTGCTCTTTTTCCATAAGAACTGTATCTATCTTTCCTAAGTTAATACTGATATTCTTTCCGTTTATTCTCTGTACAATACCTGTTATTATATCGTTTTGCTTCTCATAATATTCCTGATAAAGGCTCTTTCTTTCCTCTTCACGCATTTTCTGTAAAATACCGTTCTTTGCACTTTGTGCGGCAATTCTACCAAAATCTCTTGCCTGAATTTCTACATTAACAGTATCATCTATGTCATAGCCTGCCTTAATGCTTCTTGCATCTTCTAGGGAAATCTCTGTAACAGGATCATTTACTTCTTCAACAACCTTTTTCTGTGAGTAAATGTGAAAATCACCTGTTTCTCTGTCCATTGTTACAACAACATTATCTGCTTTATTAAAGTTATTCTTATATGCCACTACCAAATTACTTTCAATTGCCTCAAATAATGACTCTTTACTAATACCTTTTTCCTTTTCCAACAATTCTAATGCTGTAATTAACTCTTTGTTCATTTTTTTATTATCCTCCTAAAAATCAATGGTTAATCTGACAAGTGAAACATTTACCCTGTCAATATTTATTTCACTACCGCTTTCATCTTCGATAGTAATAGTATCTTTATTATATGCCTTAAGCAATCCTACATACTGCTTGTTGCCATCAATGGCTCTGTATAAGTGAATTTCAATTTCCTCACCTATGCTTCTGTCAAAATCCTTATCCTTTTTTAGCGGACGTCCAAGTCCCGGAGAACTAACCTCTAAAATATAAGGGTCGCTGATGAAATCTTCTTCATCTAATAAATCACTTAATTTTCTACTTACTGATTCTAAATCATTAATGGTAATCCCTCCCGGTTTGTCCACAAAAGCTCTTAAGTACCAGTTACTTCCTTCTTTTACATATTCAACATCAACCAGTTCAAAACCTTTCTCATCCACAATAGGCTGTAACAGGGCTTCTGTTTTCATTTCGTATTCTTCTCTTCTTGACACTAAGACCTCCTACTTTAACTTCCAACACAAAGGAGCGAACCTTTGTGGTTCGCTCCTTACTATCTAGTCAATATTCACCTTATTACTATAGACCTTTATTTTACGGGTGTCAACCCCTAATTAAAAACTTCTGCCTGCCAAACTTTCACCTGTCACAAATAAAAAACTCCTACCTGTCAGACAGATAGAAGTTCCTCCATAAGCAGCTCGTAGGGGAATTGAACCCCTGATTCCGCCTTGAGAGGGCGGCGTCTTAACCACTTGACCAACGAGCCTAAAAAATGTTACTGTATTATTATAACAATAAAGTGACATTTTGCAAGTACTTTTTGTTATAATTTTGGAATTTGAAAGGAAACCTATTGATAATGGATTGGATATACGGAAAAACAGTGCTTATAACCGGTGCTTCTTCAGGGCTTGGACGTGCTATGACTGTCAGATTAATAAAGGAACACAACTGCAAAGTTATTGGCATTGGTCAGTCAGAACCTAAAATGAAAAGTTTAATTGATGAACTCAGCTATCAAAAAGATGCTTTCACGTATCAGCTTTTTGATGTTGGAGTAAAGAAAAATTGGGAAATATTCTCTGAAAAGATTCTGGCAAACAATATTAATATTGATATTTTAATTAATAATGCCGGTATCCTTCTTCCATTTGACAAATCCTATAATTATAGTGAAGAAGCTGTAGAAAAATGCATGAATACCAACTTCAACAGTTGCAGGTACGCAATTAACTCTATGCTACCTGTTTTAAGAAAATCCACAATGCCGGGAATTTTAAATATTTCCAGTTCTGATGCTCTTGCTCCTATTATCGGAACCGGTATTTACAGTGCCAGCAAGGCTGCCCTTAAGGCTTACTCTGAGGTACTTATTGCCGAACTTGGGCGAGAAATGTACATAGGCTACGCATGTCCCGGCTTTATGAAAACTGATATTTTCAGACATCAATATGTAATTTCCCAAAGCAGCCTTATAAATATGTTTTCAGCTAACGTAGATAAGGTTGCCGGAAAGATTATCAAAAAAATCATACGTCAAAAATCCCGTATTATTGTTGGAAAGGATGCTAAGTTTATGAATTTTACTTCTAAATTCTTCCCAGTGCTTGGGCTTAAACTTTACGAACAGGTAATAAAATCATCTAAGATAAAGATGTTTGATAATGTAAGATATTAATGGGATTGAATAGCTTTTAGGGGGGGTATGGGCAATCTTTTTATGGTGATGTATGGCGCATAATAGCCATGTGAGTGTGTATTAACCGGAAATTCACTTATTACTTAGTATTTCCCGGCCAGATTCACCTGCATGGCCGGCAATTAAATGTCTTGTGTACGGTTGAATTTCCTGATTTACTCTTCTCAACCATACCACACGACTATTTCCACAAGACTGATTTCTCACTTTATCTTTTAATTGTTTCGCTGTATGAATCATCCATTATCTCCACATACATCTTTCAAATTAAAAAGGAGCTGTTACCTGACGATTATACTCGTTAAAACACAACTCCTTTCATTTCCTCCCTAAAAATCAAATATTGACAGCTGGCTGTCTTCCGGCATACCTTCTAACAAACCTAACTGGGACATGGTTTCTATTACTGTTTTACTTAACTTGCTTTTTTCTCTTAAGTCATTTTTAGACACGAACGGTCCATCCTGAGCCTGTACGGCTTCAACTAAACCGTCTGCCGCCTTTTCTCCCAGACCTTCGATTGTGTCTAAACTTGGCATGAGCTTTCCGTCTATTATCTGAAACTCATGAGCCTTTGCAGTATAAATATCTATTGGTAAAAACTCAAATCCTCTGGCATACATTTCCTGAACTACCTTCATATCTCCCAAGGAATCTTCATCCTTTTTGGAAGCCTCATGATTTGCCTTTTTACGCTTAAGCTCCGACATGTAATATTCCATTTTCTCACGACCTCTACACATGGTTTCGTAGTCAAAGGCCTTGGCTCTGATTCCAAAATATGCAGCATAATAAGCTAAAGGATGATACACCTTGTACCACGCCACACGCAAAGCCATCATAATATAAGCTGCCGCATGGGCTTTTGGGAACATATATTTAATCTTTTTACAGGACCAGATATACCATTCAGGAACATTATGTTCACGCATTACATCCTCTTCCTGACGTTCCTCTCCTGTTTTCTTATCCTTGTATGTTAAAAGACCTCTTCCCTTTCTTACATGCTCCATTATGTCAAAACTTACCTGAGGCTCAATTCCCTTATCCATAAGATAAACCATAATATCATCACGGGTACATATTGCCGTGGAAATAGTACATTTACCCTCCGCAATAAGCTGCTGGGCATTGCCAAGCCAAACATCCGTGCCATGGGAAAGTCCCGCCAATCTAACCAAATCGGCGATTTTCGTAGGCTTTGTGTCTACTAACATCTGAATAACAAAATCAGTTCCTAACTCCGGCAGTCCCAAAGAACCTGTAGGGCATCCGTCAATATCCTCTGATGTAATTCCCAGTGCCTCCGGGCTCAAAAACAACGACATAACCTTTTTGTCATCAAAAGGCACATCCCTTTGAACATTAGTATTAGTTAGCTTTTCTAACCTTCTAATCATGGTAGGATCATCGTGTCCTAAAATATCCAGTTTCAAAAGGTTAGCATCAATAGCATGATATTCAAAGTGGGTAGTTATAATATCCGTTGTCATATCATTTGCCGGCTTTTGGATAGGTGTAAATTCGTATATTTCCTTATCCCTTGGTACAATAACAATGCCTCCCGGATGCTGACCGGTACTCCTTCTGATTCCTGTACACCCTCTTGATATTCTGTCAATCTCCGCAGTTCTTTTTACCTGATTATGGTCATCAAAATATTTTTTAACATATCCAAATGCTGTTTTCTCAGCCACACCGGCATAAGTTCCTGCCCTGAAAGTATGTCCTTTACCAAACATTACCTCAGTATATGCATGGGCATTTGCCTGATATTCACCGGAAAAGTTTAAGTCAATATCCGGCTCCTTAGTTCCGCCAAAACCTAAGAATGTTTCAAATGGAATTTCAAGTCCATCCTTGTGTAGCGGCTTTCCGCAATGAGGGCAAATCATATCCGGAAGGTCAAATCCAAGACCACCCTCTGCCCTTTCTTCTTTAATAACCGCCTGTATTTTCTTGATTTCCTCAATATCCGTCCCTTCCGGTGCCCTGTATTCATCCTCAAAAAATGAGCTTTTACAGTCTAAGCAGTAATAATGAGGTGCTAAAGGATTAACCTCAGTTATTCCTGACATTGTTGCCGCAAAGGATGAACCTACGGAACCTCTTGAACCTACCAGATATCCATCTTCATTTGACTTCCATACAAGTCTCTGTGCCATTATGTACATAACGGCATATCCGTTACCAATAATGGAATCCAATTCTATTTCCAGTCGGTCTTCAACAATTTTTGGCAAATCCTCACCATAAATTTCGTGAGCACGGTCAAAGCAGATTTTTCTTAGATTCTCCTCAGAATTATCTAACACCGGTGGGCATTTATCAGGATGAATCGGTGAAATATTATCAATCATATCCGCTATTTTATTAGGATTTGTAATTACTATTTCTTCCGCCACGTCACTGCCTAAATATTCAAACTCCTTAAGCATCTCATCAGTAGTTCTAAGATAAAGAGGTGCCTGATGGTCTGCATCCTTAAATCCGTTACCGTACTGAATTATTCTACGGTAAATTTCATCTTCCGGGTCAAGGAAATGAACGTCACATGTGGCAACAGTCATTTTATTAAACTTCCTACCCAGCTCAATGATTTTGCGGTTTACATCCATTAAATCCTCTTTTGAATCCACCAAAAACTTCTTTTTGTTATCTATGTCAGGATTGCCTGTTTTTAACATAAATTCATTATTTCCCAAGGGCTGGACTTCAAAATAATCATAAAATTCCGCCAATCTGGCAATTTCCTGCTGTGTTCTTCCATGCAAAATAGCCTGATATAACTCTCCTGCCTCACAAGCACTGCCAATCATCAGTCCCTCACAATATTTAAGATAATCACTTTTTAATATTCGTGGCTTCTTATTTGCGAAAGTGTCAATATGTGATATGGAAATCAGTCTGTATAAATTAACTCTTCCCACTAAATTTTTAACCAGAATAATGGCGTGATGGGACGGAAGTTTATTTATAAGATTTTTAGACTGCTTTCCCTGTTTATTTAATTCATCAAGGTTAGTTATTCCCTTGTCCTCAAGCATTTTACACAGTTTTAAGAAAATAAGGGCTGTACACTCTGCATCATCCACTGCTCTGTGGTGATGGTCTAATACTATTCCCAGTGCCTTTGCCACGCTGTCTAATTTGTACCTTCCAAGACCAATAATCAAATATCTTGACATTGCCACGGTATCAATAACAGTAAAATCGCATGGCAGGTTCTGTCTGTTACAATTAGCCGAAATAAAACTCATGTCAAAATCAGCGTTATGTGCTACCATAATTGCTCCCTTACAAAACTCCATAAATTTAGGAAGAATCTCTTCTATGGTAGGTGCATCAATAACCATATTATCATTAATACTTGTAAGCTGCTCTATTCTAAAAGGTATTGGAACCTGTGGGTTTACAAAGGTGCTAAACCTGTCAACTATCTTTCCCTTTTCCACCTTCACTGCACCGATTTCAATTATCTTATCTGCCTTTGCACTAAATCCTGTAGTTTCCAAATCAAATACTACAAAAGTATCATCTAATCCCTGCCCCTTTGGATTTACAATCATGTCCTTTAAGTCGTCTACAAGATATGCTTCAACTCCGTAGATAACCTTGAAGTCACACTCTTTTCCTGCCTTCTTACATTCATTCTTTATATCCAAGTATTCATGCCATGCATCAGGGAATGCCTGCACTACACCATGGTCTGTAATGGCAATTGCCTTATGCCCCCACTCGTAAGCTCTACGGACGATTTTCTTGCATTCGCTTACGCCGTCCATTTCACTCATCTTTGTATGGCAATGAAGTTCAAGTCTTTTCTCTACTGCAGTATCCTTTCTCTTTTCTCCAACAGAAAATGCCGGAATCAGCTTCATACCGTCCACTCGGCTTATTTCCACCTGTCTGTCATATGTGTCAAACATGGCAACGCCCTTTATCCTTACAAAGCTGTTCTTTTTAACTTTTGAATAAAACTCTTTCTTTACGTTCTCATCTGCTAAAAATATTTTAACTGCAATACTGTCGGTAAAATCCGTAATTTCCATTGTAACAATGAATTTTCCGTTTCTTGTCTCCCTGTCCTCCATGGTCATAATCTGACCCCTGACTACAGTTTCACCTGTACCTTCAAATACATCGCTTAACTTAGTATCTCCCTCATACTTAAAATCACGTCCGTATACCATATCAGGGTCCTGTGAATATGTAGCCTTTTTCACTCTTACAGGCTTGACTTTTTCCTGCTTTTCTTCCTTTGTCTCTTCCTCATTTTGATTTTTTCCTAACAGAACATTAACCTCATTTTGGAGTCTCTTTGCATTTTTAATGGCAAATCTGTTTTGCTGGAAAGCCTTCTTTTCAATTTTTACTTCCAGAGGCATATCAAATCTGTCCCTAAAGATTTTCTCAATGGTATCCTTTAAAACTTTCATTCTGGCTTCCGACACAATGCTTTGCTCTAAGTCAATAATCAATTTTTTATTTTCATCAAATCTAATGGGAGCCTTTTTAAACATTGCCGCTACTATAGGGCTTTTGGCATTAAGCTCCATAATAATACTATCTTTATATATTTCAAAAAGATTTTCCTCCGTATACTGACTTGACAGGGAATATTTTTCAATAATCTCAATCTCCACCCGTTTTCCCGTTCTTAAATTTCTTGCAATTTCATCTCTAACGGTGAAAATAGCAGACTTTTCAATAAGTCTGCTGCTTTCAATATATATTCGCATTTTTGTATGATCAACATTAGTAGCTATCTTTGTAATATCCACATATTCAAACATAGCCGTAAGCTCATCATTTAATTTAATTGTCTGGAAAACATCGAAAAACTTCTTTTTTTCCAATCTAACTCCTCCAATTCTTTAACTCATCTTCTAGTGCATCAAGAAGCTGATTTTCAGGAACTTTCTTTATAATTTCACCTTTTTTAATTAAAAGTCCCTCTCCTTTTCCTCCTGCGATTCCTATATCTGCCTCTCTTGCTTCTCCCGGTCCGTTTACAACACATCCCATTACAGCTACCTTAATATTCAAATCATCATATTTGGTAACCATATTTTCTACCTTGCCTGCTAAGCCTATTAAATCAATCTGAGTACGTCCACATGTAGGACATGAAACTACGGAAATGCCACCCTTTCTAAGACCTAAAGTTTTAAGAATAAGCTTGGCACTTTTTATTTCCTCCACAGGATTTCCTGTAAGGGAAACTCTTATTGTATCTCCAATTCCCTGATTTAAAATAAGCCCCAGACCTATTGCAGATTTTATGTTTCCTGATGTTACTGTTCCTGACTCTGTAATTCCCACATGTAAAGGATAATTAGTTTTTTGTGCAATTAACTGATGAGCCTTTACACACATCATTACATCTGAGGATTTTATGCTGATTACCAAATTATCATATCCCAAATCCTCTATTGTTTTCACCTTGTCTAAAGCACTTTCCACAATGCCCTCAGCAGTTACCTTCCCATATTTATCTAAAATATGTTTTTCTAATGAACCACTGTTTACACCTACTCTTATAGGAATATTTTTTGCCTTTGCTACGTCAACTACTGCCTTTACCCTGTCCATATCACCTATATTTCCGGGATTAATTCTTATTTTGTCAGCCCCGTTTTCTATAGCTGCTATGGCAAGTCTGTAATCAAAATGAATGTCTGCCACAAGTGGAATATTGATACTTTCTTTTATTTTTCCCAAAGCCTTAGCCGCTTCCATGGTAGGAACCGCACACCTTATAATGTCACATCCTGCAGCCTCTAATTCCTTAATCTGATTAACTGTAGCTTCCACATCTTCAGTTTTTGTATTAGTCATAGACTGAATAAGTATGGGATTTCCCCCGCCTATAACTTTATTTCCTATTTTTATTACTTTAGTGTTGTCTCTAAACATAATATTTTCTCCAATTAAATAAGCTTTCTTATATCGTTAAATAATAAGAATACCATTAATGCCATAAGAAGAACAAATCCAACAAAATGAATCATTCCTTCCTTATCCTTTGGTATTGGTTTTCCGGTTATAATTTCTATAAGATATAAGAAAATACGTCCACCATCTAATGCCGGTATTGGCAAAAGATTCATAACTCCTAAGTTAGCACTAAGCATAATTGCAAGATTAATAAGGGACAAAATTGTAACAGTGGCACCTGATGACTTAGCACTGGTATAAGTATCTCCAATTACCGTTACTATGCCTACAGGGCCTGAAATTTCATTGGCTGAAACCTGACCTGTAACCAACATTTTAAGACTTTTTAAAACTGTTGCAATTTCATATCTTACTTCCGTGAAGCTATATTTAATAACATTTCCAAAGGAAACTTTTTCTCTTGCAAGATTATAAACAAATCCTCTGTCTGCTATCTCAGTCACCTTAGGTTTAAGTACAACCTTTATTTCTTTTCCTTTTCTGTCTAAAGTGATATTAACCTCTTTTTCTCCAAAGGGGTGTTCACTAATATACTTAGCCATATCACTTCCTGTGGTAATTTTAGTTCCGTCAATTTCCGTAACCACATCTCCTGCCATAACTCCTGCCTCAGCCATAGGAGAGTTCTTAGTAACCTGTTCCACTGTAGCCTTTGTATCCTGACTAGTATATGACATTCCCACAATAGCTTTCTTCTGGGTTGACGGCTTATAGGTTATGCTCTTTTTCTCGCCGTTTCTTGTAAAGGTAATGCTAATGTTGCTTCCATCTAAAGGATTAACATATTCCTCTAAATATATTTCCCTTCCAAGAGTTGCATGGGCACCGTTAAATTTGGTAATCTGGTCTCCAACTCTAAGTCCTGCCTCATATGCCGGTGATTTTTCATCAACATAAGTTACATATGATTTATCAATTCCCTTTGCTCCAATAACAATTAAAGCAAGAACAAAAGCCAGTATAAAGTTAAAGAAAGGACCGGCAAAAACTATTGCCATTCTTGCCCATATTGATTTTGAATTAAAAGAGCCTTCTTCATTATTGTCCTCATCTTCCCCTAGCATGGCACATGAACCACCTAAGGGTAAAAGTTTAAGGGAATATCTTGTTCCGCTTTTTGCCACATGGCTGTAAATTCTAGGTCCCATTCCTATGGAAAACTCATTTACAGTAACCTTATTCTTTACTGCCACAATAAAATGTCCAAATTCGTGAATTAAAACTAATACACCAAAAATAATTAAAGCTATAACAATTCCTATAAATGTCTGCATTCTTACCACCTGTTCTCAATAAGCTCATATGCCCATTGTTCTATTTCTAATATTTCACTTACTGAAGGATTTTCCTTAACCTTATGATTTTCCATACAATACTGTATAATATCAGTTATTTCCAAAAATCCTATTTTCCTATCAAGAAATTTCGCAACTGCTTTTTCATTTGCCGCATTAAATACTGTAGGCATTGAGCCTCCAATCCGTCCTGCCTCATATGCTAACTTTAATCCGATAAAATTATCTGTATCAGGATTTTCAAAGGTAATCCGGGCTATCTTTCCAAAGTCTACCCTGTCACCGGCTAAAAATCTTCTTTCCGGATAGTATAGTGCATACTGAATAGGCAGTCTCATGTCAGGTGTACCTAACTGTGCTATAATGGCACCGTCTTTAAACTGTACCATGGAATGAATAAGACTTTGTGGCTGGACTACTACCTGAATATCATCAAAATCCACGTCAAAAAGCCACTTTGCTTCAATTACCTCTAATCCCTTGTTAACCATTGTAGCTGAATCGATGGTAATTTTTCGTCCCATAGTCCAGTTAGGATGCTTAAGGGCATCTTCCACCTTTACA
Organism: Eubacterium segne; assembly: GCF_014287775.1. Lineage (NCBI taxonomy): Bacteria > Bacillati > Bacillota > Clostridia > Eubacteriales > Eubacteriaceae > Eubacterium > Eubacterium segne. The sequence continues at coordinate 124,801 of NZ_JACOOZ010000002.1, forward strand.
TCCTTCATCTGTTCCCTTGTTCTTCCTCTAAAAGGTCCTCCGGAAGCAGTAAGTAATATTTTATCAATTTCTTTTCTGTTTTCACCGTTTAAGGACTGAAATATGGCACTATGCTCACTGTCTACAGGCAAAATTTTTACGCCATAATCCTTTGCTGCCTGAATTACCAGATGTCCTGCAGTAACCAGTGTCTCCTTATTTGCCAGGGCAATGTCCTTTCCTGCCTTTATTGCCTCTAATGTAGGACGTATACCAATCATTCCCACAAATGCCGTTACAACAATATCGGCGCCTTTGTATACTGCTGTCTCAATTAATCCGTCCATTCCTGCTACTACCTTTACGGAGGTATCAGCCACCGCTATCTTAAGATTAGCTGCCGCCTCTTCATTGTATACGCATACTATTTCCGGATGAAATTCCCTTATCTGTTCTTCTAATTTTTGTATATTTGAGCCTGCTGCAATGGCAACCACACGCAAATCATCATTGGCTCTTACAATGTCAAGAGTCTGAGTTCCTATGGAACCTGTAGAGCCTAAAATTGTAATATTTTTCATTAATTCTCCTTAAAAAATCTGTACCAAAATCCATATAACAGGTGCTACATATATAACACTGTCAAATCTATCCATTATTCCGCCATGTCCCGGAATAAGTCTTCCATAATCCTTTATATCATGATTTCTTTTAATAGCCGATGCTGTCAAATCTCCCACCATGGATATTAAAGCACCTACTGCACATATTACTGCAAAAACTATTACAGGATTATTTATTGTAATCTTATCTGCAAAAACTGAAGCATATACTGCCCCTAAAACTGCTGCACCAACAACTCCGCCTATAGCTCCTTCTATTGACTTTTTAGGGCTAAGCACCGGTGCCATTTTATGTTTTCCAAAGGCTACTCCTGCCAGGTAGGCACATGTATCACTGCCCCAGGAGCAAAGGAAAATAAGCCATACGGTATAAGCACCATTGTCTCCTGCCCTTACATTGTAAATATATGACAACATAACACCTGCATATAACATGCACATTATTGCATTGGAAATTTCCTCTGTCTTATATTTCGGGAACATAAATACATACTGTGCCAGAAGACACATAAGAAATACAATTATAAGTATAAGCATGTTTTGTGTTTTTCCCATGAACAAAAGCCCATAGTAGATAACTACTGCCACATATCCCGTAATTCCCGGAAGTTTTTTTTCAATTCCAAGAACCCTGTATAATTCGTATACTCCCACCAGTGATATTAACATATTAGCCACCAACAAAATTATTCCTCCGGGAATAATGGTTGCCAGAATAAGTGCCACTAACACTATTCCACTTAATAATCTTGTCAGAAAAGATTTATTTGCAAATTTACTTAAAATCATGGTTATGCCTTAACTCCTCCAAATCTTCTGTCTCTCTGGTTATACTTTACAATAGCCTTTTTCAATTCTTCCTTATCAAAATCCGGCCACAAAACATCCGTGAAATAAAATTCCGTATATGCTAACTGCCACAAAAGATAATTAGATAATCTTATTTCACCGCTGGTTCTGATAAGTAAATCCGGATCCGGTATTCCTGCCGTATCAAGATATGAACTAATAAGATTTTCAGATATATCCCGGGATTCTATAACTCCATCTTTGACATCCTGTGAAATTTTTGTAACAGCACGCCTTATTTCATCGCGGCTACCATAATTAATGGCAATAATAAAGTTAATTCCCTTATTATCCTTTGAACATTCTTCTAATTCATTAATTCTGTCAATAATATCATCATCTAATCTTGATTTATCACCTATGACTCTTACCTTCATGTCGTTTTTGTTGGCACGTTCAATACAGTCTTTTAAGTAATTTCTTAAAAGCTTCATTAATGCCTTAACTTCATCTTCCGGTCTGTTCCAGTTTTCCGTTGAAAATGCATACATTGTAAGATATTTAATTCCCATGTCATGAGCATCTTCAATTATTTTTTCCACATTTTTCGCCCCTGCTGCATGTCCTGCGTTTCTTGGAAGAAAACGCTTTTTCGCCCATCTTCCGTTTCCATCTAAAATAATTGCAACATGCTGTGGAATGTTAAGTCCCGTAATGTCTATTTTTTCAGCCATACATTATCCGCCTTTCACTAAATTAACCTATGTAAAACAATATCTTTGACAGTGCAAAGAATAGAGGAAACAATAGTCCCCTCTATTCTCTGTAAGTGTGTATAAGCACATATATTATACTGTCATTATCTCCTGTGACTTTGCATCTATGGCATCATCAATTTTCTTTACATATGCATCAGTAGATTTCTGAACATCATCCTGATATCCTTTAATTTCATCTTCTGATATTCCATCTTCCTTGCCTTTTTTCTTAACGGCTTCAATGGCATCTCTTCTAATGTTTCTTATGGCAACCTTAGCATTTTCGCCTTTTTTCTTGACATCTTTTACTAATTCTTTTCTTCTGTCCTCTGTAAGTTCAGGAAATACAAGACGTATAAGCTTTCCGTCATTAGTAGGTGTAAGTCCTAAATCAGATGCATTAATTGCTCTTTCAATATCCTTTAAGAGTGATGCATCCCAAGGCTGAATGCAAATCATCCTTGCCTCCGGAACAGATATGTTACCTACCTGCTGAAGAGGTGTGGGTGTTCCATAATAATCTACCTTAACTTTATCTAAGATATGAGGATTTGCTCTTCCTGCCCTGATTGTTGTGTATTCCTCTTTAAGATTGTCTAATGACTTCTCCATTTTATCTTCATATGTCATTAATAATTCTTCCATTTTATCTATTACTCCTTTAAAAATATGTTTTATTATACAGTTATTTTAGTGCCGATTTTTTCTCCTGATACGGCTTTATTTATACTGTCTTCTTCGTTAAGTCCAAACAAAAGCATTGGCATTTTATTTTCCATTGCCAAAACACTGGCTGCTAAATCAATAACACCTAATCTGTCATCAACTATCTTAGAAATAGGAAGTTCATCATATTTCTTTGCATCAGGGTTCTTAGCCGGGTCGCTGTCATATACACCGTCAATGGCCTTTGCTCCTAAGATACAATCTGCTTCAATTTCAATTGCTCTTAAAACCATGGTCATATCTGTTGAGAAATATGGATGTCCCGTTCCTCCTGCAAAGAACACAACCTTTCCATTATTTAAATCAGCTACTGCTTCATCCTTTGAGAAAAGCTTTGTCCATGTTCCACAGGCAAAAGGTGTATATACGTTAGTATCCATACCTTCTGTTCTAAAGATTTCTGATACATACATACAATTCATAATAGTAGCTAACATGCCTATTCCATCTGCCTTAGGTCTGTCAATCTTATTGCTTGTTCTTCCTCTCCAGAAGTTTCCGCCACCAATAACAATAGCTACCTGTACTCCTTTGTCCACAATAGTTTTAACCTGCTTTGCAACTGCCACACAGGTTTCTTCATCAAAGCCTGTTTTCTTATCACCTGCTAAGGCTTCACCACTTAACTTAAGTAAAACTCTATTCATTTTATGTTCCTCTTTTTTTCTGTTTTTATTAGTCGCAATAAGGTGCTTTATGCACAAACTGCTTCCAATTTTAATCTAGAACTAGAATAACATATAAAGTCAAAAAAATAAAGAAGTATCTTATTTTAAAATGGTTTTAAAATAGTTTAAATGGTTTAATAATCTTTTCTTTTAACTATATAGGTAGACAACATTATTCCACCTATATACATGGCAACACCTATTATAAATATCACAACAGCAACAACATTAATATGTTTTAAGATATACATAACTATATTTTCAAATTCTCCGCCCTTTAATAATGTATCCGAAAATGCACTTAACACACCCCAAAGCACCATTGTAGGTAAAATCAGAATTATCCTCTTTAATTGCGGGTTACCTGATGTTCCCATCCCATACAGTACGGTATTCATTATTGAATTATAAATAAATGGTACTCCTGCCGACAGCATAATTACTATAGGAATTTCCGGAAAACTTTTCCCTAATGTTTTTATCATAATTGCTGATAATATTGTTGCCAGCAGCATTTCCCAAACAACATAAAATACACCGGTTAAAAATCTTCCTGAAACCCTTTCAATTTCTTTTGCCGGCAGCATATTGTCAAAACCGCAGCCATTCTTTTGTTCATACGAAAACAATGACAAGGGTCCTACCATGGCTATTAATGACATGTATGAAAATATAGAATACACACTATCATTGTTTTTTCCCATTATAAAACCAATAGGTGCAAAAAACACTAAGGATAAAACCAGCACCATCTTTCCTTTTCTTAAATCATATTTAAAAAATTTAATTGCGTTTTTCATGTTGTCTCCTTTCCTTTATGCTGTGAAGCATAATCTGTGATATTTCCGGTTTTTCAATAACAAATCCTGAGCCTATTTTTTCTGCATCTTCTGTTTTTATAAGTGCTTCAAAGTTGTATGCTTTATGGTCAATTCCAATTAAATATTTAGAATTTTCACCGGTAATCTGCCCCGGTTCTCCCTTAACCAGCAAATAATCTTCTAGCATTTCATCCTTGGGCTTACTAACCAGAATTCTTCCCTCATCTATAAAGGTAATATAGTCTGCAATTTCTTCTAAATCACTAAGAACATGGGTTGAAAACAAAATACTTCTGCTACCATTTTCTATGTATTCCTGTAAATCATTTAACAATTCTTCTCTTACCACCGGGTCTAATCCGTTAGTTGCCTCATCTAAAATAAGCAGTTTTGAATCCCTGGAAAATGTCGCTGCAAACATTAGTTTTACCTTCATTCCCCTGGAAAAATAATCTATTTTCTGCTTTTCAGGCAAATTGTACTTCTTTATAAATGAATTAAACTTATCCTCATTAAATGTAGGATAAAAGTCCTTAAGAGTTTTTCGTATTACACTTATTTTGGCACTGGGATAAAAGAAGGATTCATCCCCTACAAAGGCAATACTTTCCTTGTATTTAACCGGATTTTCCTCATATGTAATTCCATCTACCTTAATGCTTCCTTCCTTGTACTTGCATATATGATTAATCATGTTAATGGTAGTGGTTTTCCCTGCACCGTTCTGACCTACATACCCCATTATGTATCCTGCCGGAATAGTCAGATTAATATTTTTAAGTTCAAATTTCTTATAACTTTTGTTTAAATTTTTTATTTCCAAAATATTATTCATTTTAATTTTCCTTTCTGTCATAAAGCATTTTTATTCCTGCCAGAATGAGTCCAGTATGTTTTGCAACTCTTCTTTTGCCAGACCAATGCTTTTGGCTGTTTCTACTGCCGTTTCTATTCCCTGTTCAATTCGTAAAAGGTATTGTTCCCTTATTATGCCGTTATCCTTTCTAAGCACCACGCTTCCTTTTCCCTGCATGGTAGCAATAAAGCCTTCCTGTTCTAAATCGTTATATGCCCTGGTGGTAGTAATAACACTAACTCCAATGTCCTTTGCAAGGCTTCTGATAGACGGTAACACCTCTCCTTCTTCTAACTGACCGTTTAAAATCTGTTCCTTAATCTGCTCCCTTATTTGAGCATAAATGGGCAATTCTGACTGATTTGATATAATTATCTTCATAAGTTACCTCCGTATTTCAATGCATTGTATACACTGTATATATTACATTATATACAGTATATACAATTTGTCAACGAATTTATACTATTTTGATTATTTTTGTTCTAATTTTTATAGTTTGATTTACTTCTGATTTACTTTTTGGTGATTTCAAAGATGTCATAACAGGTGATTTTTCTTTTTCAACATACTACTTTCCCTCCACTAAAAAAAGCGGTTGCAATTATAGCATGCCGCCTTCTTGTCCTCTTGCATTTCTAACAAATCTTCTGATTTTTTCGTAATCCTTCCCCATGCCATCACCCTTCTCCACACCTGATGATACATCTACACCGTCAGGCTTAACTGTTTTTATGGCTTCAGCCACATTGTCCGGAGTAAGTCCACCGGCTAATATAAACCATTTTTCACTTCTCTTAGTGTCCCTTATACTATTACAGTCAAATGTCCTTCCGCTTCCCGGTTCCGCCGCATCAAAAACAAAACCCTTTATACCTGAAATCTTGCTGTACTCATCATACATTTCCATATCATTTACATTAAATGCCTTTAGTACCGAAATGTCTGTTTTATCAAATATTCCTACGGGCATTTCTCCATGAATCTGTATATAATCAAAGCCTGCATTTTCAATTTCTTCAATCTGGTCAATAGTAGGGGATACAACCACAGCCACTGTTTTTATTTTGTCATCAAGAGTTTTCATGATTTCTTTGGCATTATCTATAGTAATATTTCTCTTACTTTTTTCAAAAAATAATACCATTCCCACCAAATCAATTTTCACCTTATTAAGATATTCTGTTTCATTAGCCGTTGTTATTCCACAAATTTTAATAATCGTTTTCTTACCTTTTATCCTATATATGAAAACATTTCTCTATGTTCTTATTTGAGCCAAGAACCAGCATATGACAACCTGCAGTTAACACCATATCAGGAGTAATATTTATATCCAGACGTCCGTCACGTCTAATTGCCATTATGTTTATACCAAAACGTCCTCTGATATCTATTGCACTTACTGTTTTGCCATCCCACTCATTAGGAATTTCAATTTCAAATATTGAGTATTCCTTCCCTAATTCAACATAGTCAAAAATATGGTCGGAAGTATATCTTATGGCACTCCATTTTGCCAACTGTCTTTCTGGATACACCACCTCATCTGCCCCGTTTCTTAACAAAAACTTTGCATGTACATCTCTTGCAGCTCTTGAAACAACCTTTTTTGCCCCTAATTCTTTAAGAAGTGATGTGGTTTCTAATGAACTTTGAAAATCATCACCGATACAAACCATACATACATCGTAATTTCCTACACCTAAAGATTTCAGGAATTCCTCATTGGTACTGTCACCAATTACAGCATTAGTTACAAAATCCAATACTGCATTTACTCTATCCTCTTTTTTATCTACTGCCATAACCTGATGCTTTAATTCATACAGATTTTCAGCGATATGTCTCCCAAATCGTCCAAGTCCTATTAACAAAATTGATTTCATAATCTTCTCCTATCCTACCATTATTTTTTCTTCCGGGAATTTTGCCACATCTTTTCTCTTACTTGATACTGTAGCAAAAATCACTGTGAGACCGCCAACTCTTCCAAACAGCATAAGCACTATAAGAACAATTCTCGAAATTACACCTGTATGAGGAGTTATTCCAAGAGTAACGCCTACCGTGCATACTGCAGAGGCCGACTCAAACAATGCATCAATAATATTAAATCCATCCACTGCACATATTATAATTCCACCCATAAGAAACAAAAAGCTGTAAAGCAGCATTATGGCTGCCGCACTTTTTATTACCTCTTCAGCAATTCTTCTCCTAAACAAATAAGGGGATGATTTTCTTCTAAACACCGATATTGCCGAAGCAAAAAGTACCGCAAGGGTAGTTATCTTCATTCCACCTGCAGTAGAACCTGTAGCACCACCTACCATCATTAACACAATCATAATTAACTGTCCTGCCCCGGAAACCTTAGTTAAATCCACGGTGTTAAATCCGGCAGTTCTAGGGGTAACTGTCTGAAATAGAGATGCCAATGCCCTGTCTGCCCCTGACATATGCCATTTTGCTCCTGAAAATTCACAAAAATAAAAATAAACAAAAGGAATAACTATAAGTCCTATGGTTGCTGACAAAATAACCTTGCTTTGCATTCTATACTTACTAAATTTAAATTTGTGTGTTCTAATATCATCCCAAGTCATAAAGCCTATTCCACCCAATAAAATAAGAAGCACAATAACTAAATTAATTACAATGTTGCCGGAAAAAGATGTAAGGGATGAATACTTTTCATTTATTCCCATAAGGTCGAATCCCCCATTGCAAAATGCTGATATTGAATGAAAAACCGAATACCATATTCCTTTAAGTGCCCCCATTTTAACGGCAAAAACAGGGTACATTAAAACCGCTCCCGTTAATTCAGTTACAAATGCCATTTTAATGATAAATCTTGTAAGCCTTACTATTCCCTCAAGCTTTGGTGCAGAAATTGCCTCCTGCATAACTGTTCTTTGCATAAGACCTATTTTTCTTCCTGACATGGTGGCAAAAGCTACCGCAATGGTAACTATTCCCATTCCACCTATTTGTATAAGGAATAATATCACTGCCTGTCCAAAGTCTGACCAATACGTCGCCGTGTCCTGAACTACTAATCCCGTAACGCAAACTGCCGATGTTGCCGTAAATAATGAGTCTAAAAAGGAAGCCCCTTCTCCACTACGTGTAGAACACGGTAGCATCAGAAAAAGACTTCCTATAATAATCACTCCTACAAATCCTAAAAGTATAAATTGTGCCGTTGATAAATGTATACGTCTCTTTTCCATAACTATCTCCTAATCATAAAAGATATTATACATCACCGGTATTTTTTTCACAACTCTATCTTTTGAAACTCCATACATCCCTTGAAAACAATATTAATATAGGGTATATTTCCAATCTGCCGGCTAACATATCTATTATTAATATTATTTTTGAAAAATCACTAAATAGTCCAAAATTACATGTAGGGCCTACCTGATCAAGTCCCGGACCTATATTGTTAAAGCAGGATAAAACAGCCGTAAAATTAGTAATAATTGAAAATCCATCCACTGCTATTAGCAAAAAGCTTCCAAAAATAATAATAAAATATGTTGCCACGTAAATATTGATTCCGCTAATTACTTTTTCATTTACAGCATTTCCATTGTTTCTTATAACTTCAACTTTATTTGGATTTAAGGTCTTTCTTATTCCACGTCGTATGCTCTTTAACAATAGCAACAACCTTCCACACTTAAATCCGCCGCCAGTACTACCTGCACATGCTCCAATCATCATTAACACAACTATTATTGATTTAGAAAACTCAGGCCATTTATCAAAATCTACAGTAGCAAAACCCGTAGTTGTAATTATACTGGCTACGGTAAAAGCTGCATGATGTAAAGCTTCCCCAATACTTCCAAACATATGGTAAATATTAATGGTTATAGCTGTAATGCTTGCAACAACCAATCCTAAATATAATCTAAGTTCCCCATCCTTTAACACTGTTTTAAATCTTCTTAACAAAAGAAGGTAATAACAACTGAAATTTACACCAAACAATAACATAAATATGGTGCAGACATTTTGAATGTAAGGACTATATCCTGCCATACTGTCATTTTTAATTCCAAATCCACCGGTTCCTGCTGTTCCAAATGCCGTACAGACTGAGTCAAACAACGATATTCCTCCTAACAGTAAAAATATTACATTCATTACTGTAAGTGCCATATATAACATATATAATATCATTGCCGTGTCACGCATTCTCGGTGCTAATTTTTCCACATTAGGCCCCGGGCTTTCAGCCCTTAATAGATGAAGAGTAAATCTGTTACTTCTTCCATTAGCCGGAGTAACTGCCAGCAAAAATACCAGAACTCCCATTCCACCTAACCAGTGACTGAAACTTCTCCAGTAAAGCATTCCTCTGGACATAGCTTCCACCTCAGGAAGAATTGAGGAACCTGTAGTGGTAAATCCTGATACCATTTCAAATAACGCATCAATAAAATGTGGAATTTCCCCTGATATATAAAAAGGGAGACATCCTAATAAACTAATGGCTATCCAGCTTAAACCTACACAGGCTAAACCTTCCTTTACAAAGAAACGCTGTTTTGCCTTTCTTCCCAAAACAAATAACAATGCTGATACAGCCATAATAATTAATATACTAAGGACAAAACTTATAAATGCCTTATACTCTTTGTCAAAGACACTTATTAACATTGCTGGTATCATAAAGACCGCTTCAACTGCCAATATTTTTGAGATGAAACGACCCATAACTTTATAGTTCATTATTACTTCCTTTCATTAATCAAAAATATCATTAAGCTTATGTATTACCGCATCTCCCGTAGCAACTACAATAACTGTATCTCCCACTTCAAACTTTGATTCACCATCAGGTATAACTGTTTTTCCTTTGTGAGTAATACATACAATAAGTACATTTTTTCTTACTTTTACATCTCTTAATGCCATTCCACAATTTTTAGTATGTTCGTCAGCTAAAAATTCCAAAGCTTCCACCTGTCCGTCAACTATACTATGAACTGAAATTGCCGCTCCTGTCTGTGCCTCTAATGCTCTTACATATCTTACTATGGTATTGCAGCACAATTCTTTAGGACAAACTACGCTTCCTATTTGCAAGCTGTCCTGTATATTACTTTTTTCAGTATGGGCAACCTTTGTAATAACCTTCGGCACTCCACTGCTTTTAGCATATAGGGAAATAATAATGTTAAGCTCGTCCATACCTGTTAAGGTAATTAATGCATCACAATTTTCTATTCCCTGACTTTCTAACATAGTTCTTCTGCTGGCATCACCATTGATAATAATTGTCTCCGGCAACATTTCCGCAAGATTTCTCGCTCTGTCGGGATCCTGTTCAATAATCTTTACAGACACTCCCGTTCCTTCTAGTTTCTTTGCCAAATAATAGCTTACTCTTCCACCACCACACAAAATTACATTTTTAATTTTATGGGTAATAATACCAAGATTTTTCAATAAAATACTCATATTGGTGCTTGGTGCAGTAACGTAAATACGGTCACCTTCCCTTAAAATAAAGTTACCATCCGGTGCCACAACAACACCATTTCTTCTAACTGCGCAAACCAGTATTTTACACTTAATTATTCCGTACAGTTCATTAAGGGAAACATCTTTAAGAACACTCTTTCCATCAATTTCTAATTCCACAATTTCAACTTTTCCCTTTGCAAAGGTATCTCTCTGTAAAAATCCCGGATATTTAAGCAATCTCTCTATTTCAATTGCTGCCTGCTTTTCAGGATTAACAGCCATAGATAACCCAAATTCTCCGCTCATGTTATAAATCTGTTCACTATATTCCGGATTTCTTATTCTTGCTATTGTATGTAATCTGTCATTCATCTTATGTGCTGTCATACAAGATAATAAATTAATTTCATCTGCTCCGGTAGCTGCAATAAGCAAGTCTGTTTTTTTGATTTCAGCCTTATCCAATACTGACATTAATGCACAGTTTCCCTGAATTGCCATAACGTCATATCTCTCTAAGCTTGCCTCTAATACCTTTGGATTGGAATCAATTAAAGTTAAATCACACCCTTCTGCTGACAATTTTCTAGTCAGAGTTGCGCCAACTTTTCCATCTCCGGCAATAATAATTCTCAATTATCTATCCTCCCATAAAAGAACATATAAACAAAGTTATTATAACCCTTATGTGCAGAAAATCAAGTAATGATTATTTCCATGGTATTTATATTTACTTTACATTCTTTCCTGCATTATATCTTGATAAATTAAAACTCCTTATTCCACCGTCTTTGTATTTTTCTAATTTCTTATAATACCTCTTTTTGTTTAAATATCGTGTCACCTTCTCATTTTTCTCATCCAAAACCGCCGGCACACTGTCTGCTGAAAGATTAATGATATAATCCATATCCACATAAATATTTATCTCATAAGGGTCATCATTTTTATTCTTATCCATAATATATTGACACTGGGATAAATTGTATTTAGCTATAATATAATCAACATGACTAAAGGACAAAAAATAAAACAACATATTACAACTGCCATTGAAAAGGAAAATAAATTTAATTCTTTATGGAAGTTTTTAATGACTAATCCCAGCATAACCATACTTATAACAACTAACAGCCACAATACAAAAATCCTTGAAAAAGTGAGACCATACTCTTCTATGTACATTTTCATTCTGTATCCGCTGGAAAATATCATTATAAATGTACACAGGCATATTACTCCCGAAACCACCTTCATGAATTTATTTATTTTTACAAATTCCATGGTAAGCAGTATAAAAACAACATTTACACCACTTAAAAACAACAGCTGGAAAAATCCCTGTCTGGCATATTGTGCATATGTATAGCCCTGAGGAAGACTGCCTCCATGACCAAATAGATATACCACCTGTATAGTGGCAAACATCACATAAACAACAGCTACCATTGACATAATTATATTAACGGGAAGTGCAGCCATCTTGTTTTCTTTTTCATTTATGTATACTTTTCCATTTTTCACATAAAAAGAAAATGCATATACCAGGGCATAAGATACAATTATCATAATTACTATTCCGGTTAAATTAAGAATAAGAGTATCTAATTTAAAAATTTTAACTATCATGTTTCTGAAAACACTATCTGCACTGGCTAAGATAATAGTTACCATCATTACAACAGGCAGAGCACAGCCTATACCAATTAATATATATTTTATATTATTATTGCGGTCTTTATCCATTTTTAATGCTTTTATTCCATGGGTAAAAGGCTTTGGCAGTTCTCCTATGCATCCCAATATACACTGGCACACAGCCATGGATTGAATGCACATCCCCAGTTTTTTTATGTCAATAAACATATATATCATATTTACTGCTATGGCTATGAAAATCACCATATAGTTAAAAAACAGAATAATCTGATTATCCGTAGTAAAATTTGAAATTCCAAGAAGTATGATTACACAATCATAAAAAATATTTATTGGCTTTTGCTTTTTTTCATATTTACGTGCCACATACGCAATATAAATTACCGTTGCCACTGTCCACAGCACATTGGTAATTCCCGAAAAATTCTTGTAAAGGCAAAAAGTAAGTACCACTGCATATATAAATGACGATAATCCCAGCACCTTAAAATCCTGTTTTTCTTTCTCTTCCATTTCTTTTCTCATATTATTTTCCATAAATTAATCCTCCACAAACTGTAATATATCTCCCGGCTGGCACTGTAAAACCTTACATATTTCATCTAATGTTGAAAAACGGATTGCTTTCGCCTTATTGTTTTTAAGAATAGATAAATTTGCCTGAGTTATTCCCACCTTTTGGGATAACTCCGTTAAGCCCATTTTCCTTTGTGCCATAACCACATCTAAATTTATTACTATAGCCATCGGGCACCTCCTATATTGTTAAATCATTTTCCAGTTTATAAGTTACGGCCTTGTCAAACACCTGTGCCAGTACACGGCTAAATAATCCTGCAATTATAAAAACCATCATTATCGCCATAGTGGCAAGGGTTATGTTAAATAGGCATTTCACTGCCATAAAAAATACAATTCCTACACTGTATATGGACATTTTTTTAAGACTTGTCACGTTATTTCTAACAAAGCAGTCATCTGCTATTACGGTTTTAAACATTTTTCTTAACTCCCATACAATCATAAGGGAAAATATTCCACAAAGTCCCAATACCACACTGTTTTGCCATATGTACTTTTCTATTCCCGGCTCCACATATTTTCCATATGTTTTCAGTAGAAAAGGTAATGTGGCTGTGATAAGTATTCCTAAAACAAACATAATATCAAGAACAGCCTTTGTAAATCTGGTAATATTTAACTTCATTTTGTCCTCCTTTTAAAGTTTTAATTTACTGGTATCCTTACAATTCATAATAATCCTCTAATGTATGAAAGTCAATATATTTTTATCGTTTTTCAATAAATAATTATTGATATTAGAAAAAAATTAACGGATTTACAACGTTTTTCTTTATTACTCAATCATGTTTTTGCACTAATAAAATACATTATTCCTGTATATACCAATAAAAATCCTCACAAAAAATAACAGCCTTCTAATATTTAGAAAAGCTGTTATTTTTTACTATAGATTATCTTTTTATTCTGAATGTAGCATACCGTCCCCTAGCCTTCACATCATAGTCCACATATATTCTATACTTTCCCGGTTGCAGGTCTTCTTTATTATATGCATATGTAAGATTATATGTTTTATATGCCGATGACTTTTTAGGAAGTACATACGCTATGCTATTAAAAGCCATTTTACCACCATGTCCATACTCAACTTTCCGCCATTTTCCATTAACATATTTTTTGATAAAGTATACCTCACCATAGTATTTTTCCCGGTTAGTTTTGTTAATGAACTTAACCTTCACCTTTACCGCTTTCTTTGTGCGTTTCACCTTAGCTACCTTTATATAGGCTTTAGGTTTCTTTTTTCTTTTAACCTTTTTCTTTTTTGTTGTGACAGTAACCTTTTTACCTACAGTATTATTTGCTGAAACATTCCATATTGGTGCCACTGTAGTTACCATGGTAATTACAAGCATTGTAACAATAAATTTTCTTATTTTATTCATCCACTGCTCTCCTTTCTTTCATTTCTATCTATAATAATCCTTAAAAATATTACTTTGTTAGTTGTTTACAAAATTTATTTTCACTGGTAAATTATACTGGTATTTATATTAAAGTTTAAGGAGCAAATATGATTAATTTAGATAAAACAAAAATTATTTTAGCATCCCAATCTCCCAGAAGATGCGAACTTATGAAACAGGCAGGTTTTGAATTTGAAATTATAAAATCAGAGGTTGATGAGAAAATCACCAAATCTATCCCCTCTGATATTGTAAAAGAACTTTCCCTTCAAAAAGCTGACGATGTTTTTAACAAGCTTATGTCACATATAGATTTTTCTCTTATGGCTTTTGAAGATTTGTCTTTTTTAGTTATCGGTGCCGACACTATAGTTACCAAAAACGGTAAAATAATGGGAAAGCCCAAAAACTTTGAAGAGGCTTTTTCAATGATTAAATCCATTCAGGATGCCACTCATGAAGTTTATACCGGAGTTACATTAATAAAATATGATTTTAATACAAAGCATAAAGAAATTCACTCATTTTTTGAATCTACAGATGTTACTTTATATCCTATGACAGACTTAGAAATAAGCAGCTATATTTCTACCGGAGATTGCTATGACAAAGCCGGAGGATACGGTATTCAGGGACAATTTGCCGTATATGTAAAAGGTATTAATGGAGATTATAATAATGTTGTGGGACTTCCAATTGCCCGCCTTTATCATGAGCTTAATTTAATGAAATAAAAAATCCCCTATAGCCATATTTAATTAAATTAATACGACTATAGGTGGTATTTTTATATTTTATTTGTTATACAACTGGAATTCGTATAGTCTTATTGTACCTGCACTATCTCCCGGATTAAATATTTTAATCTGAACGTAACGTGCTGTCTGTGTACCAATATTATATGATGAAACCGAATTATTGTTGTTATTTTGATAATCAACAGATGTCCATGTCTTTCCATCCTCTGATACCAATATTTCCCACTCTGATGCATTAGCAAAATTTTCTTTGCTTTGTGTATTGTATATTGTGTATGTATTAAACGTCTTCTTACTTCCTAAGTCAATTTTAACTGAATGCATTACACCGTTAAATGTTGATTCGGAAGAACTCCTTGAACACCATTTCGTATCAAGATTTCCGTCAATTAACTTTTCAGCTGCTTCATTTACATTTGTCTGACCTGATGTATGAAGAATTGACGCTCCACTACACAAGTTGGTTCCACTTGTAACAGCTGTATCCAGCTTTGCGGCTTTTTTTGAGCCATGAGTTTTAGAACCAATCATAGGATAAGTAGGCTTATCAACACCTGCTATTCCTTCTGTTATCCAGTTATCCTGATAATATCTGAATCCTGTAAATGCCCATGTACCATTCTTCAATTCTTCCACATATTTAAGACGAAGTGACTCAATACAGTCATATCCTGTTATCTGATATACCAGCTTGCTCCATGGTGTAGATGTGTCCTTTGGATTATCATCATACTTTGTTCCCTTATTTGTCTTTAACATATTATTTATGCTATCAATAAGTCCTAATTTTACAGTTCCGTCAGATGACTTAGTTGTAGGATATTTTGCATCCATATATGCAAAGAACCATTTGTTATTGCCATATGCCTGATATCCCCAGTCCTGAAGGGATGTATCACTTGCCTGGTATACCTGGACATTGTCTTCAGTTGCCCAATGGTAATAACGGAATCCACCATAGTTCGCCATATTTTCAACCCACCATGCTGGACCGGAAGATGTAACATTTCCGTACTGCTGTACTGCATGAGTAAGCTCGTGAGAGAAATATCCTATACCTACCGGATTAGAATTCATCCAGTCTACTGAAATTACAATGGAATTTCCCATAGTGTATGCAACTCCGTCATAACCCTTATCTGCTACTATAAACATTCTCTTAGGTTCTGAACCTGTTCCCCATCTTGTATACTGACGTGGATAAACCTGATAGAATAAATCCTTAAGGTTCTTCTTATAGTTTGTTGCAGTAACCTTATCCCAATCTCCTGTGAAAATAGCTTCGAACTCATTTTCCAATAATAATGCACATCCTTTTAAGCTAATTTCCGATAATTGGAATGAATTTCCATATCCTTCTGTTACTGTTAATTTAAAATGTTTATATGAGCCAACGTTATCTACAATGTATGTATAATCAGCATAATTTACATCCATTATTCCACTGTCATTTACCCTGTCAATTACATCCCAGTTATTTCCATCATTTGAGCCGTATAACACCCATGATTTCATTGAACGGTTCTTATATGTAGCGTTATCATTGGCAGTTGTTAAAGTATAACTATATAATGACGTACTTTCCTTCATTGTCCATGCTATTGAACATGGTGTTGCGGTATTGGTAAATAATTTTGTTGATGTATCACCGTCAAAAAGATTTTCAACACCTTCATTTCCATTATATCCTACAACAGTTGTAGCTGATGTGTTAATTCCACTTATATGGTCATCTAAATCAACACCAATGTTTTCTGTTTTCTGAACAACATCACCTTTTATGTATATTTCTGACAACTGTGAGCCGTAATACAACCTTCCATCATCACCACTGCTCTCAATTCTTAACATAAAGAACTGACATGCTTTCTGAGCATCAGTATCATATGAGTATCCTTTGTTATTTTCATGACCTATTCCACCATTGTCCACTGCATCAAGCTGTACCCAGTCAGTACCGTTTACAGAGCCTAACAATTTCCATTTATATGGATTTCTATGTGGATAAGTAGCTGCATCACCTGCTGTTACTAATGTGTAATTTCTGATTATGGTAGCACGTTTCATTTTCCATGCGATGGAAATAACCGGTGCATCCCCTGTAAAGAATTTTGTATTTACATTTCCATCAAACAAATTATTTATTCCTTCATTGTTAGAAGTATTTCCTTTTGTAGATGAAAATTCCGTATCAATTCCGTCAATATATTTATTAAGGGAAATATTTGATGCCACCTCAGCATCAGCACCTTCACTTTGAACTCCCGGTTTCTTATATGTAGTACGATCTACTTCAGCCTTTGTAGTTGTTTCCTCAGGCTTTGCTGTAGTCTCCGGTTCTGTCGGTTTCTCAGTAGGTGCCACTGTAGTATTTTCCTCAGCCTCTGCTGTAACAATAGTATTTCTGTTCATATAATCCACCTTCTTATATGAACTGTCTACAACAGAAAGAATACTATCATACAGATACTCATGACCTCTCATATTACTCATAAGATTTCTGTTATAAAGTTTTCCTGCTACGTCATATACAGACATTGTGCTTATATTGCTATAAACATAACTGCCATCTTTTAATTTAGCATATGCCCTTACACTTATGCCCTGTTTATAAAACTCTGCATTTTTTATAAATTCCATTGTAAGACAGTAGCTTTTTGCATTATCCAATGAACTGTACTTTTTGCCTGTCTCTCCCAATGGTGTTGCTGCATATGAATGAACTGTAGTATTTGAGCTTCCTACTATCATTTCATCTTCTGAAACCGAATCGGTAAGTCCGTATACCAATCCTATTTCATCTGTTTTATCTGTTTCCGATACAGAGTAAATGGTTCTAAATGCTTCTAACATTGCACTTATCTGAAAACCATTTATTTCAAGTTTAACATTACCCGATGCATACACATCTTTAGGCATAGTTATTGGCTGAACCAATAGCACTAACGCCAAAACAAAAGATATCATTGCTTTAAATTTCTTTTTTATCGACTCTTTTTTCATAATACCTCCTATTGATATTTTAATATATTAATTTAATTATTGTTTGTTTTTTTGTATTTTTCAAGTATCACTATTTTTTATTACGGTTCTATTTTTATAACATCAATTGATATTATTTACGCTTATAAGTTCTGAAATAATACTCCAAATCGAAATAAGTATTTTCTTCACTTTCTTCAACCATTTCCCATTCATCCGGCATTTCATCTAAATTAGGTATGAAAGTGTCTGCTGCATATTCATAGTTAACATAAGTAACATATGCAGTATCACAGTATGGAAGCATCTGTTTATAAATGCTTCCTCCACCAATTACAAATACATCTTCAGTATTGTATTTTTTAGCTTCCTCTAATGCCTCTTCTATAGAATAAACCACTGTAGCCCCGTCTACCTTGTAATCTTTTTCAAGAGCAATTACAATGTTCACCCTATTTTTTAATGGTTTTGAATTAGGAAAACTTTCTAATGTATTTTTTCCCATAATAACAACTTTTCCTGTTGTTGTTTCCCTGAAAAATTTCATATCATCAGGTATGCTTACAAGTAAATCATTTTTGTAGCCTATAGCCCAATTCTTATCCACTGCAACAATTAAATTCATTTTGTTCCTCCTAAACTGCAACAGGTATTTTTATCTGTTCACCTGTAACATAATCTTCTAATTTTAAATCATCTACCGTAAAATCATAGAAATTCTTAATTTCAGGATTTATCCACAATTTTGGTGCCGGATGCTGCTCTCTGCTGATTAATTCCTCAACTAAAGGAACATGTCTGTCATAAATATGAGCATCAGCTATTACATGGACAAATTCTCCCACCTCCATGTCATTTACCTGAGCCAATATGTGAACCAAAGCTGCATACTGACAAACATTCCAGTTATTTGCAGTAAGTACATCCTGGGAACGCTGATTTAACATACCGTTTAATACAAGTTTCCCTGTTTCTTTATTTTTCGTTACGTTAAAAGTCATGCTGTATGCACATGGATATAAATTCATTTCAGACAAATCCTGATGTACATAAATGTTTGTAAGTATTCGTCTGCTGTAAGGATTGTTCTTTAAATCATAAAGAACTCTGTCTACCTGATCCATATCGCCTTCCTTATAGTGATGCTTAACACCTAACTGGTAGCCATATGCCTTACCTATTGAGCCGTTTTCATCAGCCCATGCATCCCATATATGGCTGTTTAAATCATTTACATTGTTAGATTTTTTCTGCCATATCCACAGCAACTCATCTAAGCAGTTTTTGAAACCTGTTTTACGAAGAGTTATTGCCGGAAATTCCTTCTTTAAATCATATCTGTTTACAACCCCGAATTTCTTTATGGTATATGCAAAAGTACCGTCCTCCCACTTTGGTCTGACCTTTTCACCCTTTGTGTCTATACCGTTATCAAGAATATCTCTGCACATATCAACAAATACTTTATCTGCGTAACTCATTAACTTCTCCTCTTATTTCTTCTTTACCTTAACTGTCTTAACCTTAGACCAGCTGCCATATTTCTTTGATTTACCTGTTTTACGGTATGCTCTTGCCTTAATATAATATGTTTTTTTAGCATTAAGTTTCTTTATTACAGCCTTATTTTTCTTAGTATTAACAGTTTTAGTAACCTTCTTTCCAAATTTCTTTGATGTAGAATACTTAATCTGATATCCGGTAGCTGTACCTGCCTTTTTAAGGGTAAGTTTTATGCTCCTGTTGTTTTTAGCCCTTACCGCCTTCGTAATGGATGTCTTTCCCGGTTTTATATATATATCAGTATACTCTGCCTTTACACTTGCCGTGATTTTTGCCGGTAAGTCATATGCTCTTGCAGTATATACATAACCGGTTTTGCCCTTCTTAACAGATTTTCCATTAACTATGAACTGGCTTATATTAAGTTTCTTATCCATTACTGCTGCTTTCAAGGTAACTGTATCTCCCGGCAGATAATAACCCGTACCTTCTACATAAGCACCAAACTCAGATGTATCTTCAACATAAACCGCACCGGAATCTATCGGAATACATAATATCTTTGCATCATCCTCATAATCATCTTCATCATAAAAATCTTTATTTGACAGCTTGCTTTTATTAGACCCAAATTCTTTACCGTCGTCATCAGCCATTGCAAAACCATATACAACGTATAATTTATCTCCAGCCGTTGTGGCATATAAATTATCAAATTCAAGATTTGATGCATTAAGTGCATACTTTGAAGTAATAAACTTATCCTTTGCAATATCATATGTGAAGGTATCACCCAATGAATCTACACGTAGGTTTGTATAAATAATTCCACCTTTCACCAGACCAATTTCACCCATTATAACAGCAAACTTTTTATTTCTGCCCTCAATTATCTTAGTATCAATTGATTTACCGATATTTGCTTTTGACTTTGTCCACTTTGTTCCATCATATATTAAGTTATAAGGTGCATTCATTGTACCGTCTGAACCTAATGTAACAATAAGCTTCTTTCCAACCTGCATAGCCCTTGAGTATGCCCTGCCTTCCGATAAACTCTCTGTGACAGACCACTTTTTAGACGTTGTCGAATACTTCATTACAGTTTTTGAAAAATTATCATTTTCATCAACACCACCCATTAAATATAGTTCACCATTATATGCAGCCAGTATAACGCCACTTAATTCTTCTTTTTCCTTAGGCATATTAGCAAGCTTTTTCCAACCTTTTTCATCATCATAATATGATAAAATGGTATTTTGTGCGAACCCTTGATCAAGCGTTATACAGCCGTACACAACTCCATTAGAGCATACATAATCTGTTTCACTATAAACATTAGCATCTGCAACATTCTCATATTCTTTTCCGAAAACATCCGGTGTAAATGTAAATCCACCACCCCTCCAGAAAAATTCGTCCTTGCCTGTCTCATCATCTTTATACGTCATCCCTACTGACACTGAACCTGTGCTGTCAATATAAACCAAATTTCCGCCATTAGAAATCATTTGTCCGCCATTTAAATCCGCCTCCACAGACGGGCCTTTAGTAAAAGCACTGCCGGTAGCAAAGAAGCACTCTTTTTCATAGGTTCGGTCACCTTTAATCAGTTTTACCTTTAATGACTTATTCTGATATGATTTACCATCAACAACAATTGTTTTACCATTGTTATAAATTACATTTATTTTCTTATCATTAATATATACCTCAGCATTGTCAGTATAATATCCTGATATTTCTATCTGTTTTTTGCCATTAAGTAAAACCTTATCTATAGTCATGCCCGGTTTTCCTATTTTAGATAAATCAAGTGCACCACCTGTTGATATTTTTCCCTTGAAATTATCGTTATTTCTTGTGCTTCCTAAAATTCTTGCCTTTATCTGAAGAGCATTTTCATTTGTATATGCATTAGCCACTGCTGCAACAGCACCTGTAACATATGGAGTAGCCATAGATGTTCCATTGTAATAATCATACATACCAAATTCATCCGGTGATACATTTTCCCTGCTTATGCCCCAATTGTCTACATAAACAGCAAAATCCCCTTCCTCATATGAGCTAACACATAACAATATTACATGTTGTTCATCTTTTTTGCTCTTTGATGATACCTCTCCTGAAAGATGAGACCAGTAATTACCGTTTTCATCTATATAAGCACTGGCAAACACTCCATCTTCAAGAGTATCTAAATCACTTATATCCACTTTTCCGTTTTTGTCTAATTTACAATCTATGGCATAAATTACCGAATCGTTACCAACTAACCAGTCATCATTTGTTGCCTTTGGACCACTTACCTTAACCATAACACTGGCTGATGTACCTGTATCTGATGACTTCATTGTATATGGAAGGCACATAAAATACATTCCATCTTTCTGTGCACCTTTTATTTCCCATTTAAGTGATTTGTTGTTATAAGACTTTTCTCCAAAATACTCACTATTTGTAGTTGATACATTCATAGTTCCATCAGATTCACTTAATGTTCCGTAAGCCACTTCATTATTTTCAGGCGTAGCTACCATCTTTCCTTCTTCATTAAAAACATTCAAAATGCTTTCATTATCAAAATTAACATATGTACTACATAATTTATCTTTGTTATCATATATTCCCGGATTAAAGCAATTATATGAAACTGTTGATAATATATCAGTTCCCGGAGCAGCTATATCTACCGATTCAGTTCCATAGTTTGAAAATCCTGCCAATTCATCTTTTTCATTCGACGCTGCAACAGAAATGATATATGGGCTGTCTATTGTTGAAGGATAGTTATCCATTAAATTTTTATCATTATCAGAGTTGTCATTTCCTGCTGCACATACAGATATAGCACCTTTCTTTCCTACAAGCTCAATAAGATTTTTTATAATTTCATCTTCTTCATCTGCTGAGCCACCCCAGGAATTATTTACAGCTACTACATTTACACCTAACTGCTGTGCCTTGTAAATATAATTGTACGCTCCTATGGCACCCATTCCACTTCCGCTGCCTTCTTCATTGAGAATTTTAAGTGCCATTACTTTTATATTGTTACTTTTAGCAATTCCGGCAATTCCAACTCCATTATTTGATTTTCCTGCCGCAATTCCGGCACAATGTGAACCATGACCGTTATCATCCATAGGGTCTGTGTCATAATTAACAAAATCATAGCCGTGCTCACCATATAATTTTCTGTTGTTATAAGGATTATTCCAAACAATATCTTTTAAATCTTCATGTTGGTAATTAATACCGGTATCAACTATTGCAATTACTCTTTCCTTATTGTCCTTATTATCTAACAATGGTGTGTCTGCATTTACATCAATGCCCTCTGTACCGTTATTCTGTCCCTTATTGTCAAGTCCCCACAAATACTTATAGTAACTGTCATTGTAGTCTGATGCTTTTATTTTATAATTTGGTTCAGCATATTTAACGTTACTTTTCCTTTTTAAGATACTAATTAATTCCTTGGTACTATACTTATCAGACTTAACTAATGACACTGAAAATCCATTGTCACTAACCTTGTCAGCCGATTTTGCATTAACTGATGTATCTGAATTAAAAACATATGTTTCTACAACTTCCATATCATCATCTGCAATGTTGCTGCCGGCACTTCTTGTTGACGTTTTAGTGTTTCCATACATAACAATAGCCTGACCTTCAACATAATTTCTGCTGCTCTTTACTGCTTTTTTCTCTTTGGTTACTTTCAAACTTTGATTTGCCATAGTTGGCACTGCCGTACATGTCAAACACATTGCAAGGGTCAATGCCATGGCTTTCTTCGCCATTCTTTTCATATTCACAATCTCCTATCTCTTGTTTTCCACTATTGTGGGTTAATTTGTACATTGGGGAATTTTATTTCACACCGCTTAATATTATAGCACATATATTTTTACCTGTAATCCTATAAACGAAAAAATCTGCTTATTATTTCAAATTCTTTAACACTCCGAAAGTATACCCCATTTCTTCCCATTTGCTAAGTAATTCATCTAATATTTCCCCATTTGTTTTTGATGTGTTATGTAATAAAACAATTGCCCCCGGATGTATCCTTGATAACAATTTATCAAATGCCTCTTCTTTAGTCGGCTGGGAATCTTTGTTCCAGTCTACATATGCTAAACTCCAGAAAAATGTTTTGTACCCCATTTCCTGAGCCATTTTCAAATTATCCGTATTGTATTTTCCCTGGGGAGGTCTATAATACTTAGTCATATTTTTCCCTGTTATGCTTTTGTACAGTTCCTCTACCTGCCCTACTTCATTTGAGAACTTTTCTTTGTCCATTCCTATGATATTTGGATGATTATATGTATGATTTCCTACAGTATGCCCTTCTTTCACCATCCTTTTAACTAAATCTTCGTTTTCCTTTAAAAAATGGCCTACCACAAAGAAAGTTGCCTTTACTTTATGCTTTTTTAATGCATCTAAAATAGCAGGCGTGTTTCCATTCTCGTATCCACAGTCAAAGGTTAAATATATTTCTTTTTTATCCCCGCTTCCTATATAGAAGGCATTATATTTTTTCATAACCTCCGGTGATTCCGTTCCCGTAGGCTGAGTTCCACTTTCTCCAAATCCCAGTCCCCAGTTTTCACCATTTTCAATAACATTACTAGCAGGTAAAACCTTTTCTTTTACCAGCCCCACGCCTTCTCCGGCAAAGAAAGCTATGGCAAAAATACCAATAATAAACAGTATTCCTTTTAACCCGCTGCCTCTTTCGCCTTTTAATATTTTTTTAATCATACCCTATTCCTGAAAATATATTTACTTAATTATATGACGCCAGTGCTGAAAGTATAAATTCTATCCTTTATTTATCTGCAGGGAATACAATATTTTGCTGTCTTCTTGCTTCATCCATAACCTTAATGCACATTACGGAATACTTTATATGTTTGTCAGTAAACTCACCTTTATTAATAAGTTCTGCCCATTCTTCTGCCTCATATTCCAAATTCAAATCCTTACATGGAATATTCTCTATGTTTTCTTCATAACCATCATTATATATTATTTTGATTTTTCTCGGATTTGGTATGTCCTCTATCAATATAGTTCCTTTTTCTCCCTGAATCTGGCTTGGAAGTCTTCCATTGGTAATCTTGGAATAGGAAATATCTGCTATCATACCGTCATATGCACAGGTTATTGTCCCCTGACCGTCTATACTGTCAGGAAGCATGGTAGCTGTTGCCTTTATTTCATCCGGCAATCCAAATAATTTTACTAACGGATGGACGCAATATACTCCAATATCCATTAATGCTCCATTAGAAAATGACGGATTAAAGGCATTTTCAATTATTCCGTTCTTGTATTTATCGTACCTGGATGAATACTGGCAATACCGAAACTCCACTCTTCTTACAGGCTCTATCTTTTTCATTGCATCTTTTATTGCCAAAAATCCCGGTGAATACACTGAACGCATGGCTTCCATTATAACCACATTGTTCTCTTTAGCTAACCGGCATAACTCATTAAGTTCTCTTAAATTGCTGGTAATGGTCTTTTCTATCATTACATGTTTTTTGTTTTTTATCATAAGCCGTGCCTGTTCATAATGCAAAGAATTAGGACTTGCAATATATACCGCATCTACATCCTTTGATTTTGCTAATTCTTCTAAATTACCAAAAATAAGATTTCCATTATGCTCTTTGGCAAATTTTTCTGCTTTTTCAATGTTTCTGGAATATGTTCCGTTATATTGCAGCCCCTCTACCTGTGCCGCACATTTTAAAAACCATTCAACCACAAAATTTGTACCTATTGTTGCAAATCTAATCATATGTTATCCTCCAATAATTGTATTAAAAATGCACCATATTTCTATGATGCTTTTTTAATTATTTATTTTAATCTCTGTCTCACTATTTCATATGCCAAAACCCCTGCTGCTACCGAAGCATTAAGAGAATCGATATCCCCAAACATTGGCACCTTTGCAATAAAATCACATTTTTCCTTTACAAGGCGGCTTACACCTTTTCCCTCGTTTCCTATTACCAGGCCTATTGGTCCCTTTAAATCAAGGTCGTACATTGTTGTGCCATCCATATCTGCACACACAAACCACAATCCCTTTTCTTTAAGTTCCTCAATGGTTTTAGAAATATTTGTAACCTTTGCTACCGGGGTATAATTAATGGCTCCTGCTGATGCCTTAACTACTGTTGCCGTAAGCCCTGATGCCCTGTGTTTTGGAATAATAACTCCGTGAGCCCCTGCTAAATTAGCTGTTCTTATAATTGCCCCTAAGTTATGCGGGTCTTCAATATCATCTAAAATAATAACAAAAGGCTGCTCACCTTTATCCTCTGCCTTTTTTAAAATATCCTCAACTGACCCGTATTCGTAAGCTGCAATATATGCAATGACTCCCTGATGTTTTCCTGTTTCTGACATCTGGTCAAGTCTTTCTCTTTTTACATAGTTAATAACAGTACCCTGCTTTTTGGCCTCCCTAAGCACCGTATTCATAGAGCCTTCCTTACAATGCTCTAAAACAAAAAGCTTGTCTATGGTTTTACCTGCGCGAAAAGCCTCAATTACGGCATTTCTTCCCTCTATTACAAATTCCTCGTATCTCATTATAACCTCTTTATACTTCTTTAATATTATCCTGCTTAAAAAGTTCTATACCGGTTTTCATAAGCTCCATCATTCTGTCTGACTGTCCACTTAAATAAAGCCAGCCCATAAGAGCTTCAAATCCCGTTGCTACCCTGTAATCTGACATAGAGGCATTTTTTGCTCTTGTAACAGCCTTTGCGTTACGCCCTCTTTTATATATGGACTTTTCCTCTTCTGTCAGCATATCCATTATTAAATGAATCATTTTTGCCTGACTTTGTGCCTTTACCAGTTGGGAAGATGCCTTATGTATTTTGTTTACCTGTCTGTTAGCCTCATCTACAATAATGGTTCTTACTACAATTTCGTAAATGCCATCTCCAATATAGGCAAGGGTCAAAGGAGAATAATCATTTACATTAATCTCCTTTAACTCCATCTTCTTTCTAATTATTCCAAACAAATCCGGTTCCATCATATATTTCCTAACTTCTGCTCCACTTTGTTCCTTCTCTTGTATCCTTAAGGATAATTCCCTTAGCTGCCAGTTCATCACGTATGCTGTCTGCTAATGCAAAATCTCTGTCTTTTTTAGCCTGGGCACGTTTTGCAATCATTTCTTCAATGTAGCCCTCATCCCCTACTTCCTTTTCTTCCTTTTCAAGGATGATTCCAAGAACATCACAAAGCCTGCTTAATACATCATATAATGACTTGGCAAATTTTTTGGATGAATTATCACCTAAATTACTGTTAGAAAATTTTACAAGCTCAAATACTGCTGTAATGGCGTTTGCCGTATTGCAATCATCATCCATTGCATCTTCAAACTTAGTTACAAATACCTTTGCATCATTTAACAGTTTCTCTTCTTCCTGAGAAATAGCACCAGCTTTTCCATTAGACATAACTTCCCTGATTTTTTCTCCGGCAGTTACTATTCTCTCTAATCCATTCTTTGCTGCTTCCATTAATGAATCGCTAAAGTTAAGGGGACTTCTATAATGGGCGCTAAGCATGAAAAATCTAAGTACCTGCAAGTCATATTTTTCTGCAATATCTCTTACTGTAAAGAAATTTCCAAGAGATTTTGACATTTTTTTATTGTCAATATTTAAAAATCCATTGTGCATCCAGTATTTTGAAAAGCAACATCCGTTAGCTGCCTCGCTTTGGGCAATTTCATTTTCATGATGTGGGAAAATCAAATCCTCACCACCTGCATGGATATCTATTTCGTCTCCTAAATACTTTTTAGACATTACTGAACACTCAATATGCCATCCCGGTCTTCCCTCACTCCAAGGTGATGGCCATGCCGGCTCTCCCTCTTTCTTTGGCTTCCACAAAACAAAGTCTAAAGGATCTTCCTTTGATTCCTCTCCTGCTACCTTAATATCTCTGTGTCCTGCCTCTAAATCATCTATATTCTTCTTTGATAATTTTCCGTAATCACTAAACTTTCTTGTTCTGTAATAAACAGTTCCGTTAGAATCATATGCGTAACCCTTGTCAATTAACGTTTTAATCATATCAATCATGCCATCAATTTCCTGAGTGGCAAGTGGATGTGTTGTAGCAGGTTTAACATTCATTCCTGCCATATCTTTTTTACATTCTTTTATATATCTCTGGGATACTTCCTCAGCGGTGCTTCCCTCTTCAATTGCCTTTTTAATGATTTTATCATCTACATCGGTGAAGTTAGAAACATAATTAACCTCATATCCCTTATACTCTAAATATCTTCTGAAAGTATCAAATATAATCATAGGTCTTGCGTTTCCTATGTGTATAAGATTATACACTGTAGGTCCACATACATACATTCTTACCTTACCTTCCTCTATAGGAACAAATTCTTCTTTTTTTCTCGATAATGTGTTATAAATCTTCATTTTGTACTCCTTATCCATTAAACGTAATCATTTATAAAAAAGCTGTCTTTTCTACATACTGCCGGCAATCCCGGAATCAACTTATACCCAAATATATGTGCAGTAAGTTCGCCTATTCCTATGTCAAAATCAGGCTCACCCTCTATATCCTTTTCAGACTTCTTTTCTAATTTTATACTTCCATGTTTTTGTGTCATAACAAAATAACCGTTATTCTCATCTAAAATAGGATCTGTTATTTTAAACACAATCTCATCTATGTTTTTAAATTCAAACATCCTTAGGGTTTTTCTTATATTTATTATTCTTGCCATAACATATGGCTTTCTTACATCACTTTCCCAACTTAAAGATTGTATGCTGCTATCTAAAACTTCCTCAAATATTTCATGGTCAATCCATATTCTATATCCCACAATAACTTTATTTTCCACGTATATGTCAATATGTCCGCCTTCAACATCTATAAGTTCTTTTATTCTTTTGAAATACTCCACATCCTTTGACACTACCACGCTATACTTATTATAGGCTGTTGACTGGGCAAAAATTGATAATTTCACCAAATCACTGTTATCTGCCTTTCTTAATATAAGTGAATGAGTTGCCTTCCTCCTATGCTCCGTAGGAGTTATCTCAAATTTGTCCATAACATAATTAAAGCCAAATCTCTCATATATGGCGGCATTATTTTCATCTGATGGAATAAGATAAGTAAATGCATCCATGTTTTCGTACATTTTCTTTAAAACTTCATTGAAGATTTCGTGCATATAACCTTTGTTCCTGTAGCCTGCAAATGTCCCCACTGCGTATATATACATTACATTGGTCTTAAGGGAACCCACAACCAGATTTTTAGGGATAAGGTGAAGTGCATACACAATTTTCCCATCCTGCTCATTTACCACCACTTCATTATGTGGCAGACACTTTGAAAAATAATAATCAGTAAATTCTTTTCCATCCTCACTGAAACAATGTTCATAAAGGGGTCTGATATTTAGTTTCTCAAAACTTTCCAACAATCTAATCATATTAATAACTCTCTCTTATTTTTGAATTATAGTATATTTTTCAATCATATATATAGGATTATATGACTCCTTTGACTTTCTTAGTCCATCAAGTCCCATATCATCCTCGCGGTTTACTTTTCCTGCCATGGGGAAAACTTCCTTTAAAAACTCGCTACATATATACTGATACAATCCTCTTATGTTATGGTCGGCTTTTTCCACCGGTATATACACCATGTCCTCTTCTTTATAATAATTTCCAATGGTAAACGCCTTTAATTCGCCATCAATGTAGACACCTGCCATCTTATAATCCAGATATTCCTCATTATCCAATAAAAACTTTACACCCTTTGCTTCACTATCAATAAATTCATGCTCCTGTGAATGCTCCTTGGTTATTTTCCATTTATCAATAAAATCAAGAATCTCTTTTTCGTTATTTTTAGTTAATATTTTAAACTCATATCGTCCCTCATAATCCCTTTTAAAAGCATTTAAATGATTTTTCTTGCCATGATATTTTTTACCGCTGAAAGTTCTTAATTTTTCAGCATCATATATATAATCAAAATATGTCCTATCAGGGACTACCACGTATTCATCCTTAGGTAAATCAAGAATCTCCACTGCCTCTTTATCCACCACATACATAGTTAGTTTCTTTTTCAGGCAATTATTAAAATACTCCTGAGTTTCTAAAAAACACTCCCTTAAATCCTCATTTCTGCAACAGGGAATGGCTGAATAAAACTGTCCATCCTCGCTTTTCGCCACCCACATAAGTCCTTTGTCGGTAGTAAAATACTTAGTAGGGTAACAATTCTCCCATAGATATAAATCCAAAAGATTGCTGTCTGCTGCCTGAGGTCTTCTCATTCTGTAATATTTATCAAGTAATTTATAATCTTCAACTTTAATAGTTTTTAAATTATACGTTTTCATTTAAACCTTCTTCTAATAAAGCTATAGCCTGTGAGGATATTCCAAGACCTTCACCTGTAAATCCCAATCCTTCCTCAGTTGTGGCTTTAATACATACTCTGCTTTCTTCGATATTTAATGCTTTGGCAACATTTTTTACCATTTCATCCCTAAAAGGTGCAAGCTTTGGTTTCTGGCAAATTATTGTTGCATCTATATTTCCAATCTTAAAATTATTCTCTCTTAACAATTCCCCTACGTGATGTAAAAGTTTAATGCTTGATATTCCCTTATATCTGTCATCCGTATCGGGAAAATGCTTTCCTATATCCCCTAATGCTGCAGCTCCTAACAGAGCATCCATTATGGCATGAACTACCACATCTGCATCTGAATGTCCTAACAAACCTTTTTCGTATGGAATATCAACTCCTCCTAATATTAATTTTCTATCTTCAACCAGCTTATGGACATCATATCCCATTCCTATTCTCATGTGTACCTCCATAGGGTAATACCCGAATAGTTAGTATACCACAGTTTCTAATTATTATAAAGAAAAAAGTACCGACTATTCGGTACTTTCTCATCTAATAGCGAGAGGGGGATTCGAACCCTCGACACCACGGGTATGAACCGTGTGCTCTAGCCAACTGAGCTATCTCGCCAAATATTAAATTCGCATCTTTTGAAAATGAATGGGACCTACAGGGCTCGAACCTGTGACCCCCTGCTTGTAAGGCAGATGCTCTCCCAGCTGAGCTAAGATCCCATACAGAATTCAAACTGCCTTATTAATATATACGTTTATCCAATTATTGTCAAGCACTTTTTTTATTTTTTTAAAATTTCATTGACAATTGTATTCTCTTCCTCTCTTTATCAACACTTAATACCCTTACATTTACCACATCACCGACAGACACTACATCCAATGGATGTTTTATATATTTATCACTCATTTCTGATATATGAACAAGTCCGTCCTGATGAACTCCTATATCTACAAAGGCACCAAAATCAATAACGTTTCTCACTGTTCCCTTTAATTCCATACCTTCCTTTAAATCATCAAAGTCTAATACATCGCTTTTTAGTATCGGCTTTGGCATTTCATCTCTTGGATCCCTTGCAGGGCGTTCCATTTCCAATATCATATCCTTAAGAGTGATTTTATCTGTTCCTATTTCTTCAGCCACACTATTATAATCCTTAACATCCTTTGAGATTTTCACCTGTCCGGATATAATATCTGATGTAGTATATCCATATTTCTTAAGAAGCTTCTTTGCGGCAGCATAGCTTTCAGGATGAACACTTGTGTAATCTAAAGGTTCTATGCCGTCTCTTATTCTCATAAATCCCGCACACTGTTCAAATGCCTTTGGGCCTAATTTTGAAACCTTAAGCAATTCCTTTCTGCTGTTAAACTGTCCGTTTTCTTCTCTATATTCCACAATATTTTTTGCCAGAGTTTTGTTTATTCCTGAAATATATTCCAAAAGGGGAGCTGATGCAGTATTTAAATCAACACCAACACTGTTGACACAATCCTCCACTACGTTTCCAAGAGTTTCTTCTAACTTTTTCTGGTTCATGTCATGCTGATACTGCCCTACACCTATAGCCTTTGGCTCAATTTTAACCAGCTCAGCCAAAGGATCCTGCAATCTTCTTGCCATAGATGTGGCACTTCTTTGACCTACATCAAAATTTGGAAATTCTTCTGTTGCCAGTTTACTGGCAGAATATACGGAGGCTCCCGCCTCATTTACAATAACATATTCTACCTTTGTAGGACATTCCTTAATAATATCCACAATAATTGCCTCTGATTCCCTTGATGCTGTTCCATTTCCAAGGGATATAAGACTAACATTATATTTTTTTATTATATCAAGAACAGCTTTCTTTGATTCTTCCACCTTATTTTGCGGTGCTGTAGGGAAAATAACTGTAGTGTATAATACCTTTCCTGTAGTATCAACCACTGCCAGCTTACAACCGGTTCTAAATGCCGGGTCCCATCCTAAAACATTTTTTCCAATAATAGGCGGCTGCATAAGCAATTGCTTTAAGTTCTCACCAAATACATCAATTGCCCCATCTTCTGCTTTTTCCGTCAGGCTGTTTCTTACTTCACGCTCAATTGCCGGCTTTATAAGACGCTTGTAACCATCTTCCACTGCGTCCTTTATAACCTGTGTAAAATCAGACTGTTTTGTTATAACCGCCTTATTTAATGCCTTTATTATATTTTCATCAGGCATTTCAACCTTAACATTTAATACCTTTTCCTTTTCTCCGCGGTTAATTGCCAGTATTCTATGTCCTGGTATTTTATTTACTCCCTCAACATAATCGTAATAATTTTCATATGGTGTTTTTTCTTCCGGATTTTTAGCAACAGACACTATTTCCCCATGTTTCATTACTGTATTTCTAATGGCATCCCTAAACTCTGCATTATCTGAAACTGATTCTGCAATAATATCCTTTGCTCCCTGAATTGCATCATCAACGGTTTCCACACCTTTTTCTTTATTTACAAAAGCCTGTGCCTCTTTCTGGGGAGTTTTACTGCTTATCTGTGCCATAAAAATCATTGCCAAAGGTTCTAATCCCTTAGCTTTAGCTTCCGTGGCTCTTGTTTTTCGTTTTGGTCTGTAGGGTCTGTATATGTCATCCACTTCAACTATTGTCATAGCCTTTTCTATTTTTTTCAAAAGTTCAGGAGTCATTTTTCCCTGTTCCTCAATGGAAGCAATAACTGTGTTTTTCTTTTCCTCTAAATTTCTAAGATATTTCAATCTTTCATCTAAATCTCTTAGCTGTTCGTCATTTAATTCTCCCGTAACCGGTTTTCTGTATCTTGCAATAAAGGGAATTGTATTTCCTTCATCTATTAATTTCACTGCTGCCTCAACCTGCCATAATTTTACTTTTAATTCTTCTGCAATAATCCCGTTTATGTTCATCTTTAACATTTCCTTCCATTTTGGTCATATAATATATTGTGTATAACTTTGTATTTTAACTAAATACCTCTTTATTTTTCATTTTTACAATGTTATACTTTCCGTTGTATGTACTTTTTTACACACATACTTATTTTAACAGATAATTTTATTTTGTGTAAAAAAAATAGAGAGTTGGCACTGATTTATACTCTGAATTACAAATAAAAAACAGAAGGTTTCTTATGATTAAATTAAAGAAAGAACTTCGTAAATATAAGCACATATGGCCGGTTATGTACGTGTTCATCTATATGCCCTGGTTTATTATGTTAGAAAAGAATATTTCGGCAGATTACCCGGGACTACATATTTTACATTGTCCCCTAGATGACATGATTCCTTTTTGTGAATGGTTCGTTATACCGTATTTGTTATGGTTTTTATATGTTCCGGCAGTTTTCGTTTTTCTGTTTTATCATTCCAAAAACGAATTTTACAGAATTTGTGCATATGAATTTACGGGAATGACAATTGCACTTTTGGTATGTACCCTTTATCCCAACGGTCTTGAACTTAGACTGGATAATGTGTCCAGAAGCAATATATTAATTGATTTGGTACATTTTTTATATGATAAGGATACACCAACCAATGTATGTCCAAGCATACATGTTTTTGCCACAATAGCAACTCATATATGTCTGGTTAAAAGCCCTCATATGAAGGAGCTGATACCGCGACAGACAATTAAACATCTGTCCCTTATACTATCTGTACTGATATGCTTATCTACCATGTTTTTAAAACAGCATTCGGTAATTGATGTTATATGCGGTATTCTTTTAGCAACGGTATTGTATTTTGTGGTATTTAAATGGTGGTTTAGAAATGTAGATTTTCCTGCTCCTGTGGTTAAAGACCCACATCAGCATCAGGTTTTATATTTTCTTAATAAAAGAAGAAAAAAATAAGGGAAGGCACGTTTTTTGTGCTTTCCCTTTATTTTTTAGTTAAATCCTACAAACTTGTTTGCAATCTTATATCCTATAACTGAAATCTGTCGTCCTGCCTTTCCCGGTAAGTTCATTGTTCTTCCTAATATTGACTTTCTTACCTTTTCATAAAGTTCAGGGTTGCTTTCCTTAACATCCTTCCACAATTTTTCCTTATCATCAAGTCTTTGCTTTGAACCTTCCCTGATAGATAATATAGAGGATACACACATCATCATATCAAAATAATGAACCATTGCCTTATCAATGTTTTCATGGTCAATTTTTGAGTTATTGTAAATTTCAAGCATTAATCTGGTAACACGATACTGCTGATCTAATCTCTTTATCATAATCGATTCCTGAACAGACTGATCATCTCTTCCTATAAAGTATTTGTAAAGACATACATCTAAATAATAAATATTCTTTACATATGGCAGTGGCTGGAATACATAAATATTATCAACATAAAATGTATGCTTCGGAAGGACCATTCCACATTCCCTTAATATTTTTGTACGGTAAATTACTGAATGCATTAAAAGATACTGTGTCATGCCGAATTTTAATTCATCCCATCCAAACATTCTGTTAACAGGCATTGCACTTTTGTATTTCATGATTTTCTTGTGCTTTGTTCCCTGCTTGTCATACATAAAGTTAGATACTAACATATCAAGACCTGCATCCTTTGATACCATATCTTCTAATAAATCCAGCACCTTCTCTAATGCTTTTTTTCCTAAGCAGTCATCACTGTCTAACACCTTAAAATATAATCCCGTGGCATTTTTAATACCTGTATTTACTGCTTCTCCATGTCCACCGTTTTCCTGATGAACAACCTTTATAATGTCAGGGAATTTTTTCTGGTATTTGTTGGCAATCTCCAGTGTATTATCACTTGAGCCGTCATCTACCACGATAATCTCAACTCTGTTGCCTCCTGTTAAGGCACTTCTTATGCTTTTTTCCATATATTCACTGGAATTATAGCATGGTATAGTAACTGTTAATAACTTCATTATTCTTCTCCTTAAATCTCATTTTCTTTTTTGGCATTTATTGCCACCGGGTTTACCTTATTCCATATAATAACTCCAAACACAGCTGCTAAAACTCCCGTTATAAATATGAAAATTATAAGGGATGAAACATATGATAATGTATCAATGTTTAAGCTATCTACTGTAGGTGTATCTGATGATGTCATGGTCATTATAAGGACTGACAAAATATTTGCCGACATATGCAACATTATTGGTGCCACAATGGATTTAAACTTCTCATACACAAACACTGCCACTATGCCAATAATAAATGCATAAGGAGCCTGAACCCAGTTGCCATGGAACACTCCGAATAATGCAGCTGAAAGTATTGCCGCTGCAATGGTTCCTGTCATTTTTTTCGTTCTTCTGTATACAAGACCTCTGAATATAAGTTCCTCTACAATAGGTGCAACGATTCCCGCTGTCAACAACTGTATCAGAAATCCGCCTCCCTCAATTATCTGCTGGGTATCTGTGTAGCTTTCTAACATAAACTTAGGCATTACAAGCTGAAGTAATGCTACAAAATAGTTAGCCCACAACATATTAAATACTCCAAAAGGAATTATAAGTAAATATTTCAAAATATTATTTAACTTATATTTTACAAAGGTACCATTTCTTCTGTCCTTATTATTGTCACGAATATAAATAAATATAAGTATCGGTGCTGTTGCAAGTCCTGCTAACAATGTCATTGACAAAGCCTGACTCATGGTTGCATTCATAATAAAGTCATATAATTGTGCCTGATCAGTAGCTCCATACCTGGAAATACCCAGCACTGCCACCGCAATCATAAATATAAATTCAACTGCAAAGGTTACACCTAAATACAGTAACATAGGATAAATAAGCCCCCATATACGACCTATAGTTACCCTTTCTCTCTTTTTACTATCCATCTGTTCTCCTCTCTATACCTGTGTAATTTAATTAAGCAGAAAGTCTGCTATTTCTTTCGTGGAATCTAAAACCTTAAGTGCTCCTAACTCAAGCATTTCTTTTTTGTTGCCATATCCGTAAGAAACACCTAAAGAATCAATTTTCATTAAATTAGCACCGATTATATCAAATTTAGTATCACCAATCATTATATATTTAGACCTGTCTTTATTTTCTATTTTTTTAAATAAAGCCTCTAACACTGACTGTTTACTTTGTCTCGGTCCTATAAGGTCTGCTCCCATAATTTTATCGAAATAATCATAAATTCCTAAATATCTCAAAACTTCTTCCGCCATAGCCTGTGGCTTAGATGTGGCAATGGCCAGATACTTTCCTGCATCCTTTAATCTTTTAAGCATAATGTCTCCATCCTTGTATAACGAAGTTTCATATATGCCTATAGGTTTATATCTTTCTCTGTAATATTCCACTGCTTTAGCAGCATCCTCATCTGAAAAATTATAAGCATTTTTAAACTCTTCCTTAAGAGGTGGTCCTACAAAATGCTTCAAATCATCAGGTTCCTTATTTATGCCAAACTTAGACAATGCATACTGGGCCGATTTAGTAATTCCTTCTCCTGAATCACTAAGAGTTCCGTCTAAATCAAAAATAATCACATCATAGGTTTTCATAATAAATCCATCCTGTTAATTTAATCACGTAACAATCATTATATCTCAAATGACACTTGTTTTACAACCATTTTTGTTTTATACTAGTAAAAGGTATGGGGCACTATAGGTGTCAGTAATAATAAATATTATGAGAGGTACATAGGAATGAGTCAGGCAAAAGTTGATCGATACAAACAGGAAAAGTACAATCGTAAGAATAACAAAAAGAAAGGCAGTGCAAAGAAAATATTATCTTATGCCATTGTTACTCTTGTAGGTGTTGCTTTTGTTGTATATATCGGCTATTCAATAGCAGTTGCCACAGGTATGTATACACCACCTGTTGCTACAACTCACGTTGAGCTTAGCCAGTCTGAATTAGAAAGCCTTAGAAGCAAATTAATACAGAACGGCGACAAGAATGTCAAAGGTGATACTTCCGTTGATACAACTACTGCATCATCAGAAACTACATCTGAGAAAGCTACTGCTGAAGAATCTACAACTGTAGAAGAAACTACTGCTGAAGAAACAACAGCACAGTAGTTTAAACTTATAAAAACATCCCAATGGATTTTGTGTTTTCACTAATTTCCATTGGGATATTTTTATTACAAATTAATATTTACATTCTATCCGGTGCCTTAAATCCAAGTAAATCTATACATGTTTCAAGAACTTCCTTTGTAAGGGTAATAAGAGCAATATAAGATGCCTTCTTATCACCATCTTCTTCTGCTAAAATCTTTGTTCCATGATAAAATCTGTTAAATGCGTTAGATAAATCATAAACATATGAACAAATCTTATGAGGCGCCAATTCCTTAGCTGCATTTTCAATAACTTCGTTTGCCTTTGCTATTTCAAGCATTAACTGAATCTGTTCCGGATTGTCATAAGCCTTAATTGTTAAATCACTTATATTTCCATTTTCAGCCTTATACTTTTCAATAATAGACTTAATACGGACAATTGTATACAAAACATATGGTCCGGTATTTCCTTCAAAGGATGCAAAACGGTCTATATCAAAAATATAATCCTTAGATGCCTGGTTAGACAAATCACCATACTTAAGAGCGGCAAGTCCTACTATTCTTGCAGTTTCCTTTGCCTCTTCTTCACTAACTGAACGGTTTTCCATGATTTTGTTATAAACTGCATCATTAATCTGGGCTATGAGGTTTTCAAGACGCATTACGCCACCTTCTCTTGTTTTAAACGGCTTTCCGTCCTTTCCGTTCATAGTACCAAATCCAATAAATATAAGCTCTGTTTCAGGCTTTACAATTCCTGCCTTCTTTGCAACGCGGAAGAACTGTGTATAGTGTAAATCCTGTCTCTTATCTGCTAAATAAACATATTTGTCAGGATGAAAATCCTGTTCCCTTTGAACTAAAGTTGCAATATCAGAAGTAGCATAAAGTGCTGCTCCGTCTGATTTTCTTACGATGCACGGTGGAAGTTCCTTGCTGTCTCCTTCCTCTGCTATATCTACAACCAAAGCTCCCTGACTTTCATATGCAAGACCTTTGTCAATTAAATCCTGAATTAGACCCGGAATATACGGCTGGGCATCACTTTCACCTTTCCATAAGTCAAATTCCACATCAAGATTATCATAATTCTTTTTTAAATCTGCCTTTGAAATTTCCATTATATGCTTCCAGATAGCTGTGTACGGTGCGTAACCTGTCTGGAGCTTTAAAGTAGCTTCATGAGCTTCTTCCTTAAAAGCTTCATCTTCCTTTGATTTTTTGCTGGCACAAGGATAAATTTCCTCCAGCTCTGTTATGTCAAAAGGTGCTTCTTTTGGATATTCCCCTGTATAATTTTCATCAAAATATACTAGATCCGGCTTTCTGCATTTAAGCTCTGTAATTATAAGCCCCATTTGAAGACCCCAGTCTCCTAAATGAACATCACCTATAACCTTATTTCCCATATATCTGGTTATTCTTTTTACACTTTCACCAATTACTGCTGAACGAAGATGTCCTATATGAAGAGGTTTTGCCACATTAGCTCCACCGTAGTCCACAACAATAGTCTGTTCCTTTTCATTTTCACAGCCTAATTTCTGTGCATTTTTCATTTCATTAAGGTACTGCGCAACAAATTCATTATTTAAGTTCATATTAATGAAACCGGGATTAACTGCTTCCACTAAAGAGAACATTTTGCTTTCCTTAATTTTTTCCACAACATCATTGGCTATCATAATAGGTGCCTTATGGTATAACTTAGCACCTGCCATAGCACCATTACACTGGTACTGACATAAGTCAGGTCTGTTTGATACAACAACTTTTCCTAACTTTTTGTCGTACTGACATTCTTCAAATGCCTTTTTAATTTCTTCCGTAATAAGTTCAAGTATTTTTTTCATGGTTATTAACTCCGTCTTCTAATTCTGGTAAACATATTAACATTTTTCACCGGGACAATAACTTTTCCGGTGAAATTATAATTCTACTCCATTTAATTTCAAAAGTTCTCTTGCAGAATCTACTGAATCCACTCCTGTCTTGTTCTTAATTGGTGCAAATTCTTTTTCTCTTACTACTTCATAGGCTAAACAGTTATCCATCATATGAACCATATCAAGAACCAATGTTTCAAATTTATATCCGTTTTCTGTTTCCGGCTTAATCTTTTCGCCTGCTTCATTTATATATGGAACCTTCTTCTTTACAACATGAACTACTAAATTGCTGTTAAGGTTCTTTTCCAAATCTTCCATGTTAAAGAGATAGTTTAAAATAACACCATACTTATATGCTAAATCTCCATCCTCTTTCTTCTGGTATCTCATTTCTTCTGTAAGTTCATAGTATTCTACAATAGATGGCTTTCCGTCTTCTAAGCATAAAACACCTACTTTTTCTTCCGGTGTAGCCTTTGATACAACCTTTGAAGCTGAGCGGTATCCACCGTCAATCATTGCACCTACAAAGCATGGATCAGCCATTCTCTGACATACATTGTCAACAGCAAATACGTTAATGTATTCAACACCTGCTTCTTTAGCCTTCTTTGCAAGTCCTGCATTTACAAATGAAATAAACCATCCGCCGTTGCCGTTTGGTGATGTAGACACTCTATCCTTATCCTCTAAGTAAATCTTTCCTTCAAAGGATGCTGCCGGTGCCATTTCCTGAACAAAGAAATCAACATAATCCTTGTTGTAACCAAAATAATTCTTTTCTTCAAAGAATTTAATTGTGTCATCATTGTTCTTCTCACTGGTCATAATGTAGAGAGGAACCCATGTGCCTGACTGGTTTACAACATCCATAAGGTTATTAATTAACATTTCAAAAATGTAAACATCCTTAGTAAGTCCTATATTGTACATTCCCTTTGGCTTGTCTGAACCAAGTCTTGTACCCATACCACCTGCTAAAAGAAGTGCTCCTACCTTTCCTTCTTTAATAGCTGAAATACCGATGTTGGTATATTTTTCTTTATTCTTTTCTATATCTTCAATGGTTACTGCTGAATCAAGAGGTGTAATAACACCCTTCTTTGCCTCTGAATTTTCTTTAATTAAATCAAGAAGACTAAAATCAATTCCTTCAATCTGCTTTAAAAGTGATGCCTTCCGGTCATCATTTAATTCATCATAGTACCTTAATAACTGTTCCTGTCCATATTTTTCAAGTAACTCTTTAGCCTTATTATAATCCATTATCTTCCTCCTGTTATCTGCTAAAATGCAAATTATATTGTGGTATAAACCCTTTTCAATTTACCACATATACTACTAGCATAAGTTATTTTCTATTATTATGCAAGTATAATGTTATTACCTGTATACAAAACCACAGTAAAAATGACTGCCGTGTGAGACAGTCATTTTTCTATGCCATTTTAATTACAATGTAGCTATATCTACTAATGTAAGATTTTCCTTTGCATCGCTTTCTAAGCTTGTAAGTAAAGCATCCACCGTATCTAAGCTTGTAAAACAGTTTACACCGGTTTCTATAGATGTTCTTCTAATAAGGAAACCGTCACGGCTCTTATCTCTTCCCTGAGTAGGTGTATCAATTACAATATCAATCTTATGTTCAAGAAGCAAATCCATTACTGTTGGTGCTTCCTGATGTATCTTATTAACCTTTATTGCATTTACTCCGTTTTCACGAAGAACCTCTGCTGTAGTTCTTGTAGCATATACTTCATATCCTAATTTTTCAAAACGCTGGGCAAGTGGAACAACTTCCTGCTTGTCTGCATCCTTAACTGAAATAATTATTTTCTTATGCTTTGGAAGTACAACACCTGCTCCAAGGAATGCCTTATACAGTGCCTCATTAAAGGTCTTTGCAATACCAAGACATTCACCTGTTGACTTCATTTCAGGTCCAAGACTTGTTTCTGCTCCTCGTATTTTTTCAAATGAGAATACCGGCATCTTTATTGCATAATAATCTGCCTTAGGCTGTAATCCCGGCTTGTATCCTAATTCTTTTATCTTGTGACCGATAATACATTTTGTAGCAAGTTTTACAATTGGAATACCTGTTACTTTGCTAATGTACGGCACTGTTCTTGATGAACGAGGATTAACCTCAATTACATAAACCTTTCCGTCACATACAATAAACTGAATGTTTATCATTCCCTTTACATGAAGTGACATGGCAAGTTTTCTTGTATAGTCTTCAATTGTATCTATAATCTTTTGTGACAATGAATATGCAGGATATACTGAAATACTGTCACCTGAATGAACTCCGGCTCTTTCAATATGTTCCATTACACCTGGAATTAATATATCTTCTCCATCACAAATTGCATCAACTTCCACCTCAGTACCCTGAAGATACTTATCTACCAAAATAGGATGATCCTGAGCTATTCTGTTGATAATTTCCATAAATTCCTCAACTTCCTGGTCGCAGGTTGCTATTTGCATTCCCTGTCCTCCAAGAACATACGAAGGTCTTACAAGTACGGGATATCCCAGTCTGTTAGCTACATTCTTAGCTTCTTCCGCAGTAAATACAGTTCCCCCTGTAGGTCTTGGAATCTTGCACTGTTCAAGAATTTCGTCAAACAACTCTCTATCTTCAGCGGCATCAACATCCTCAGCCTTTGTACCAAGAATAGGAACCCCCATCTTCATAAGAGATTCTGTCAGCTTAATAGCTGTCTGTCCACCAAACTGAACTACCGCTCCATCCGGTTTTTCAATGTTTACAATGTTTTCAACATCTTCCGGCGTAAGTGGTTCAAAGTAAAGCTTATCAGCTATATCAAAGTCAGTTGAAACTGTTTCAGGGTTATTATTTACTATAATTGTTTCAAATCCTTCTTCTTTAAATGCCCATGTACAATGTACAGAACAGAAGTCAAATTCTATACCCTGACCGATACGGATAGGACCTGAACCTAAAACCAATACCTTCTTTGGCGGGTTTGTTTCAACTGATTCATTTTCCCCTCCATATACTGAATAATAGTATGGAGTTGCTGCCTTAAATTCAGCAGCACATGTATCAACTATCTTATATGCAGCCACAATATTGTTATCGTAACGCATGTTTTTAATTTCTTCTTCGCTTTTTCCTGTAAGTCTGCTAATTACAGTATCAGGGAATTCAATTCTCTTTGCTTCCTTTAACAGTTCCGGTGTAAGAGGCCCGTTCTTTAACGCATTTTCCATTTCCACAATAATGGCAAGTTTGTCTATAAACCACTTGTCTATCATGGTAACTTCATGAATGTGGTCGTAACTTACACCACGTCTTAATGCCTCTGCAATAACCCAGATACGTCTGTCATCAACTTTGTGAAGCATATCTTCTAATTCTGAATCACTTAATTTTGAGAAATCATAATCAAGAAGACATTCAACATGCTGCTCAAGTGAACGTATAGCCTTCATTAAAGCACCTTCAAAGTTGTTGCAGATACTCATAACCTCACCGGTAGCCTTCATCTGGGTAGTAAGCTTTCTGCTGGCTGTAATAAACTTATCAAATGGAAGTCTTGGGATTTTTACTACACAGTAATCCAGTGTAGGCTCAAAACTTGCATATGTTTTCTGAGTAATTGCATTCTTAATTTCGTCAAGAGTGTAACCTAAAGCAATCTTTGCAGCAACCTTGGCAATAGGATAACCTGTAGCCTTTGATGCTAATGCTGATGAACGGCTAACTCTAGGGTTTACCTCAATTACGCAATACTCAAAGCTTTCAGGATGAAGTGCATACTGAACGTTACATCCACCTGTAATGTTTAATTCATTTATAATGTTAAGAGCTGATGTTCTAAGCATCTGATGCTCTTTATCTCCTAATGTCTGAGACGGTGCAACAACTATACTGTCACCTGTATGTACACCAACAGGGTCAATATTTTCCATGTTACATACTGTAATGCAGTTTCCTGCAGAGTCACGCATAACTTCGTACTCTACTTCCTTCCATCCTGCAATACATCTTTCTACTAAAACCTGACCTACACGGCTAAGTCTTAATCCGTTTTCAAGAATCTCAACTAATTCAAACTGATTGTGAGCGATACCACCGCCACTGCCACCAAGGGTATATGCCGGACGAAGAACTACCGGATATCCAATCTTGTTGGTAAATTCTATACCGTCTTCCACATTTTCAACAACTAAAGACGGAGCACATGGCTCGCCGATTTTCTCCATTGTTTCCTTAAATTCAAGACGGTCTTCTGCTTTCTTAATAGTCTGTGATGTTGTACCTATAAGTCTGCAGTTATGTTCCTCTAAAAATCCCGTTTCAGCAATTTCCATGGCAAGGTTAAGTCCTGCCTGTCCACCAAGGGTTGGAAGAATACTGTCAGGTTTTTCTTTTTCTATAACTTTCTTAAGTACCGGCACTGTAA
Organism: Eubacterium segne; assembly: GCF_014287775.1. Lineage (NCBI taxonomy): Bacteria > Bacillati > Bacillota > Clostridia > Eubacteriales > Eubacteriaceae > Eubacterium > Eubacterium segne. Next base: position 168,305 of record NZ_JACOOZ010000002.1, read on the forward strand.
GAGGTTCAATATAGACCTCATCTGCAATATCCTTATCTGTCATAATTGTAGCAGGGTTTGAGTTAAGTAATACTACTTCAATGCCTTCTTCTTTTAAAGAACGGCATGCCTGTGTTCCGGCGTAATCAAATTCTGCTGCCTGACCTATAACAATAGGACCTGAGCCAATAACTAATACTTTCTTTATTCTGGTATCTCTAGGCATTTTTTCTCACCTCCATCATATTGATAAATTCATCAAAAAGTGTATCCGAATCCTGTGGTCCCGGACATGCTTCCGGATGGAACTGAACCGTAAAAATATTCTTATTAATATATCTTAAACCTTCTACTGTCTTATCATTTACATTTACAAAGGCAACCTTTGCCACATCCGGATTAATAGTATCTCCATCTACCATATATCCGTGATTCTGGGATGAAATATAAACTCTTCCTGAATCTATATCCTTCACAGGATGGTTTCCTCCTCTGTGTCCATATTTCATTTTCTTTGTATCTGCCCCTGTAGCTAAAGCCATCAGCTGATGACCTAAGCATATGGCAAATATTGGTATATCTGTATCATATAACTTTCTAATCTGTTCAATTTGATAAACGCATTCTTTTGGATCTCCCGGTCCGTTTGATAACATAATTCCGTCCGGATTAGCTGCAATAATTTCTTCTGCTGGTGTATCACATGGATAAATTGTAACATTGCATCCTCTCTTATTAAGGGACTTTGCAATATTATTTTTAGCTCCAATATCAAGTAAAGCTACGTTAAATCCATCACCCTTTAAAACTTTTTTCTCTGTACAGGATACTTTCTTAACAACTCCTGTAACTGTATATTCTTTTATCTTAGGTAATACCTCGTCTAAATTATAATTTTCATTAGTGGTAATCATACCGTTCATTGTACCCTTTTCACGAAGAATCTTTGTAAGGGCTCTTGTATCAATACCGGCGATTCCCGGAATATCATGTTCCTCCAAAAAGTGCTGGATGGTATCATCACTTCTGAAGTTACTTGGCATACGGCTTAATTCATGTACTATGTAACCATCAGGCCATGGTTTAAGTGATTCCATATCTTCATGGCAAATACCGTAATTACCAATAAGCGGATATGTCATGCATACTGCCTGTCCTGCATAGCTGGGATCAGTAAGCACTTCTAAATATCCCCACATTGAGGTATTAAATACTATTTCTGAAATAATTTCTTTTGTAGATCCAATAGATGTTCCTTTAAAGACTGTACCGTCTTCTAAGATTAGAAAAGCGTTCATAAATGTATTTCCTTTCGTAAGTTTAATTTAAGATATATATTCTTTTGTAATGTGCATAACTTACCTATGCACAAATTGAAAATATTATAGCAGAAAAGCATTTTTTATACAATACTATTTTACTATATAAGTTTTCTTTTTTTGATTAACAAAATAATCTATTAACTCCTCATAGATTTCCCTGCCCTCCTCTTCGGACAGACTATCTACAAATTCGTCAATGTCTTCAATATGTTCTTCTTTACCAAATAATATGTAATCTGCAGAGACTCCAAACTTTTCGTTTAACGTTTTTAGCATATTTATGGTTATTGCCATAGTTCCTGACTCAATTTTTTTATAGGCAGAAAGAGAAACATCTAATTCATTTGCCATTGCAGTCTGAGTGTAGTCCATACCATTTCGTATTTCCCTAACCCTGTTTCCTGTTTCTAAATTTCTTTTTCTCTCTTCTGACAGCATAATTTATCCTTCCTGTATTTCCATGTCAAAAACTACTGTTTATCATCACATACCTTTTCTTCTAATTTCTTATAATCTGAAATCAGACTATGTAACTTTTTCTTTTCATCTTTGCCCAAATCAAACACAAACTTCCTGTTATCAAGGGTTATTTTTATATTTACGTTTTTACTTTTGACTATTTTTTCAAATTCGTCAATGTTCTCTGTGGAAAACGCCATTGCATTATATGTATTCCCATCATCAGCACTTTTCTTTTCATCCTTAAATATATTAAACTTAAGGCTTTCTTTGTCTGATAAAATGGTAAATTCCTTTGAAATTTTGTCATCTTTTATATCGGAAACATTATAAAATCCACCAAATATTATTCGTGGGTCTAAATAATACTCTCCATCTTCGCATGATACATAAAATCTGAAATACAGGCTAAATACCTCTTCTACACTTTCACCTCTGTACATGGGAAATTCAAATCTGTAAAATTCCTTTTCCTGCCTATTTCCCTCCAACGCACTGTCATTCCATATTTTTTCGATATCTTTTCGCTGCAATCCTATTTTACTGCTTTGTATGGTAGATGTTTCCTTAGTGTTTTGATTCTCATACTTTGTGTAATCTTTGCTGTTGTTTTCTTTTATTCTATACATTATTACCAGTGCCATAATCAAAATTAAAATGCATGTCATGACAATTGTAACTGCTGTTTTTTTCCTTTTATCCAAGGTACCCTCCCTGTATTGTAAAGCATATTTTTTAATTTAAGGCATACCGTTTTATGTGCCCGAACATAATTATTATATATCTTTTTTCATATGCTTTCAATAAAAAGGGAGGATACCTTCAGGCATTTTCGAGAAACTTTCCATTGCCTTATCATTCATTGCCAATTCAAATCCCAATCCCAAAGGTATTTCTTCACTATTTTTTCCATACTCTTCTATAATATTCCTGCCGCCTGAAGTATCATGTATATGACTCCCACAATCCAGCTGGAAAATATTCCATACAAAATAACCGGCCCTGCAATGGTAAATATTTTTGCTCCAACACCAAATATCTGCCCTTCTGCCTTAAATTCAATTGCCGGTGCCACCACTCCATTGGCAAAACCTGTTATGGGAACCAGACATCCGGCTCCCCCTTTTTTGGCTATTTTCGGATAAATATTAAGACCTGTTAAAATAACACTTTCTAAAATAAGCACCAGTGTAGTCCAGGCTGCGGCATCCTCTTTGTTCATTCCAAAGTAAGTAAATATTGCCACCCATATCTGCCCCATAAGGCAAATAATTCCCCCTATCCAGAATGCATTAAACACATCGGTAAACAACTTATTGTCAGGAGTTATCCGCTTAACATATTCATTATATTTTTGTTTTCTTTCTTCGCTTTCCATTACTTTCCCCTTTATGCTTTCATTAATGCTATTTTTTAACCCATCCGTTAGCGAACTGAATTATTGCCGCCGTTACTTTTCCCACTGCCACAGCTAAGATAATATAACTAAAACCTATTCTCAGTTTCACTCTTCTGGCAAAAATTGCCGTAGCATTTAATGCCTCAGCTAAAGATATTGCAAGACATCCTACAAAGATTCCCTGAGACAGTCCTATTATGGGTTGTAGCACTGCCGATACCGTTACCGGCATATGAAGTTTTACGGAAAATACCCAGAATATATTCCACAATGTACCTCCTGCCACAACTGCTGTCTCATATTTAGTAACATGTTTTCCGGTATGGGTTTTCCCTGCCATTCTGGTTATAACACCGGTGGAGGCAATAAGGGCAAATACCGCTGCTGAAATTACACTGCCTCCTCCAAATGCTGTTAGTCCCAAAATTATATATTTCCACCACGTCATTTTACATCCAACTTTCCATCCTGTCTGTTATGCCCCTCAATTAAAGTCTGATTAACATCGGTTTCATATTTTCGCATTTCAACCTCAATAGGCGTTGGATCCTTTGAAAACCTCTTTAGCCCAAAATGGTTATAAAATACAAGGATTCCTACCCCCATTCCCACAGAATAGCATAATTCCATTAATGATTTTCCGGTATTTTTGTCTCCCGCCACTAACTTGCAGATTTTTTCAAACATTCCTTCCACTGAAACGTCATTGTTAAATGACATTATGGAAAAACCTGCTCCGAAAAACAAAAGTACACATATTAAAATAACCTTAATAATTTCCAGATATTTTTTCCCTGCATATGCCTTTTTAAATTCAATAATGCAGTCTGTTTCACCAACACTTTGTACATCAACATTTTCAAAGGTTTCATCCACTATTTCAAAAATTTCCATTATAGAAACAATATATCTTTTTTTGCCATTGGAATGATCAGTTAAAAGCTTAATGGGCTTTAACCTGTTTACCACTGACATGTTCTTACATTCTAATTTTGCCACATCGCCAATAGTTACATCTTCGTGAGTTACTTCCACGCACTGATCTAACTTTATATATAATGTATCACTCATGCCCACCTCTAAATCATAACTGCCGTTTCAGTTTTTTCTGTTTCCTTCGCCTGAGAGCACAAATAAACACCAATTCCTGTAGCCATTATGATGGCAGCCATAATAATTATAACTTTAAAGATTTTCATACCTGTCAAATCCTTTCTATAATTGTTTATGACATACATTATATCCAATGAACACTATATTATTCTAATTTATCCAATTTGCTTTTTTAATTTTTCTAAAATTTTCTTTTCAGTTCTTGACACCTGAACCTGAGTCATTCCCACTATATTTGCAATTTCCGACTGGGTTTTATTTTGAAAATATCTTAAAATAATTATTTTTCTGTCTGTATCGTCTAGTGTCTCTAACAGCTGTTTTACCATTATGCGGTTAATAACCATTATCTCATGACTGCTTTCATCCTCTATTTTTTCCAATATGGTCTGCTTTTTATTATCCCCGGTATCGATTTCCTTATAAATAGATTCCACTTCTCTTGATGCATCTAATGCAGTTATTATTTCCTCACAGGTTAAATCACATACTTTAGACAATTCCTCCACCGTAGGTTCCCTGTTATTATCTTTTCTGAATTTTTCCGTTTCTAAATAAATTTTCAATTGATTTTCTTTTATGGTTCTGCTTATTTTAATAATGCCATCATCTCTTAAAAAGCGTCTGATTTCTCCTGCTATCAGTGGCACTGCATAGGTGGAAAATGCCACTTTAAAATTAACATCAAACCTGTCAATTGCCTTAAGCATTCCTATACAGCCTATTTGAAATAAATCCTCACTTTCATAGCCTCTGTTTAAAAATCTCCTGACAATGCTCCAGATAAGACCACTGTTTTCTAAAAGTACCTTGTCCCTTGCTGCTTTATCTCCCTTATGAGCCATTTCTATTAACGATAATACATCCATTATCAGATTTTTTCCTGCTTTGTTAATCTCTTTGTCATGGAAACCTTAGTACCACGACCTTTTTCTGACTCTACAATCAGTTCATCCATAAACATTTCCATAAACATAAATCCCATTCCGGAGCGTTCTAACTCCGGTTTAGTTGTAAACAACGGCTCTCTTGCTTTTTCTATGTTTTCAATTCCAACACCTTCATCTTTTATTTCAATTTTTATGGTTGTATCTGTTTCGTATGTACTATCATTTTTCTTTATTTTATTTGTAAGCATGTTGCACTTCATGTATACAGTTCCCGTTTTTTCCCCGTATCCGTGAATTATTGCATTAGTAACTGCCTCTGAAACAGCAGTTTTTATGTCATTTATTTCTTCGATTGTAGGGTCAACCTCCGTGAGAAAGGCAGCCACCACCATTCTTGCCAGACTTTCATTTTGTGACTTGGCATCAAACGTAATGCTCATATTATTCTCCATACTTTCCTCCTAATATCTGGATAAATCCGGTGTTATTGTTTTTTCAACAATTTTGTACAAACCTGAAATAGTTAATATTCTGTCAATAGAATTATTAATATTAGTAACAGTAACTTTACCGCCCCGGTTTTTAACTAACTTATACCGTCCCATAATAACCCCGATTCCTGAACTGTCCATAAATTTTGTTCTTTTAAAATTAAAAATAATGTTTTGAATTTTGTTTGAAATAATATACCAGTCCGACTGCTCTGTTATGATTTTTGCATTATGATGGTCTAATTCTTCCGGTAAATAAATCAACAGATTTCTTCCCCTTACTTCATATAAAACTTCCATTGTAATCCCCCTTAAAATTTTATAAACATGGCTCAATACCTGTTTTACCATAACCACAAAAAGAGAACCCTTTTAAGGTTCTCTTCTTTAGTATTTTTATATTTTATTCTGAACTTCCGCCGTCTCCGCTATCACCGCCATTGTCTCCGTTATCACCATTGTTGCCGTCATCGCCGCCATTGTCTGATAACATATTTCTTGCTCTATCTGCGTATTCTGAATCTCCAAAATCATCAACGATTTTCTTGAAATACTTATTGGAGTTAGTTGTATCTCCCTGCCTGTTATAGGCATAGGCTAAGTAATAAATCGCTTTAACGTTGTTTTTATTTGCCTCAATACACTTTGTAAACTGTGTTATTGCTGTTTCGTAATCTGCACTTTCGTAGGCGCTCATACCTGCATCAAAAGCTGAATTTTCCACTCTTGATGACAACTGATCACTTAATGACTTGTACACCGATGTAAATGAAGCTGATTCCATCTTCATTTTGCCATCAACCTTTTCTAATGACTTTGCACTATTGTCGTAATCCTTTGCTAAGTAATACTGTACTGCCTCTAAAAGATTACTGTAGTTTGTGCTTAAAGTATTTCCCGTGCCAGTATACTGGGCAAGACTCGTTTTAAGCTTGTCCCTTTCCTTCTTTATTGTATCCACCTGATCCTGCAATTCGGAAATTGTAGAATTTTTTATAGCAATCTTTTGATTATATTCAACCTTTGTGTCATTTACTTTATCAGAAATGCCTGCAATTCTTGCCGGAGTAACAATAAAGTAAACCAATGCTGCGCCAAGCAAGACACCTATTATTATGTGTAAAATACTTTGGGCACTGCTAATAGCCTCTTTAAAATTGTTTTGTGGAACAATAACATCATTTCCACTTAAGTAAGGTCTGTCAACCATTACACCTCTTAAGCTTCGTCTTCGCTCCATTCTCCTGTCAGGATCATTTTTCTTTTCATCCTCCATATACTCGTTAATTTCTCTTAAATAACGGATACTTAAAGGATTGCACTTGTCAATTTTAAGAGACTTCTTTATTGTTCTCTTTGCTCTCTCGTACTGACCGTTTTTGGTGTAAAGTAAAGCTAAAAGCTGATAGGCCTTTATCAGATTAGGATTCTGATTAAGGACTTTCTTAAGCTGAATTATAGCCATGTCGTCAGTTCCGCTCTTGGCATAATTAAGAGCTACATTGAACTTCTTTATAGTATGATTCAACTCGTCTACTTTTCCCTTTTCCTGCTGTATAGCTACAAGATATCGGTCTGCCGGGTTGTTATCCGGCTGAATGTTGGTGCTCATAACCCACTCGGAAAATGCCTGAACTGTCTCTCCCATTTCAAAATACACAAGTCCTAAAAGATTTCTGGCATCAATATTACGTTTGTTTAACTTAACACAACGTCTTAAGGTATCTGCTGCTCCGGCTAAATCTCTGTTTCTTGCCTTTGTAAGACCCACGTTGTAATATGTGTTGGACAAACGCACAATTCTCTTGTAGACGCTTACATCCATACCACAGTGACTGCAATAATCACTGTTAGTAAGGACATTTCCACAATTATAGCATATCATCTGTTAAATCCATCCTTTGCTTATTTGTTCTCGCCCTTTAGTTCCTCAACCATCTGTATCATAACATCAGTAATGTCTGATATATTGTTGTTATAGATGGCGTTTTCTGCCTCTTCTATTTCAAGGCTTGGATGAAATTTTTTAATTTCTTCTTCAAAATTAATCATATCCTTCTCCTTATTTTTCTAAATGTGAAAGCTGTCCCTTAACCTGTTCCATCATCTGTTCATATTTAGCCTTCTTTTCCTTCTCCTCATTTATTTTCTTTTCAGGAGCCTTACTTACAAAGTTAGGATTTGAAAGCATTCCGTTTACTCTTGCAAGTTCCTTGTTAAGGCGTTCAACTTCCTTATGAAGTCTCTCAATTTCCTTTGCAATGTCAACAAGTTCGGCAAATGGCATGTAAATAGTAGCCTTTGGAATAACTACTGATACAGCGTCATCCTCAATGCCTTCCTTATCACTTTGAATAATAACCTCACTGGCATATCCTAAGGTAGCAAAGAATACATTTCCCTTTTCAAAGATTTCACGTACAGTTGCATCATCAGATACAACAAATACTTTTGCCTTCTTGCTTGGTGCAACATTCATCTCTGAACGTATATTTCTGATAGAACGTACAGCTTCCTTAATAGTTTCAACTGCTGCTTCTTCTTTTTCAAATGTGTTTTCTTCTGAATACTCAGGCCATGATGAAATCATAATGGACTCTTCATCATCCTGAATATTACAGAATATTTCCTCTGTAATAAATGGCATATATGGATGTAAAAGTTTTAATGAGTCAATTAATACTTTCTTAAGTGTCCATAATGCAGCCTGTTTTGTATCATCATTATCATTGTACAATCTAGGCTTAACCATTTCAATATACCAGTCACAAAATTCTTCCCAAATAAAGTTGTAAATTTTGTCAGCTGCTATACCAAGTTCAAATTTATCAAGATTTTCTGTCACATCTTTTGCCAAAGTGTTAACTTTTGATAAAATCCACTTATCTGCATCAGTTAAGTTTTCAGGTTTCTTACCTAAATCAATATTTTCTTCAGGAAGATTCATCTGGATAAATCTTGAAGCATTCCAAACCTTATTGGCAAAGTTTCTTGATGCCTCTACTCTTTCCCAATAGAATCTCATGTCGTTACCAGGTGCATTTCCCGTAATAAGGGTAAATCTTAATGCGTCAGCACCATATTTATCAATAACCTCCAATGGGTCTATACCGTTTCCTAAAGATTTTGACATTTTACGTCCCTGTGAATCTCTAACAAGTCCGTGTATCAAAACTGTATCAAAAGGTACCTCTCCTGTATGTTCAAGTCCTGAGAACATCATTCTCATTACCCAGAAAGGTATAATATCATATCCTGTTACTAATGTATTAGTAGGATAGAAGTAATCCATTTCTTCTGTTTTATCAGGCCAGCCCAGCGTACTAAATGGCCATAATGCTGATGAGAACCATGTATCAAGAGTATCCGGATCCTGTCTCATTTCCTTACCACACTTAGGACATACTGCATGGTCTTCCTTTGTTACAACCATTTCACCACAGTCATCACAGTAAAATGCAGGAATCTGGTGTCCCCACCATAACTGACGTGAAATACACCAGTCACGGATATTTTCAAGCCAATGGAAATATGTTTTATCAAAATATCCCGGTACAAACTTAGTGTCACCTTTTTTAACAGCTTCTATTGCAGGCTTTGCCAGCTCATCCATCTTTACAAACCACTGCTTTGAAACTCTTGGTTCAATAGTTGTATGACATCTGTAACATGTACCTACATTATGTTCATGGTCTTCAACCTTAACCAGATATCCTTCCTTGTCTAAATCTTCTACAATTGCCTTTCTTGCTTCATATCTGTCCATACCTGCGTACTTAGGATAATCATCAACAATCTTAGCATCGTCTGTTAAAACATTAATAACAGGTAAGTTGTGACGAAGTCCAACTTCAAAATCGTTAGGATCATGGGCAGGTGTAATTTTAACTACACCGGTACCAAAGTCAATACCTACATAGTCATCGGCAATAATAGGGATTTCTCTTCCAACTAAAGGAAGTGTAAGCATCTTTCCTATTAAATGTTTATATCTGTCATCATTTGGGTTTACTGCTACTGCTGTATCACCAAGTAATGTTTCAGGTCTTGTTGTAGCCAGCTGGATATATCCTGAACCATCTGTTAAAGGATATCTTAAGTGCCAGAATTTACCTGCCTGGTCTTCATATTCTACCTCTGCATCTGAAATAGATGTAAGGCAATGAGGGCACCAGTTAATAATTCTTTCACCCTTGTAAATCTGCTTTTTGTTATATAAATTAACAAAAACTTCCTTTACCGCCTTTGAACAGCCTTCATCCATGGTAAATCTTTCTCTGTCCCAGTCACAGGATGAACCAATCTTTTTAAGCTGTGAAACAATACGTCCGCCGTACTGCTTTTTCCACGCCCATGCTCTGTCTAAGAATGCGTCTCTCCCAATATCTTCCTTGGTAATGCCTTCTTCACGCATTTTTTCTACAATCTTAGCTTCTGTGGCAATTGATGCATGATCAGTTCCCGGAAGCCATAAGGCTTCATAGCCCTGCATTCTCTTAAATCTAATCAAAATATCCTGCATTGTATTATCAAGGGCATGTCCCATATGAAGCTGCCCTGTAATATTTGGAGGTGGCATAACAATAGTAAACGGCTTTCTGCTTCTGTCTACTTCTGCATGGAAATATTTCTTTTCCTGCCACTTTTCATAAAGTCTGTCTTCAATCTCTGCGGGATTGTAATTCTTTTCAAATTCCTTCATTGTTTTCTCCTATTCTGTAAGATTATGAAAAGAAAAAGAGCAGCCATGCCACTCTTTTCTTTTGTATAGTAACCGGTAGCACACAAAGGGCGAATATATCGCGGTACCACCTTTCTTTATCACTTATCTTATCCTGTAACGGGGATGAAACGTCTGCGGCTAATTGGATAATCCATTTTTTACCACGGCTGCTTAGAAACTACCTTCACAAATACCTTCCTAAGAGGCTTCCACCATCCCTCTTTCTCTATAAGGGGTTATCTGCTACTCCTTTTCCTCAACGCATTTAAACATATAGTCAATGATAAATATTTTATTTATGTTTGTCAACATCTAATATCAGCAAATTAACTGTTTATTTCCACAATATATTCTTTTCTGCACTGAGTTACAAACATATCCTCATTTTCTTTTTTCCACTCTGACTGTATATGCACTTTTCTCTTTATAAGTTCTGCCCTAAGTCTGTTAATAACCGTATCGCTTACCTTATATTTTTCCTTATCTATGTTAAGTCTCTTTTCATTATCACTTAACAAATCACATAGCAAAACCGACTCTAAGGACTCGTTGGACTTATTTAACCTGTATGCACATCTAAAGGCTGCTGCTCCATGTTCATATTCAAACAATCTTGCATATGCTACACCTAAATTGTTGTAAACATCTCCGTAAAATCTTTCCGGAAGTTCTGTGTTTATAGCCTTGTTAAGAATACTGTTATAGTAGTTAATTGCCATGTTATATTTGTCTGTATCCATAAGTATGTCCGCCTTCGCCTTTATTCGTTCAGCTGTTGTTTTTGAACAAAGGGCAACTAAATGATTTTCCAGTTTTTCTGCTTCTCTTTCAGAATAATATCCGGAATTTTTAATAACAAAGGCAATTTTTTCTCCCAGTTCGCCTTTCTTTGCTATTATCTGCTTTAACCCGGAAGCAATGGTTGTCTGCTTTAGTTCATTTTCAATATAATCAATTAATGTATCACTGAAAAAGGTATCATCTATTAAATACAGATAATTGTACAAATAATAACTTAACTCCTCAATTGAATATATGTTTTTGTTGACTTCCTTAATATAGTATGGTTTCTCTGTATGTATCGTACACAAAGTAATATAATTCATGACGTCTCCTCTTAAAAGTTCTATAAAGTAATTTCTTTTTTAACTGACATTCCTGAGGATTTAAAGAATTCTCCAAATCCTAAATCCTTTATTTCTATTTCAAAGGAATTTTCAGAAAGATATCTGAAATTTATTTCAAGTCTTGTGGTATTTGGCGGTCTCTTAGGAAAATCCTTTAAATCAATTTTGAAACTTTCATTGGCATGATTCATAATGTCCTGAATTTCAAAGGAAGCCTCCGTAGGTTTTTCCATTATACACTCAGCCTTTGATTTTGCCTGGTGCCAATACTCTCCAATGTTTGAAAGGGTAATGTAACTATCATGTTCCTTATATTTAACAGCCATAACAATTTTAACTCTCGTACGTCCCTTACAGGAAATAAGATATTTATCAAGAACCGGTACATAGAAAAATTCTCTTGCGCCATAGGCTGCCCCTTTTACTATAAGGTTACTACCTTTAAAAACTCTTCTGTTTCTGCACAAAACGGATAAGGTTTTCTGCCATCCGTCTACATAAAATCCTTCTCCTGAAAGAAAAACTCCTGACACAACATGTTTTTTAAGCTGTTCCTCCAAAAATTCAGAAAGTATTTCATCAGCTCCAAGAGGCTCTCTTGTAACTAAATCCATAGTGAATAAATTGCTTAAATCCGTCATTCTTACATCTGCCACATGAGGCTGTCTTCCTTTTATAACATTTAATCTTCTACATGAAAACTCATGTTTATCCAGCTGCAAAAACAAAACATTATTTATCCATATATCCTTATTCTGATTTAAAACATAGTATACAAAGCTTTCTGAGTGACTTATTACCTTTATGTCTTTTTCATTGTATCCCAACTCAGTAAATACCTCCAGCAGTCCCTTTATAACCTGAGGATTTACCTGATTTACAGTTACAAGAATATTTTTTATTAAACGTCCGTTGCTGTAATTAACCGCTAATTTAATTAGATATGACATAAATGTGGAAACTGCTTTTTTTGCCTCATCAGCATCATTTTCACTGTCTTCGTTGAATATTTCCGGAAGATTTTTGTAAACTTTGCTTTTTTCAAGTCTTCCTTTATTAACTGCCTCATCGCCTGCTGACCATTCATTCAATTCACTGTTGTAGCATACAACGGCGGGAATCATATAATTATCCTCTGTTCCCACACTTACGGACTGGGGATTTCCATCATTATCCAAATATGCTATCTGTGCATAGTCCATAGAAAAATCTATTCCTAAAATCATTCCTTTTCCCAAAGCCTTGTCCTCCTAGTACCAGCTTAATTTCCGATGTAATTTATAAAAGCTTAAAGATTTCTTTGCCTGCTTCCTTACAAAGAGCATATGACTGCATTATCTCCCTTGCCGCATCCTCTCTTCCTAAAGCCCTGCAAATCATCATTCCATTTATCATTCCAAAACGTGACTCATCGTTGTAAATATTTTTTTCTGTTATTCTTACGGAATAATTATCCACTACCTTTCCATCAGGGTCTTCATCTGAATACTCCTTAATGCTGTAGTCAATTTCTTCACCATAAAACATAATTATTTCCTTAGTAAATATTCCCTGATAAATGCTTCCCATTTCTTCCGTAACTTTCTTTGTACGTCCCTCAGGAGTCTTTATGCTATAGGTAATATCTACCCTGTGTTTTGGATTTGTTCTAAAATCAATTATGGTTTTGTCCACAAGATTAAATGGTATCTTAAACCACTTATTAAACTTCTTATAAAACTCAAAATTAATATTATTCTTTGCCAATGTTTCTATTAATGACTGAAGAATCTTAATCTGTCTTTCAGTAAGGCTTGTTTTTTTAGACATAGCCTCCACAAAAGCAATACTACATATAACCGGTGTGTTTAATCCGTTGTCATATTCCTGCTCAAGAATTTCCCACACCACATCCGGACATTGCACCTTCTTAATAAAGTAGTTGTATGTCACATATGTGTAAAATGCCTTTCTTATAACTGTAGATGTTGCTTCTTCTAAATAAGACATATAAATATCATATATTTTGTTTTCTGTATTTCCTTCAAAAATATACTGCACCAAGAGACGTTCAGCCATTGTATTATCCTTTATGCCTTTTGCTTTAATGGCAAGGTACAACTGGTAAAGTTCAAGACTTCCTGCCTCATAGTATTTTCCAAGGAACCTTAATACTCCCTCATCCCTGCATCCGTTTCTAAATGCACTGGCACACATTTCTTCCACATAGTCATTTGGGTCACATTCAGGATTTGCCACTAACTCTATGCATACCTTTTCTAACAGGGAATTGCTTATTCCCTTATAACCATACTTTGCCATATACGGATAAATCATTTCCATAAAGTTCTTTTCAATCATAACTTCCATTACTTTATTTCGTGATTTAACATCCAGTGAAGCCATATCAATTTGAAGAAGATAAATATCCAAATCTCCTTTATCGTAGCCCTTGTAATAATAATCCACAATAAACTCAATCAGTCTTTGCCTAAATTCCTCAGTAAGTCCCGGTGCACCCACCATTGCCTTTAATTCAATAAGCTTTCCCGGATTGTCTGCAGGATTTCTCATGATTTTTTCAATGTCACATAATTCTGTTAAAAGATTGCTTCCCACCTTTGAAACCGGTGCCGTTATTTCCATTTTTGAGATTTCATATTCCACATCTGAAATAATTCTTCCCCTTTTGTCCATAAATACAATAACCGGATTATCTGTATATAACTGAACATACGCCATTCCGTCTATAAAGGACACTGTCTGGAAATCTTTTATTTCTTTATGATTTACAATAACATGCTTTATTTTCCTGTTATTAACCCTGATACAATAAGTATGGAGAACCTTAGCCATATTATCACCTAAGTTTCCCACAATAAAATCATCATTTAAAATTCTGTTGTATATAACTCTTAAATGACGGTTGTTATTGCCCTTCATAAGCTCTTCTGTTACATATTTTTCCAAATCATTGTAGCATTTAGTATAAATTTCATCTGTGTCACTGAAATTAGTTACAAGATTTGCGTAAAAATAATCTCTGTTATACATTAAAGTATCAGTGCCATATGAAAAATACTTATATGCTGATTTTTCCAGCATATTGTAATTATCCACATCTATTGTGTATATATAATACTCGTAAAGATTAGTGATTTTTAATTCTTTTTTTACACCTTCACTTATCCACTTAGAGTATTCCTTGTTGGCTCTGTTTCCATTAATAATTGCACCGCAAATACAGTAAAGTACATCTGTACTTTCAGTTTCCTCATATAACCTGCTTAAGATATTAATATAGTTTTCGTTAAATTCCCTCTCCCTGCCAATAATATCTGCTGCCTGTTTTGCCAACTCTATTCCAACCATATGATACTTGCCGGCAAAATTTAAAATCTGGATTTCAAATTTGTTAAGCATTCTAAAAAGTTCCGGCTGCTCATTAATAACCTTTGCTGCCTCATAATACATAATAGGGCTGTGACAGCCGTTATTAAACATTCTCTTTACTAATGTATATTTAAGGCTTGGATTTTCATCATACCTGTCATCCATGTAAAACAGCATCCATAAAAGCTGCCATTTGTCGTATCCGCCTTCAAAATAACCTTTTATTTCTTCCTTAACTTCATATGTGTAGGAAGCATCATTTTTATATATAGATTTTAAATATAAATAATAGCAATAATAAATTACAGACTTTTCATCTTTAATGGAAACAAGATTAGATGCCCTGTTTAAATATTCTAATGCCATTTCGTCATCATTATTAGTTATTCCCACCTGAGCCTTTGCCAAAACTCCAACAATGTCATTTTTATTAGCTATTAATCTTTCCTCAGCAAGATTTAAAAGATTACTTTTCCATTTTTTACCATCTATAACCCCGGTACGGAAATCCAGATAGTTTTTTACCATATTGATGGTACTTTTTTTGTTTTTAAGGTACTCATCAATACTGTCTTTCTGATTTACAATAACCACATCATACACCAGTTTTTCGTTAGAGCTTCTTAAAATAATTCTTCCGCAATTACTTCCTCCGTGAAGTCTTCCTGCATTAATGAGATACTGATATTCAGCAATTTTTCCGTTAAATTCATCTCCGGAAATTTTGTCCTTACAGCCATAGAAGAAGTCTCCCTGAACTTCCACGTCTATGTCCACGTAGCCCCAGCCGCTTCTTGAAATATTTAACACATCGCCATAGTTTTCTTTTATATCCGTATACTCTTTTATGGTATTAGAAATACTTATTTTCACTTTGTCCTTTAGTTTCATTCCTACTAAAAATTCCTCAAGAGCAATGTTTCTGTTAGTATTTCTCATTACCTGATTATACAAAGTAAGGGCATGGTCATCTTTTTTAAGGAAATATGTTTTAAATTCCTTTGATAAAAACAGCAAAAGTGCCTCATCATAGCTCACTCTTACAAGTTTCACAAAGTCCGTAAGAGCTGTAATTTCACCTATGGAAGATGTTATAACCTGCTTTTTCACTGTTATGCCAAAAGGAATGGCATAGTCCCCAGCAGTGGTTATTACACTAATGGTTCCGCTTATTACCTGTCCCTCATACATATTTTTAGAGGATACAACATATTTAACCTTATTGTTAATCCCATTAAACTGGTTGTTCTCAAATTCAATGTGATTGTCAGTGGAAAAAACAATACCTTTAACGCTCATTCCGTGCTTACCATTAATGGCAATCTCTCCGTATGTGCTTTCCCCCTGCTCTAATTCCACTGCTATTCTATTTTCAGATATTTCCGCATCCGGTGTTTCATACACCGCATTTCCTGATGCCAGTTTATCTATTAATGCCTTCAATTAATCAATACCTCTTATCTTTTTAAAATATTCTTTAACTTCTGCTTCATATCCTAAATCTCCCGGATTGTAAAACTTTGAACCTACCAGTTCATCCGGAAGATACTGCTGATTAACATAATGGTTAGGATAATCGTGTGCATATTTATATCCTATACCATGTCCCAGTGCCGCTGAACCTTTATAATGTGCGTCCATTAAATGCACCGGCACCTTACTGGTTACTGTATTTTTCACTGTATCCATTGCCTTAAATATGGCATTGTAGGCTGAATTGCTCTTCGGTGAAGAAGCAACATATATTACCGCTTCTGACAAAATAATCTGTGCCTCCGGCATTCCCACCTGATGTACCGACTGTGCTGCCGCCGTGGCTACAACTAATGCCTGTGGATTTGCCATTCCCACATCCTCTGCTGCACAAATCATTATTCTTCTCGCTATGAAGTCAACGCTTTCTCCTGCATACAGCATTCTGGCTAAATAATACACTGCCGCATCCGGGTCTGAGCCACGCATGCTTTTTATAAATGCAGATATTGTATCATAGTGGTTGTCCCCTGACTTGTCATATCTTAATGCTCTTTTTTGTATACACTGCTCTGCCACATCTAGTGTTATATGTATCTTTCCATCTTGGCTTTTATCAGTGGTAAGGATACCTAATTCAACTGCATTTAGTGCTGTTCTTGCATCACCGTTAGATATTTCCGCCAAAAACCGTGCTGCATCTTTATCAATAACTCCGTTGTAAATTCCCATTCCATTTTCTTTATCTTCAACGGCTCTATATATTAACTTTTCAATATTTTCCGTGGACAAAGGTTTTAATTCAAATATAATTGAACGGGATATTAAAGCTGAATTTACCTCAAAATAAGGATTTTCAGTAGTAGCTCCTATAAGGATTATTGTTCCATCCTCCACGAAAGGTAAAAGATAGTCCTGCTGTCCCTTGTTAAATCTATGAATCTCATCTATAAACAAAATAGTCTTTTTGCCACTCATTGCCATGTTCTGTTTGGCAGTTTCCACTACCTCTTCCATGTCCTTTTTTCCTGCCACTGTAGCATTTAACTGTTTAAATTCAGCACTGGTAGTATTAGCAATAACCTTGGCAAGAGTTGTTTTCCCTGTTCCCGGAGGGCCGTAAAAAATAACCGAACTGATTTTATCTGCCTTTATTGCTCTATATAGAAGTTTTCCCTCGCCTATAATATGCTCCTGTCCTACAACCTGCTCTAGTGTTTTCGGACGCAGCCTGCTGGCTAAGGGTGACTCTTTTTCACTATTTATATTTCTTGCATAATCAAATATGTCCATATCAAACCTCTGTGGTAAATATAATAAATATGCTATTAGCCATTTGGGTTTATTGTATCACAAAACCCGGTATTGAGGAAGTGTCTTATTGTTTTTCCTTAAGTTGAGTTTATTCTATTTTTATGTTAAAATAGATTGTCATATTGTGTTTTTTTATGACAATTACTTAATTTTAATTTTAAAAAAAGGAGGGAAAATATATTGCTATTAAATGAAAATTCATTTGAGACTGAAGATAAGCTTACGGCACAAATTGAAAGGTACGCTGACCGTTGCGTAAACAATTCCTGCATAGATCCAAGTCTCTATGATGTATATAACGTTAAAAGAGGTTTACGTGAAAAAGGTGGAAAAGGTGTTCTTACCGGTCTTACTGAAATAGGTGATGTTCATTCATTTGAGGTGGTTGACGGTGTTACGGTTCCATGCGAGGGACAGCTGTTCTACCGTGGAATGAATATAGAAGATATTGTTAATGGATTTATTGCTGAGGACAGATTCGGATTTGAGGAAGTAACTTACCTGTTATTATTTGGCGAACTACCTAATGCAAAACGCCTTGAAAATTTCAATAATGTTCTTGCTTCATTTTGTAATCTTCCTTCATCCTTTGTAAGAGACATTGTTATGAAGGCTACAAGCAAGGATATGATGAATCTTTTGGCACGATGTGTATTGTCCCTGTATTCATGGGACGATAACCCTGATGATACTTCCATTCCAAACGTTTTACGTCAGAGTTTAAGTCTTATAGCAAGAGTTCCTCTTATTTCAGTATATGGATATCAGTCAATGAGGCATTATCACTATCATGATAATCTTCACATTATAAATCCTGACCCTAAGCTATCAACAGCTGAAAATATCTTAAGACTTTTAAGACCCGACAGCTCCTATACTAATTTGGAAGCTAAAATTTTGGATTTGGCACTTGTTCTTCATGCAGAACATGGCGGTGGTAATAACTCAACCTTTACTAACCATGTTGTATCTTCATCAGGAACAGATACATACTCAGCAATTGCCGCCTCTCTTTGTTCCTTAAAGGGTCCAAGACACGGTGGTGCTAATGTTAAGGTTAAGAAAATGTTTGATAACATGAAAGAAACTGTTAATGACTGGAACGACGATGATGAGGTTAAAAATTATCTTAAGGGTATCTTAGATAAACGTCTCTTTGACCAGTCAGGATTAATATATGGTATTGGTCATGCTGTTTATGCCATATCAGACCCAAGAGCCAAACTTTTGAAGAGTTTCACAAAAAAACTTGCCGAAGAAAAGAATCTTATGGACGAGTATCATCTTTATGAAAATGTTGAACGTCTTGCCCCTGAGGTTATTTCAAAGGCTCACAACAGAAAGAAAAGTGTTAGTGCCAACGTAGATTTCTACAGTGGATTTGTATATTCGATGTTAGGTTTACCTGATGAATTATATACCCCAATGTTTGCTGCCGCCAGAATGGCAGGTTGGAGTGCACACCGTATTGAAGAAATCATTAATGCCGGAAAGATTATCCGTCCGGCTTACAAGAACGTGGCAAAACCTACGGCATATGTACCACTTAACAAGCGATAAACAAAATATGACTTTAAATAATATACATTTTTAAATAAAACAAAGGCAGTTAGTTTAAGCAAATTGTTCATTCTAACTGCCTTTATTCTTTCAGATTTAATTTTCAGCAAATCTGAATTTCTCTATTTTTAAAAGAATTTCTTCTTTCTCTTCTTCTCAGTTCCTCCCGGTTTTGCATCGTCAAACTCATGAAGTGTATTGCCTGAGATTTCATCAAATTTCTTAAGAAGCTCTTTTTGTTCTGAATTTAAGTGAGTAGGAACGTCTACCACAAGAGTTGAATACTGGTCTCCCTTTGTATTCTGATTGTGTACATTGCAAACGCCCTTTCCCTTAAGTCTGATACGTGTTCCTGTTTGTGTACCCGGCTTAATGTTAAATTTAACATCACCATCTATGGTTTTGACACGAATATCTCCACCTAATGCTGCCTGTGCATATGATATACGGGTATTGTTATACAAATTCATACCATCACGCTCAAAGTTTGCACTTGGAGATACACGAACATCAACTAACAAATCACCTCTTGGACCACCGTTTGTACCCGGTTCCCCTTCACCTGTTTTACGGATTCTCTGCATATCATCAATACCTGCAGGAATATCAATAGTAACTTTCTTCTTCGTCTGTTTATATCCATTGCCATAGCAATCAGGACATTTTTCCTTGATAATTTTACCTGTTCCGCGACAATCAGGACATACCTGAGTACTTTGCATCATACCAAACATAGTCTGCTGACGTGAAACATACTGACCCTGACCATTACATTTAGGACACTTTTCAGGAGAAGTTCCAGGCTTTGCACCTGTTCCGTTACAGGTTTTACATATTTCCTTGTAATTAATTGTAACTTCCTTCTTGCATCCAAATACAGCCTCTTCAAAAGTAATTCGGATACCACATCTCACATCGGCTCCACGCATTGGACCGTTATTGCTTCTTGAACGTCCACGGCTTCCACCTCCGAAAATATCACCAAAGATATCACCGAATCCACCGAAAATATCACCGAAATCCATATTGTTAAAGTCAAAGCCACCTGCTCCGCCACTGCCATCAAAAGCCGCATGACCAAACTGGTCGTACTGCTTTCTCTTTTCATCATCAGATAACACCGCATATGCTTCTGATGCTTCCTTGAACTTTGCAGCTGCCTCTTCATTTCCCGGATTTGCATCAGGGTGATACTTTTTTGCCAGAGTTCTATATGCTTTTTTTATTGTGGCTGCATCAGCGTTCTTGTCAACGCCTAACACCTCATAATAATCTCTCTTATCTGCCATAATAATATACCTTCCATCGTTAAAAAATAGCGTATCTTATTTCGTGGGAAAACCCGTCCGTTTGAAACGGGCGGGATTCTCCGGTAATAAGGGGCATCACCCCATTATATTTTTAATTTATACTTCTGTGAAGTCTCCATCAACCACATCGTCATCATGTGGTGCGGCTCCACCTGCATTCATGTCAGGACCTGCACCCTGTGCTCCTGCAGCACCCTGTGCCTGTTCGTACATCTTCTGGAATAACTGCTGTGCTGAGTTCATTAATTTCTCTTTTCCAGCCTTTAATTCCTCAACCTGAGCCTCTGTAGGTTCATTAGCACCAATTGCAGAAACTGTGGCCTTTAATGCATCGATGTCAGCCTGAACTGCCTGCTTATCACCTTCTGCTAACTTATCACCGGCTTCGCTCATTGCCTGTTCTGTCTGAGTAATGATAGCTTCAGCGTCATTCTTTGCATCAATTGCTTCCTTACGTTTCTTATCAGCTGCTTCATATTCAGCTGCTTCCTTAACTGCCTTATCAATATCTTCATCTGACATATTTGATCCGGCTGTAATTGTAATGTGCTGTTCCTTGCCTGTTCCAAGGTCTTTAGCTGATACATTAACAATACCGTTTGCATCAATATCAAATGTAACCTCAATCTGTGGAACACCTCTTCTTGCTGGAGGAATTCCATCAAGTCTGAACTGTCCAAGGGACTTGTTATCTCTTGCGAACTGTCTCTCACCCTGTACTACGTTAATATCAACTGCTGTCTGGTTATCTGCTGCTGTTGAGAAAATCTGGCTCTTCTTTGTAGGAATAGTTGTATTTCTCTCAATAAGTCTTGTAGCAACACCCCCCATTGTTTCAATTGATAATGAAAGTGGAGTAACATCAAGAAGAAGAATATCACCGGCACCTGCGTCACCTGCTAATTTACCACCCTGAATTGAGGCACCAATAGCTACACATTCATCAGGATTCATCTTCTTTGATGGCTCGTGACCTGTTAACTGTTTAACCTTATCCTGAACAGCCGGGATTCTTGTAGAACCACCAACTAATAATACTTTGCTAAGCTCTGAAGCTGTAATTCCTGCATCCTTTAACGCATTCTGTACAGGAATAGCTGTTCTCTCAACTAAGTCTCTTGTAAGTTCATCAAACTTAGCCTTTGTAAGAGTCATGTTAAGATGCTGTGGTCCCTGCTCATTAGCTGTAATGAATGGGATGTTAATTTCAACCTGTGTAGATGATGAAAGTTTCTTCTTAGCATCTTCTGCTTCAGCTTTAATTCTTTCCATAGCCATCTTATCATTTGAAAGGTCAATACCTGTTTTTGACTTAAAGTCAGCTACCATATAATCCATAACCTTCTTATCAAAGTCATCACCACCAAGCTTATTATCACCGTTTGTTGCTAAAACTTCGATAACGCCATCACCGATTTCGATAACAGATACATCAAATGTTCCACCACCTAAATCGTATACCATAATCTTTTGTTCTTTTTCATTATCAAGACCATAAGCCAAAGCTGCTGCTGTAGGCTCGTTGATAATTCTCTTAACATCAAGACCTGCAATCTTACCTGCATCCTTTGTAGCCTGTCTCTGAGCATCATTGAAATATGCCGGAACAGTTATAACTGCTTCTGTAACTTTTTCACCAAGATAGCTTTCTGCATCAGCTTTCAACTTCTGAAGAATCATAGCTGAAATAGCCTGTGGTGTATAAGACTTGTCGTTAATAGTAACTTTATAATCTGTACCCATATGTCTCTTAATTGATGATACTGTACCTTCTGCATTAGTTACTGCCTGACGTTTAGCCTGCTCACCAACTAATCTTTCACCATCTTTTTTAAAAGCAACTACTGAAGGAGTTGTTCTTGCTCCATCTGCATTTGTTATAACTGTAGGTTCTCCACCTTCCATAACAGCTACACATGAGTTTGTTGTTCCTAAATCAATACCAATAATCTTTCCCATTTTATTTTCCTCCTAAAATAACATAAAACTTTAGTTAATTTGCAACTTTTACCATACTGTGTCTAATAACAGTATCTCTATATTTATAGCCTTTCTGCAGTTCCTGAGAAACAATGTTTTCACCAAGTTCATCGTTTTCCTCATGCATTACTGCATTGTGAAGGTCAGAGTCAAATTCCTTTCCTTCGGCTTCAATAGCTGTAACTCCCATTTCATCAAGAGTTGAAAGTAATTGTTTATAAATAAGATTCATTCCCTGTCCTACAGGTGACTCTAAATCTTCTTCACTAAGTGCTGCAACTCCTCTTTCAAAGTTGTCTACTATAGGAAGTATCTTCTCTATAATAGATTTGGCACCTGTTTCAAACATTGCTGCCTTTTCCTTTTCGCTTCGGCTTCTGAAGTTTTGGAACTCTGCAAATAATCTCTGGTACTTATCATTAAGTTCCTCTATCTGCTGGTCTTTTTTGTCCTTCTTCTTTAAGCCACGCTTTTTTTTCTTATCAGGATTTTCATTCTTGTCTGATGCCTCCTGTTTTTCCTCTGCCACATCCTGTGATTTTGCATCCTGTGACTTTTCTTCTTTTTTAGATTCTTCCTTTACTTTCTCTGTAGTTTCTTCATTTGCCACATCTTTTTCAAGGTTCTCATCTAAATCTTTATTTTCCTTTTGCATCGGATAATCATCCTTTCTTAAAACTTTATACTAATTATCATCTTTAAAAGTCTCACTTAACTGTTCTTTAACAGTTCTTAAAGTTTCAACAACCTTTTCGTAGTCCATTCGCTTCGGTCCTATAATACCGATAGTTCCTTTAAATCCATCTTCAAGCTCGTATGTTGCCGTGACAACGCTACAATCCTTCATGGACTTAACCGGGCTCTCACTACCTATATATACCTGAATGCCTGTTTCCTCATCACTTTCATTAATAAGTTCTGTCAGCTGTGACTTTTCTTCTAATGTTGTAAGTAACTGGCTGGCTCTTTCCTTATCACTAAGCTCAGGATATTTAAAAATATTAGTGGCACCTGATGTGTAAATCTTCATCTGTGCCTCTGTAGCAATAGCTTCCGTAATGGTCTTTAACACTTCATTAACCAATCCCTCAAGTTCTCCTGCCTGAGATGTTAATGTGGAAATAACTCCTAAGTTGATTTCCTCTAATGACAAACCTGCCAAAACAGTGTTAAGTGCCACATTCAATCTCACTATCATTTCCTGACTAATCTGCTGTGTAGTCTTTATAATTCTGTTAACTACGTGATTCTTGTCAGAAACAACAGTGCATAACAACTGATTTTCATCAATTACTGATAATTGAACAAACTTGATTTTATTCTCCTGAGACTTCGGTGCGGATACCATGGTGGCATAATTGGTATTATTTGCTAATACCTTTGCCATATTTTGAAGTAATGTCTCAACCTTATCAACCTTCTCAATTAACAAATCTTCTTTTTCAGTTACCTTCTTTTCTCTTTCATCTAACTCAGACATCTTATCCTTTAAGATATTGTCCACATAAAATCTGTAACCCTTATCTGTAGGAATACGTCCTGCCGATGTATGGGGCTGGATAATGTATCCCATCTCTTCTAAGTCAGACATTTCATTTCTAATGGTAGCTGAACTTAAATTCAAATCAGTGTTCTTGGAAATGGTTCTGGAACCTACCGGCTCGCCTGTTTCTAAGTAGCTTCTGATGATAGCATCTAAAATCTTTTCTTTTCTATCACTAAGTTCCATAAGCATCTCCTTTCTTTGATTTATTAGCACTCATTAGTTTCGAGTGCTAATATTTCATCTGACACTAAAATATCACTATCAAAGTACTTTGTCAACAATTTTATTAAAAAAGATTTGTTAATAAATTGTAAACATTTTTAACGCCACTATTTTAAGTTTTTCTTCTATTATAATAATGCACATTACCAATATATCTTAAAACTATAAAATTAATTTATATTTTTATATTGATTGTAGTGGAATCATGTGTTATTCTACTACCTATTGCAATTAATTATTGTGATTATTTTATACAGTTATTTATTGCTGTTTTTATTTAAATTATTTAATGAGATGAGGTTATTTTAATGGTTGCGGAAGGAAAACAGACTTTTAGAACAAAATATTTTGGCGACAAAGCTTTTTACAAAATGATTATGGCTATTGCACTGCCTATTGTTATTCAAAATCTTCTTACTAACTTTGTTGCTATGCTTGATAATGTAATGGTAGGAAAAATCGGAACAGACCAGATGACCGGTGTTGCCATTATTAACCAGTTATTTTTTGTGTTTAATCTGGCAGTTTTTGGTGGAATGTCCGGAGCGGGAATTTTTTCTGCCCAATATTTCGGTCAGAATAATCATAATGGTGCCAGAAATGTATTTAGAATGAAATTAATTATAGGAATATTTATTATTGCCATAAGCATGTGTGTTTTAATTATTCTCCACGAACCTTTAATTAATATGTTCCTGCATGAAGGTGGGGCTTCCGGAAATATCCATGCTACATTTAAATATGCCAGGGATTATCTATACATCATGCTTTTTAGTATTATTCCTTTTGTAGTGGCAAATTGCTATAGCACAACCCTTAAGGAAGCCGGTCAAACCATGGTTCCTATGATAGCAGGACTTTTAGCCGTTATTGTTGACTTTGTTTTCAATGCTCTTTTAATATTCGGTTTACTTGGTTTTCCAAAACTGGGAGTCATAGGTGCTGCCATTGCAACAGTTATGTCAAGATTTGTTGAATGTGGATATCTTATAATTTATACCTACAGACACAGTGATAAATATAGGTTTATTAAAGGTGTTTATAGCAATTTGCATGTGCCTTCCTCTCTTGTAAAAAAGATTCTTTTACGCGGTACTCCCTTATTATTTAACGAATTGCTTTGGGCCGCCGGAATAACAATGCAGACACAGGCACTTTCTACCAGAGGACTTTCGGCCATAGCCGGGCTTAATATTTCCAACACTCTTAATAATGTAGTTAATACATTTTTCTTAACAATGGGCATTGCCATTTCTATTGTTATTGGTCAGTTAATTGGTGCCGGCAAGCTAAAAGAGGCTAAGGAAACGGATACGAAGATGATCACTTTTTCTTTAATGATTTCTCTTGGAGTATCTGCCCTGTTGCTTATTGCAGCACCTTTGTTCCCACGTATATATAACACAACCGGAGAAATACGTTATCTTGCCACAAGATTTATTTTGGTATATGTTCTTGCCACACCATTTAACGCCTTTACCAATGCGGCGTACTTTACTCTTAGAAGTGGTGGCAAAACGGTTATGACTTTTATTTTTGACAGTGGTTTTATATGGGCGGTAAATGTACCTGTGGCAATGCTACTGGCACATTTCACTAATCTGCCGATTGTGTGGATGTTCTTTATTATAAGTATGCTTGATGCCATTAAATCTGTTGTGGGATTTATTCTTGTGAAAAAAGGCGATTGGCTAAATATAATTGTGGAGTAGGAAACCGGGGCGGTGAAATTTCATTTTTGTAATTTCACCTGCCCTGCCTATCTCCACAGCTATTCCGAAATTTCAATTTCAAACAATTCTTCTCCTGCCTGTACTGCACCTTCTTTTAGAAGTTTTATAGTCATCCTGTTATTCATATCAGTGCACAAAACCGGTGATACAATGGATGGAGCATTTTTCTTCAAATATTCCAAATCAAGTTTCATAAGAGTGTCTCCATATTTTACTTTGTCTCCGGCTCTTACAAACACATCGAATCCTTTTCCTCCTAACTTTACTGTATCAATTCCCACATGAATAATATAATTTAATCCATTTGAATCCTTTATTCCTATGGCATGCTTAGAATCAAAGACAAATGTCACTTCTCCATCTACCGGTGCCTTGACTATCGGTGCCCTTGGTGTCACCGCAGCACCATCCCCCATCATTTTTGAAGCAAAAGCCTCATCAGGCACATTTTCAATTTTATCCGCAAATCCGGTAATTGGACTTAAAACAAGAATCTTTTTCCCTCCGGATGTAATACTTGTTTCTTTCCTCGTAATACCATTCCCATTATTCTCATTACTTTCCATGGTACCATTCTTATTCCTCTCTATGGTATCATTCTCATTATTTTCTCTGATACTATCCTTATGGTTCTCCCTTAAAGCCTCCGTTTCTTTTCCTATGGTATCTGCTAAGTCACTTTCTAAAAATTCCTCAAAATCAGATTTTATTACCGTGACTTTTGGCCCGTATATTATTTGCACCCCATTGCCTTTGTGAACAACCCCTGATGCACCTGTCATTCTCAGAACTGAATCATTTACCAAATTGGCATTAAAAACCGTACACCTTAACCTTGTAGCACAGCAATCCACATCTGAAATATTGTCTTTTCCACCTAAGCCTTTGCAAATGGCAATAGACAATTCATTAGCGATTGCTTCTTTAGAGCCATCTCCCTCGTCACTTCCTGCTGAGCTGCCTGATTTACTTCCTGCTACACCATCGGATTCACTTACTGCTGTATCTCCCAAATCAGTTCCTGAGCTGCCTTTCTTTTTCGCATCCACATCACTTCGTTTATATAATTTAACCTCGTCATCATCAAATCTTCCGGGAGTTCTTAAATTAAGTTTTTTAATAAGGAAACTAAATAAGAAATAATAAATTATGAAATAAAACACTCCTACAATAACAACCCATATCCAGTTTGTTTTGGCATTTCCCTGTAAAATACCAAAAAGGAAAAGGTCAATAAGTCCCCCTGAAAAAGTCATTCCTACTCCAACATTAAAGAAATGCATTAATGCGTAAGCTAAGCCGGCAAAAACGCAATGTATTCCATACAAAAGAGGCGCTACAAATAAAAATGTGAACTCTAAAGGCTCAGTGATACCTGTAACCATTGACGTCAGTGCTGCTGAAAGTAAAAGTCCATATACAAGTTTTCTTTTTCCGGGCTGTGCCGTGCGATACATGGCAAGAGCTGCCCCGGGAAGTCCGAAAATCATAAGTGGAAATTTTCCTGACATAAATCTTGTAGCCGAAACTGCAAAATGAGTTACTCCTGAATCTGCCAACTGTGCAAAGAAAATGTTTTGGGCACCTTCAACAATACGCCCTCCAACTTCCATTGTTCCCCCAACAGCAGTCTGCCAGAAAGGAATATAAAATACATGATGCAGTCCAAAGGGAATTAACAATCTTTCCATAAATCCGTAAACCCATGTTCCGATGTATCCTGAATTAAGTACAACATTTCCTACTGAGTTTATTCCTATTTGGATCGGTGGCCAGATAAAATACATCAATATTCCCACCAAAGTGTAAACAAGTGCACTTATAATAGGTACAAATCTCGTTCCTCCGAAAAACGATAAAACCTGAGGAAGTTCAATTCGATAAAACCTGTTGTGAAGTGCCGCCACTCCCAGACCAACAACAATTCCACCGAAAACACCCATTTGCAGTGATGTAATTCCGCATACATCAGCCACTGCCCCCTGAAGCATATTTTCAATTCCACCATTTATAGATATAAGAGCACTAATTGATGCATGCATAATAAAAAACGCAATTACCGCAGACAGCGCCGCAACTTCTTTCTCCTTTTTTGCCATGCCTATGGCTACCCCAATGGCAAACAAAATAGGCAGGTTAGAGAACACAATATTTCCGGCATCATTCATAACCTGAAAGATTCCGTGAAAAACTGTCCCCTGCCCCATGATTCCTTCTAATCCATATGTTTTAAGAGTGGTTTCATTAGTAAATGAGCCACCTATTCCAAGAAGTAAACCTGCTACCGGCAATATGGCTATAGGAAGCATAAAAGACCTGCCTACACGTTGTAATACACCAAAAATTCTGTCTTTCATATGACTCTCCTTTTTTTATTATTCAACATTATTTTGAACCAAAAAAGGAAAATCATACCCGATTTTTGCCAATTACATTTCTAAAAACTTTTTAATATTTTCAATATGCTGTAATCCTTCTTTTCTACCGGTCTCGTACAAAGCCTTTAACTTTTCCGGATCAGTCTCTGTCCTTTTAATTTTAATAGGATTATTTGGACGGATTACATATACCTGCTTTTTCTTCTCCATTTCCCTGATATCGTCAAGAGTTTTGTTGTACATTTCATGTCTTATTTCCATATCATGCACTAAATTAGGGTACTTCTTTCCCATTTTTAACTTAATTAAAGGAAGAGCACTGCTTTTTTTCTTCCGATAACCATCATGCTGGGTAAGAATAATAACATTTCTGTCATATCCCATTTTCTGAAACTCATGAATAGGAATAGGATCAGCAATTCCGCCGTCTAACATCTTTTGTCCGTCTATTTCAACTATATTAGATACCAGAGGCATAGATGCAGATGCACGATACCATTCAACATCCACCCTGTCTCCATTAGGGCATTTGTGATAAACCGGCTTTCCTGTTTCAATATCTGTTGCCACGGCGTAAAACTCCATTGGATTTTCCTGATATGTTTTTATGTCAAAAACATCTAATTTTTCCGGCAACTGCCTGTAACAGAAATCTGCTCCATACAAATCACCGGTTTTTATCAGAGATCTTATTCCCACATATCGGGGATCTTTGGAATATTTTAAATTGTACCTGATGGTACGACCAATCTGCTTTGATTTGAAATTACAGCCAAAAGTAGCACCTGCTGAAACTCCTATGGTTCCGTCCACAGTAATATTATTTTCCATCATTACATCCAGAACACCTGCAGTATACATACCACGCATGGCTCCGCCTTCTAATACAAGTCCCGTTTTCATAACCGTCTCCTTCTTGTCAAATTGGTTCTTTGCCTACTAAGTAGTCATTTACATATTAATAGTTTTCAGGTTTTACCTGGAAATAAGACTGTGGATGTGCACAGACAGGGCAAACTTCCGGTGCCTTTTTACCGATAACAATATGTCCACAGTTTAAGCACTGCCATACGCAATCTCCATCCTTTGAAAATACCAAATCACCTTCAATATTTTCCAGTAATTTCTTGTATCTTTCTTCATGTTCTTTTTCAATTTTTGCAACACCGTCAAACAAATCTGCGATTTCGTTAAAGCCTTCTTCTCTTGCTTCCTTGGCAAACTCTGCATACATATCTGTCCACTCGTAATTTTCACCTGCAGCCGCATCCTTTAAATTCTCTACAGTTGATGGAATTGCTCCGCCATGTAATAATTTAAACCAGATTTTTGCATGTTCCTTTTCATTAGCTGCTGTTTCTTCAAAAATATTTGCAATCTGAACATATCCATCCTTTTTTGCCTTTGATGCGTAATATGTGTACTTATTTCTTGCCTGTGACTCTCCTGCAAATGCAGCCATTAAATTTGCCTCTGTTCTTGATCCTTTTAACTCCATAGTATTTCCTCCTAATATTTTAGATGTGCCCAACGACACACCTTATTTTTATGAGAATGCCCCAAACTCCTGTATTTCTAATTAATTTCAGGCATTCCACATTATATGGTTATCCCACATTTTATTTTTATGCATATTCTGCATGTTTTCTAAATAATATAAAACCAGCTTTCATCCTGCTCTAAATCAGTTATTTCAATGCCTGAAGCCTCTTTTTTGTTTTTTCCGGTTTTGTAATTTAACTCCTGATTTTTGATGCTTACCCTGGTTTCCGGTGCAATGGAACTGGTGATAAATGCGTTACTTCCTATTACTGAATTTCTTCCTATTACAGTTTCACCTCCAAGTACCGAAGCCCCTGAATAAATAGTAACGTTATCCTCAATAGTCGGATGCCTCTTTACACCCTTTAATTTCTGACCGCCTCTTGTAGACAGGGCACCAATGGTTACTCCCTGATACACCTTTACATTATCACCAATGATAGTTGTTTCTCCCACAACTATTCCTGTTCCATGATCCATAAAGAAATATTTTCCAATAGTTGCTCCCGGATGAATGTCTATTCCGGTCTGACTGTGAGCATGTTCAGTCATAATTCTTGGAATAAGTGGTACCGACAGTTTAAAAAGTTCATGGGCAATACGGTTTATGGTAATAGTGTATAATCCCGGATAAGACAAAATTATCTCATTTCTGTTAAATGCCGCTGGGTCACCATCAAAAGCCGCCTGAACATCTGTCTCTGTATACTCTCTTATCAAAGGAATCTTTTTGAAAAACTCTAATGTAATCTTTTCAGCTTTTTCAGCCATTTCGTCTTCGTTTGCATTCTGATTTTCCGGCAACTGCCTAAGAGCTATGGCAATTTGTTTATTCAAATTAAACATAACATCTTCTAACAAAACCGTAAGTCTGCTGTTTAAATTATAAAATCTATAGGTTTTTTCCCTGAAGAATCCCGGAAAGACAATTTTCAACATCTTATCTAATATATCAACTATAACCTCCGTATCCGGTTGGTCAAAAAGTTCAATCTGATTGATTGTTCTGTCATCCTTATAGTCTTCCAACAATTCTCCAACAATATTCCTAATTTCTTCTTCACGTCCGTCTCTCATATATTTAACTCCTCGACTTAAGTTACTTTTATATAATACTAGCACAATTTTTGAAATATGTGTAACTCTTTTTTAGGTTATGTGTCAGGCTCGATGTTAGTTTCAATGGCAAGTTAGGATTCGTGCCGGGAATTAATCATGAAATTGTTGTTTTCCCGGTTTGTTTCTTTGGTTTCAGCCGGGGAAGAAACAATTCGTGCCAGGAATTCGTTATGAAATCCTTCTTTTCCCGGTTTGTTTCTTTGGTTTCAACCGGGTAAGAGGTGATTTATGCCGGGAATTCATTATGAAATCTTTCTTTTACCGGTTTGTTTCTTTGGTTTTAGCCGGGGAAGGGGCGATTCATGCCAGGAATTCATTATGAAATCCTTCTTTTCCCGGTTTGTTTCTTTGGTTTCAGCCGGGTAAGAGGTGATTCATGCCGGGAATTCATTATGAAATCTTTCTTTTCCCGGTTTGTTTCTTTGGTTTCAACCGGGTAAGAGGTGATTCATGCCGGGAATTCATTATGAAATCCTTCTTTTCCCGGTTTGTTTCTTTGGTTTCAGCCGGGTAAGAGGTGATTCATGCCGGGAATTCATTATGAAATCTTTCTTTTCCCGGTTTGTTTCTTTAGTTCAAGTCGGGGAAGGGGCGATTTCTAAATGATTCCATCAAAATAACCCCAACGTCAAAAAAATCCAACGCCCAATAACCACAATGTCCAAAAAATTTTGGCTGAAGTAGAAATAAACTTTTCACTTCAACAAAAAATTTCAACATTTTTTGATTTAGTTGTAGACATATTTTTTATTAGTGATAGAATAAAGTGATATTTATCGGAAGGGGGCAAAACAGGGAGTTTTTTCGGGTATTTCACTTGGTATCTAACCTCATACTTTGTAATGTATCTCCCTGTTGTTTTTACAAAAATTTATGGGACAAGTTACTATCGATAACCGTGCTTTTTATAAGCAGATTCTGGTACTGGGAGCGCCTGTTGCTCTACAGAACTTTTTTCAGGCATTAGTTAATATGCTTGATGTTTTTATGATTGGACAGCTAGGTGCTGCCGAGGTTACTGCCGTAGCCATGGGAAGTGGCTGGATTGGACTTTTGTTCTATCTTTTTAATGGAATAACTGCCACAGGCGGCGTTTTTATATCCCAATATTGGGGAAAGAAAGATACCAGGTCTATTCATCATTATATGGGACTGATGTTTATATTAAACCTGACGTTTTCCATTATATTCGCCATATTTACGGCATTATTTTCGGATACGATTATGTTGCTTTACTCGAAGGACCCTGAGGTTATAGCCCTTGGAAGTTCTTATATGAAAATAATGAGTATTTCATGTGTCCTTATCGGACTTATAAATGTATGTTCCATATCTTTAGTAAGCACGGAAAAAACATTTATAACAATGTTTGGAACAATTATTTCTCTTTCAACAAATACAATTTTTAACTACATACTTATATTTGGAAATTTTGGTGCTCCAAAGCTTGGAGTCCGGGGTGCTGCCATAGGTACAATCATCGCCCTTACCCTTGAGCTTCTGTTTTTATATGGCGTATCCATTATAAAGAAGTTTCCGATTTGTGCACCGATAAAAGAATATTTCCAGTTTTCCTTTAGTGATGTAAAAAAATACTTTCACTACGGAACATTTCTTATTATGTGTGAGGTTGTATTTGCCATTGGAAATAACATTTACAATATCGGATACAAATACACCGGAACTGCATCCCAGGCGGCTTTGCAGATTGTAAACACCTTTACCCAGTTAGCAATGATTCTATCTCAGGGAATTGGAACTGCTGCCGGAATTATGCTTGGTAAATTATTGGGTGAAAATAAATTAGAGTTGGTAAAGGCCTACAGCAGACGATTTATGGTTCTTATACCGGCAGTTGCATTTGTTCTGGGAGTAATTATAGCATTATTCTCACCACTGCTTCTTAGTATGTTTAATGTAGGCGAGGAATCCTTAGGCTATGCTCAAAAAATGATGGTTATTTTTGCTTTGACCATGCCATTTAGGGCAGAGAACTTTGCCATTGTAGCAGGTATTTTAAGAAGCGGCGGAGACAGTCTGTATTGCTTCTTGGCAAACTTTGTGGGCAACTGGCTGGTGGGAATTCCTATGGTATTCCTTGGTGCAGTTGGACTTCATCTTCCGGTATACTGGGTTTACCTGATGGTTTCCGCTGATGAATTAGGAAAAATGGTTGTAGGAATGCCTAGGGCATTGTCCTACAAATGGGTAAAAAATATCACATAATTAAATAAATTATGTTGCACTCTAAAATAAAAAAGTGAATCAAATCTTTTTTCATTTAAATAAGCTGTCGCCAATTCGACAGCTTATTTTTACATATCCATAATAATTTCTCTTGCTACACTTTCTTCAACCTGTGTTGCATAAACTCCCGGCGAGAACTCAACAATAGCTCCGATTCCATTTTGAATAACAAAACGTAATTTTCCATCCTTAACTTTTTTATCAGTATAAAGCTTCTTTACTAAAGCTTCCCTGTCTATGTAATCAGGAATTTCTGTTGGAAGCTGTGCCTTTTGATATAGGTTTATAACCCTTGTTCTCTCTTCCTCTGTAACATATCCCATTTTCTTTGCCAGATTTACCTCTGCCACCATGCCTATAGCCAATGCTTCACCGTGAAGAAGCCGGTAATCGCTTACAGTTTCAATTGCCCTGCCAACGGTATGACCTAAATTAAGGACCTCCCTAAGTCCGCTTTCCCTTTCATCCTTCATTACAACATGATATTTTATACTGCAATTTTCCTCTGCAACCTTTTCGCAAACATCTTTATCCACAGCCATTATTTTATCAATATTCTTCTCTAAATATTCAAAGAAATCACTGCTGGCTAAACATGCATGCTTTATGGTTTCTGCCAAGCCACTGGATAACTGTCTCTTTGGAAGAGTCTTCCATGCGGCAATATCAATGTAAACCTTTTGAGGTTGGTTAAACATTCCAATAAGGTTTGTAGCAAGAGGAGTATCTACTGCGGTTTTGCCTCCAACTGATGCATCAGCAGAAGCAAGTAATGTGGTGGCATAATTTATAAAAGGTACGCCTCTTCCATAGGTTCCTGCCACAAAGCCTGCCAAGTCCGTAACCACTCCGCCGCCTACTGCTATAATACAGCAATCTCTGCGGTATCCCTTTGAAAGCATTGTATCTTCCACATACTCCTTTGTCTCTCTTGTTTTACTTTTTTCACCGGCTTCAAAAACAATCAAATCTGTCTTAAATCCTGCTGTTTCAATTAACTTATGTATTTTTTCACCATATAAATCCTTAACCACAGAATCTGTTACAACTACATATTTCTTTATATTCCCTACAAGGCCGGCTTTTAAATCTAAAATTAACTTTTCTTCCAAAGAAAAACCAATTTCAATATCATAACTGTCATCCACTACCTTTTTTAATTCTACGTTAAATGTACTCATATTTGTCCTTTCCTAAAACGCCCTAACATAGCTTTGTCAAACGTCTAACGTAATTTTCTCTATTGGTGCTTTGCAAAATGCTCTGATATAATGTAATCTTTAGTTCTTTGTCTTTTTCTTCTGCTGCATTGCAACTATTTTAAGCAGACTCTGCTTTGGCAAAAGTTTTTGTCCCATTACGCATATTTTCATTTTTAATGAAGGTACAATAATAACCTTTCTCTTTTTCATTCCCATTAAGGCTTCCTTAACACAGCATTTAGGAGTAATTCCTTTAAGGGCAAAAACAACATCTGCCATTTCATTAAATTCCGTGTCTACAGGTCCGGGACACAGCGCCCCCACATAGATTTTACTGCCCTCTTCTTTTAATTCCTGTGCCACCGCCTGGGTAATGCTTGTAACATATGCCTTTGTAGCATAATATGTCGCCATATAAGGCCCTGCCGGAAGAAGCCCTGCTGAGGAGGCTACGTTTAAAATTCTTCCATAACCCTGGAGTTTCATTTTTTGAAGGACTTTTTTAAATAAAATATGCATTGCCCTGATATTTACATTAATCATGGAAACTTCCTTTGCTAAATCCGTATCCTGAAAATTTCCACAGGTGCCAAAACCTGCATTATTTATAAAAACATTAATGTCCCTATGAGATATTTTTTCCCATAACTGATAACACTCCAATTCGTTAGACAAATCAGAGACAACAATCTCACAGGGAACTGAAAGTTCCGATGCCAATTTTTCCAGCCTGTCCTTTCTTCTTGCAGTAAGGATAAGGCTGTAGCCCATTCTGGCAAAAGCTCTGGCAAACTCCATTCCAATTCCGGAACTTGCACCTGTTATAACAGCTGTTTTTGTTTTCATGAAAAAACCTCCTTGCATAATATGTAGAACCTCTTCCCTGCGGTCAGAGGCATTTCGTCGGAAATATTTTTACACTAGAATGAAACAACTAATTCCATCTTGAATTTTTCTTCCCCAAAAACTGCATGAGGAACATCCTTTGGCATAATAAGTGATTCACCTTCTGTTAAGGTGAACACCTCTCCACCTACTGTAAAACGGCCTTTTCCGTCAAGTACAGTAACCATGGCATCTCCACCTGATGCATGAGTTGATATTTCCTCTCCCTTATCGAAAGAAAAAATGGTAACACTTACAAAATCGTTTTGAACCAAAGTCTTGCTAACAACCTGTCCATCCCGATATTCAACTAAATTCTTTAATAATATTTTTTCCTGTTTTGGAATATTCTTGTACAATTTGCCTCGTCCTTTCATAAAAGCCTATGGCTTAACCTATTTTTTAATTTTAACCTTTTTAGAAGTCCATCTACTATAATATACCTTTTTACCGACTTTTTTATAACATCTTACCTTTACATACAGAACTTTTTTGTTCTTTATTTTGCTACTTTTAACTGTAAAGACATTTTTCTTAACCTTCTTGGTTACGGTTTTTGATTTGGCATATTTCTTAGAACTTGAAATTTTAATTTCATATCCGCTTATGCCTTTTATCTTATTAAGGGATATTTTAACCTTGTTTGAAGCTAATTTTTTGCTGAATTTAGACACTTTTGTCTTTTTAACAGTCACTTTACCTACAGTGGTAGTTTGCTGTTTTTTAGTGGTAATATTTTCCCCTCCGGAAGTCTTTGTAGTGGTTTCCGGTTGCGTAGGAGCCACTGTTGTAGGCTTCTGTGTTGGAGCCACTGCCGTTGGTTCGCTCCCCGGCTCTGTTGCCGGCTGTGATGTTACAGGCTCGCTGCCAGGCTCTGTAGTTGGCTCTGCTGTCGGTGCCTCTGTGGTTGACTCTGTAGTTGGAGCTTCTGTTTCATCTTCCTTAATAAGCTTCACTGCTACATCAAAACTTCCAATAGCGTTTTTATCCTCAAATTTTGTATCAAGGAAATATACCTTATTAGCTTCAAGGTGATAACTGATAAAGAAATTGCTGTCATAATTTCCGTCAGAAAGTTCCCCTCTGTCATCATTTTCTAATAAGAGATTTTCATCTACATCATAGAGAGCTGCCCATGTATCTGTATCATCACCTATGGAATAAATATTATAATCTCCTGATTTAGCCGGAATAAATCTTAAACGGCTAGTCTGATTCTTTTCAACAACATTTACCGTGGTGTTCTTTCTTGTGGTTAAATCCTGTATATTTAACTGAGTTACCACTACAATATCATATGTTGTTGTTTTTCCTCCATACTCAACAGTAAGAGTTCTTCTTTCCACCTTGTCAGAGGCAAAGCCCTTAACTGAAAAGCCTGAACTTTTAATTGCACTGGTTCCGTCTACATAATTAACCTTTATTTCAAGACCTACACAATTAAATTTATCACCTATAGCAAATACAGTTTTCTTTGGATATTCTGATATTTCAATAGAACTAACCTTCTTCTCTGATAATTCACTAAACTGCAAATCATTTCTTTTAGCGTATGTATCTGCTGTAGATGCAGCATATCCGCAAATTGTAACGTTGCTATTATTTAAAATGTCATTTATCTTACATTCACTGTTTTCTATAGTTAATTTGCTTAATTTATCGCAGTTATAAAAAGCCATATAGCCGATTTCACTAACAGAGTTTTTAAGAACTACTTCTTCAAGATTTGCTGAATTGTAAAAGGCATTATCGTTTATGATGGTTGAGCCATCTATTGTTACTGATTTGTCCTCTCCTGCAATTGTATACTTAATAAGCTTCTTTAAATCCTTTGAATACAGACAGCCGTCCTTTGATGCATAATAGCCATTACCTGTGGCAACATCAAAGTTTTTAATTGACTTAGCACAATAAAAGGGTTCATATTCACCCATGCTTCTAAGTCCTGCCGGAATGGTTATGTTTTCAAGATTTTGACTGTAGTCAAAGGCATAGTCACCAAAACTTCTAACTGTTTCAGGAATTGAAAAATCTGTATTTTCCCTGTTTGCAGGATATATTAATAGTGTCTGCATATTTTTTGTGTACAAAACACCATCTGTTGACTTAAAATTTTCATTTTCATCATCTACTAGAATCTCTTTTAAACTTTGACAATTTTCAAACGCATATTCTCCTAAATTGGTAATGGTTTTTGGAAGACTAACACTTTCTAAAGCACTACTTCCAAGGAATCTTCTACTATTAATCTGTGTAATTCCCTCTTCGATAATAAGTTTTTTAAATGCTATTTCAGAAAAAGGTGAACTACTCACCGCTCCTTTACCACTAATTGTCAGTGTTTCACTGACACCGTCATAAGACCACTGTGCCTCACTTCCACAACTGCCTGATGTAGCGCTGTCAGCATAGACAGTGTTAGCACCGGTTGTAAAAACAGATGGTGCCGGGGAAAAAGCCATGGCAACTACCATTCCCCAGGTAACTATTTTCTTAAACTCTTTTCTCATAACCTTACTCTCCTATTCCTCTGCTATTTGTACATCCACTATTACACTGGTATTGGCACTAAAATGATTAGCCACTGATGTAACAGTTTTCTTACCTTCTATGTTTTCAAAGGGCACTCTGTAAGTTATACCTCCCATAAATGCTCCACCTGACTGCACATATTTATAATAAACATATACCTTCTTATAGGTTTTGTCTGTTTTGTTTTTAAGCTTGAGATTTCCGTTTTCCTTAATTACTTCAAACTTATCCTCTAACAAATCCGGGGCATCTAAGTAGGCATTAACTACATTTCCGTAAGAATAATCGTCCTTATCACTGTATTTTCTCTTATTAGATTCCAACACCAAAGCCGATGTATGAGGCAACAGATTAGTTACTCTAAAGGTAGCATTTTCCTTGTCACTAACTTTAAAGGTAATATCACCTACCTGTAACATCTTGTCAGATGTATTGGATATAATAATGGCTGCCACCTTTTCTATAGGCTCATCGCTGCCATCCTCTAAATAATTTCCTGTATAACTTCCCACTTTTTCAATAATGAGATTGCTGTCTGATAATTCTACCTTTTCACTTTTTTTATCGTCTTTATTACTTTTCTTATCTTTCTGATTAGTTGTAGAATTTTTTACGCTTTTTTTAGTTGTAAATCCCTGAATTTTGTCAACTTCCAATGTATTCTTTCCCGGCTCTACATAGTCCTCTACTCTGGTTACATTATTAGTTATGCTTTCTAATTTCTCAGGGCTTAAAGCAGTATTCTTTTGTGCTTCTTTTTTCATGCTTTCTACTTCGCTCTTGTTATTAT
Organism: Eubacterium segne; assembly: GCF_014287775.1. NCBI lineage: Bacteria > Bacillati > Bacillota > Clostridia > Eubacteriales > Eubacteriaceae > Eubacterium > Eubacterium segne. The sequence goes on from NZ_JACOOZ010000002.1 coordinate 207,013, forward strand.
TGGCGTTTTTAAAAAACAGTATAGTTCCTACTAACAGTAGCACCACACAAACAACTATAACAATTACAATTATCTTTTTATTTTTGCTATTCATCTTCATTCTCCGCCTTTACTAATGATTCAATATTACTTACAAAACTCTGGCATTGTCTTAGGTACTCATCGGTTATTCCACACAAATATTCCGGTTTTACCGTGGAATCACCATGACCTTCTGCAACAGCTAAAGCTCCACAAACGGTACATGCATTTCTATGCTCACACCGGGTGCAGGCTTTGGGTAAAAAGATCTTGTCAGTTTCCTTCACTATGTAATCCCAGCACTCATCAAAGGATTTTTCTTTGGGATTTACAACAGGCTGATTCATCATTCCACAAGGTGTCATACGTCCATCCCATGTAATCCAGAAAGAACATTTTCCTGCTATGCACCCCATGTTTTCTTCCTCAGCCACAATGCAACCGTCATCTTCATCTGCTCTAAAACCCTGTTGCATTCTTTTAATAAACCAATACAAAACTCCACTATCCATTTCAGCCTTTTTGGTTCTAAAAAGTGCCTGTCCTGCTTCTTCTTCCGTGAATCTTAAAACCTTATTTTCACTTTCAAAGCGTCTGATAGGTGGAAACATATACACCATAGGCTTAACTTTTAATTTCCGCTTCTTTGCAAAATCGTATATAGCCTCTATATCGCATACATTGTAAGGTGTGAAGCTGGCATTTAATGCTACCGCTATTCCCGCTTCAAGCAACCTGTCAATGGCAGCGGTCACCTTATCAAATCCATGGGAATCACCACATAAACGACTGTAAGTTTCATTACTTCCACCATATAAAGTTATTCTGATTTTTGATGGTGGACATTTTTTCAGCCAACAGACAACCTCATCAGTAATTAATATGCCATTAGAATTAATGGTAATTATAAATCCCATTTTATTCAATTCAGTATATATCTCTTTAAAATCCTTTCTAAAAAAAGGCTCCCCACCTGTAAGTAAAAGAAACAGCATGCCCTTATCCCTGCACACTTTTCCAAAATCTATCCATTGATTTGCCGTCCATTCCCTGCCGGCACTACACATTTCCTTCTCAGACATTCTGATGTAGCACATTTTACAATTCAGATTACATCTGGGTGTCAATTCAAAAGAACCATGTATCGGTGCCCTGTCCTTCATGGCTTTTAAATACAAACCGGTTCTAAGGTTAGGCTTAAAAGGATTATTCAAATCACTCACAAAATTTCTCCTTATTAAAATACCGTATCACAAACTAACTTTACTGCTTCTTCGTCCGGCAGACAGGTTAATTCATATACCGGTATCCTGCTAATAATTTCTTCTATAATATTCATGCTAATATTTGACAGCTTATCATCCCATCTGGCAAGAGAAAATCGTGGAAACATATTTCTATACAATTCCATTCCCACCAACTGCCTGATAGAATTTTTTTCTCCCTGTTTAAGCAAAATAATTGCTTTAATAGGTGCAGACTCATTTCTATATATCTTAGAACTTCCTGCATAAGGAGAACCATAAACATTAGTAATATCCTTAGAAATATCTATAGTAGCCCTGTCACCATTAAGTATATCAGCATTCATGTATTTTTTCCACAAGTTTGCCTGAGTTGATTTTCCAATCTCTGAAGGTCCACTAAAAAGGATTGCCTGATTTTGATATTCAACTACGGAAGCATGCATAATAATGCGGTTGAAAAGAAGTAAAACCAAATCAATATCAAGGCTACTCATTAAAAGTCCTGGACCATTAGTTAATTCAATAAACTTTCTATCAACATAAATTTGTGCTTCCTTTGATTCTATGTCAAACACTGTACTTATTTCCAGACTACTGTCATCTCCCATTTTGTAACTGAAATAAACAAAATATTTGCTGTTGTTTATATATATTTTTCTGATATTGTTTTCAAATATCAGAGTGCCTTTATCACTCTTCAACTCACTTTCCACCATGATTCTATATTTGAAATCTGCTTCCTTTTCATTGTTACATATAAAAGGCACCATATTTTCGGGTACCTCCTTATAAGGGAATCCTTCAATTTCAATTATTAATCCTGCTAAATTAATTTTTATATCCATATTATTTATAAAACCCTTTCCCGACAAAAGTCAGGAAAGGGTTTTCCTTTTTATTATCTTATGATGGCATAGTCGGAGTAAAGTAACACAATCCACTAGTAGGTGTGTCATATCCCATACTCTTTACCCATGCTTCAAATGCCTCATCTGTTTCAGGTGCACCTGCCGGTACCATTGTTGACTTATACGTATCTTTTAATTCATTATATAAATCTGATCCCATCTCTACAGTTGCTAAAATCTCAATATCCATATCAAACTTTTCAATGCAGATTTCAGGTTTACTATATTTCTTCATTATTCCTGTACCACCTTTCCATCAAATCCAAACTTTTCAGATCTGTATCCTTCTTCATCATATCCAACAATATACATTGTACTTGCCTTTATGTTTTCTGTCTTACTTGCTTTGAACTTGAGAGTCCATTCTAGTCCACCATCAACTGTCTTACTTGAAGCTGTTGTAAGTGTTACTTCTTTTCCATTTGCATCAAATACTTTGATATCATCTACTGCCACAGGTGTTGTTACCTTAACCATGGCATATCTGTCTTTAATAAAACTATCTGATTTTGTATTATATCCTGCCTTTATAACTACATCAGTAGGATTTAATTCTGATTTAACACCTTTATCTTCAACTGTAGTTGCTGTTACCGGACTTAATTTGTATCCTACGACTTTCATGCATGTTAATGAAACATATCCGTCACCACCTGCAACTCTTAAGTACAACTTTCCATCATACTTATCTCCAAGTGTATCAAGTTTATAATACAACTCTGTTGCTGATTTAATTGTAGCAATATCTGTCCATACAGCACTGTTATTAACTTCCTTTAAGTACTGAAGTTTAAGTTCACTTCCCTTAACATTCTTTATTCCAACCTGAATTGTCTTGGAATTTCCTGTGTAACCCTCTAAATTGTCATACATAAATGCCAAACCATATCCTGCACTTAAATACAATTCATTGTTTGGTCCACTTACTGCATATGTCATCATATCCTTAGTTGTGTTTGGATCCAACTCCTTAGTGTTATCTGTATTGTATCCGTTAAAGGATTCTACTACCGACTTACCTGTAAGGAAGGCTGCTCCATTTCCTGTATACTTAGCTAAGGAAATAACTCCCTGTTTATCATATGTTGAACTCAATGGGTCATCATAATTAAACTTAAAGTTTGCTCCTAATATAAGCTGTTTTATTTCGCTTACTGTTGCACCTAACTCATTGTTATCATCATATTTACCTTCAGCTGTTGAGTTACCCTTAGCCGGATTATAAATTCTGATTCCGTCAATAAATACACTCTTTGCTTCTGAATTATTTCCTTTAAGTGAAGTTATAGTAACAATATAGTCACCAGCTTCTCCTGTATCATTTCTCCATGTTATTACTGGAACCTGATACAAATCACCATTTTCGTATGATGTATCAATAATCATACTCTTAACAAGGTTACTCCATCCATTCTGAACAATTAACATACCATTGTTTTTAGTTATCTTTGTATCATCTGTCTTGTTGTATACGCTTACAACAATAACTCCTGTTGAACGATTTGTTCTACTTACAATATCAAATCCTGTACCCTTGAACTCAAAGGCTGCCATAGCAGATTTACCTAACTCGTGTGAGCTTCCATTACTATTACCGTAACTTTCATCTTCATATGCCGGATCATATCCGTACTGCATATCCAATGCATTAGACTGTGAACTGTCTTTTGTCTCACCATTAATTGTTACATTTCCTGAATAAATAATCCCGCTCTTAGAATCAATATTTTCATCTGTTCCAATATTAGAGAAGTTATCCTCATAATACACAATATTAGCCGGCATTACTTCTACCTTGGATGTCATAACCGGTGTAGCATTTGAAGCATCTAAATCAGATGCACCTGATGCAACGCCGTCCTTTGTAACCTGAACTCCCATATAGAAAGTATCTACATCACTCATGAACTTCTTAGGTGTGTACATAAGCTTTGAATCAGCCCATAATGCTGTTGCCTGATTGAAGTCCATCTGGTTCTTAAACTCGCCATCACTATATGTATAATTAAGTGAATTCTTGTAATTAGCACCAACTGTGCTATCAGACATACCTAATACTGTATATCCATCTGCGTCTGTATCATCCTGCAAAATTGATTTATTTGTAACACTAAAGTTCTTATCATAATTATAAGGTGTTGTACCACCTAAGATACCATTAGTATCAGCAAACAAGTCTGTCTTTAAACCGTAATCTAAAACGTAAACTTTATCATTTACATTATAGTTATAAACTACTACTTCTACTTTCTGTGTTCCGTTATTAACATTATCTGCTAACTTAAGAACAAACTTATCATAACCTACATGTTTTGATGTAAATGTCATCTTATTAATGCTTGATTCGTTGCTAACATCACCATTCTCCCATGTAACTTCTGCCTTGTTAGAAGCATCTGCATTATGTGTAAATGTAATGTCTGATGAAGCATTTTCAAGAGTGTAATCATTATATGTTACTGACTCTGTTCCCGGAGTTGTTACTGTTGTAGTAACACCTTCATCCAATACTACAGGCCATACATATGAACAATTCCATCCTTTATATCTTATAGACACATTAACATCTCCATCATTTGTCATTGTAAACGGAATGATTATTGATCCATCTATATTCATAAGCATATTATCTAAATCGCCACTGCTGGTTCCTGTTAAATACTGATTTTTAATTGCTGTATAACCATAAGTAGTATTATTAATTGTTATAGACTCAATTCCATAACCTCCTTTTCCAGGAGATGTTATCTTCAGCTTATGTTCATTACTTCCGTTTATAGTAGCCTGAACATTCGATATTGTTGTTAAACCAGTTGCCATGCCATTACTTACTGTGTTATCCATAGCTATAGAAGATGTCTTTTCATGACTAACTGTAGTTGTTGTTCCAGACTGACCTTCTTTAGTTGTCTTATGTGTAAACTCAGCCGGCAATGGTAAATTAGTTGTTTTACCAATCTCTGTATAATATACAAGTCTCTTCATATCCGCCTCTGTATTTGTAAATACAAATTCAGGTTCATTTGTATATGCAAGAGTTGCCATTGTTCCATCATTTGTTGTGAATGTAGCATTTTCAACCGACTCCTCTGAGCCTGAAACCTTTACATTCTTAAATGTTTTTGTTGCATTTAACTCTGTAACTTTAATCTTTGTATTTACCGGAATACCTGTAAATACAGCTTTCTGTCCGGCACTAATCTCAATAGTGCTGTCTGCTGATACGGTTTTATCTCCAATTTTTGCATTGGTATCACTATCATATACTGTATATGATACCCCTGCTAAAGAACCGCTTAACCCATAGGTCTCATTAGAAGCTCCAAATAACTGTGTATACTTAACTTCAAATGTATATGCTGAAGCACTTTCTGTACCAACAAATTCCTTAGCTACAGAGAAACCTGTCGCCTTAGCAGCATTTAAGTAATCAACCTTAATGCTTACATCCTCACCTGCTGCAGCAGCTGTTTTATTCTGAATAGTCACACTGTTCTGTCCATCAGTACGCCCATCATTTGCCTCTAAGCCTGATACATTTTCTGCAAACTTTTCACCATCTCCATCAGTTATGGAATATGATGTATCAAAACGCTTATCTTCTTTTTGCTTTATTGATACCTTATCACCACGTATACCATTTTCTGTAGAGCCGTCAATTTCTTCTGTCTGTGTAACAGTTCCGTTTCCGCCAAATGAAATACTGTTGTTTTCAAATAATGTCTTAGTTGTGTCTGATAAATCACTAACATCATAAGTGAATTTATCTTTTTCCATAATTCCTGAAACGGTGTTCTGCAATGTTTTCTGGATATTAGATAAATCCATTGTATTTGTAACTGTAAGACCATTCTTCTGCGTTAAATCAACAGCGTCCAAGTTGAAGTCAATCATAAGGTTTGAATCATACAAGCCTCGTTCCATATAGAAAACTGACAATGTATGTGTCTTACTTCTATCAAGATTTTTTATCCAATCCTGTACTGAACTGGCTGTTGCTTTCTCAATTCCTGTATCTGTAACCTTATATGGATTGTCAACATTAACCTCACCTGTTGTAAAGTTAATGCTACCTGTTGCACGTCCATGGGCACCACCAACATCAAGTGCTAATTTTCCGTCAACATATACCCACAAGTCGTCATCTCCTGAGAATCTAAATACTGTATCTTCTACAATATCAGGAAGATTTGTAATTTCACTTTCATCGCTTAATGCATACACCTTCATAACAGCATCATCTACATATGACCTATATCCTACTGATACGCTGTTAATATCAGTTGTTTCATTAAGTTTTAATAAAATGTATCCATCATTATTGTTATCAAGACTAACAACATTTTCATCTGTGAATTTACTTAATCCCGGATATGTAATTGTTGCATTTCCATTTGTCAACCAGTAATCAGTTCCGTTTATTCGTATATTATCAACATTAACATTTCTAGCTTCTGCTAATTTAACTACAACATACTTAGCTGCACTGTTTTTAACATTAAAATCTTTATACTTTGCATCGGCTGAACTACTTCCTCCAGTTTTTGCCAAGTCAATTCTTTTAGCATTTGCTGTTGCTGTTTTATCAGATACCGTAAACGGAATCCCCAGTCTCATACCAAAGCCATAGTTTACCTTGGTATCTTCCTTGCCGGGTTTTGAATCAGCCAAAGTTGCATTATTATTAACATTACCTGAAATAGGTGTGTTAAATGGGAAGAATCCAACTTCACCACTGGCATTTTCAGAAGGATTTGTTATAGTTGCAGTTGAACTTGAATTATATACAAGATTTCCTTCTGAATTCATATAAACATTATCTTTACCTGACTTACTGTCAAATATATAATGTCCATCCTCTGTGACCCTAAACGGAAACTGAATAGGATTTTCCATAGAACCATAAATGTCAGCATAATCTTTTAAGAAATTATCATCAAAAAATGGCATAATAACATTATTTTCTGATGATAACAACTGTCTGTTTGTTGAAAGATATGGTGCAACCAGCCCCTGAAGTGGACTGCCTACCAAACTTGTTTCATTATTTCCATTTCCATCACCTGATATATTATGGTTTGTGTACCACAACCTGTCATTTATTGAATAAGTCGAATCCTGACCTATTAGTTTATACAATGGTCTTGAACCAACTGCATTAATACCACCTTCTAATATATAATTTCTGCTGTCAGGTGCTCCGGTAACCATCGGGTATGTCATTTTTCCTTCACCCCAATATCTTGCTTTCATTGCATCATTGAAATTCTGGAACTGATCCCACCATGAAGCTCCGCCACCTTTTTTGTAATTATACATAACAGCTGGTACTGTAAACAACGTACTACGACTGCTTTCATCAGAGTTTGTATCTGTCATACCTTCTAATTTTAAATTATCAAAGTTATATCCATAATTAGCATCACTTAATTGTTCACCATAAATGCTGTCTGAAACACTCGGATCAGTCCACTGTCCTGTACATGAGGTATCGTCACTATCCTTAAAATTCGTTATATAATATTTTGTATACGACTTTCTGTCAAAAGCTCCCCATTTACCCCAAACTGCTCCATCTGATCCTCTTCTTTCAATCTGTATATTGTTTCCTACAGTCTTTGGAATAGATGTAGTCCACAAGGATACATCTGACTGCTGTTCAAATTTATAGTCAGTATTTGTATCATTATCATGAAGATATAACTGTGCACCAAAGTTTGAAAAATTAGCAAATCTCTCTGAATCAGATATCTTATTTACTAAAGTGAACGTTACTTCCGGTACTGTTCCGTCTCCCCATTCACCTGTTCCCATAGCTGTAACAGTATATACTGTATTGTTTCCTCTTTGAGTATTCATCCAATCATTCCAGTAATAAGATACCCCATTGTCTTGAACCGGTGATACTCTTACAAAAGTAACAACATCTGAATCAACTTCTGCTGTCCATGTGTAATCTTCAGTCGTCGATCTTGTCATCTCCTTACCGGCAATCATCTCATTATTGCTGTTCCTGTACGCAGATGAATCTGATACCGCCCCATCAATAACATAGACTCTGGCATTGTCATTAGCTACATCCGAGTTACCAACAAACTTAATAGTTGTAGCCGCCTTAACCTCACTGACAAACGGTTGTAAATTAACTGTTCCGATTGTCATTGCTACTGCCAATACAACTGACAGTATTTTCTTAATCAATCGTCTGTTTACTTTCATTACGATTTTTGCCCCTTTCTTATCATTTCATCATTATTTAAATAATCTTTTTTTAAATCAAAAAACTTTGTAAATACTAACCAAATTTGAAGAAAAGGTAAAACGTTTTACCTTTTTCTAATATTCACAAAGTCCTCCACCTTTCAGTATTATAGCATTTCTTTTTTTTTAATTCCATACTAAAACCTGATATTTTTTGTCGGTTTACTATTTTTTTTACAGAAGAATCTATTTTTTTCGATATTTTTATCAGTTTTTATTGTTTTTTCCTAATGTTCTAACATTTTCTTACTAAATAATGTCTTCCTACATTATTATTAATATTATTAATGATGTACTTTTTTAATCTCTTACAAACAAAAAATATCCTTTTTCTTTTCCTTCGCTATCCACCTTACATATTTTTATTCCATAATCTATTACTTTATTCTTATCTTTCTCTGCATCTTTTTCATATTTATATTCATATTTTTCTCCGGCCAAGTCTTCAAATATCAGCTTATCCCCGTTTTTTATTTCATCAAGGGCATCTGTAAATGAGTCTATTCCGTAAATAGTCATACCTTCTATATCCCAGGGCATACCATCACCACTTCTACATAGGGAATATGCATAGGTGTTTTTGTCAAATACATTTATTACAGGATATCTGATATTTTTATCCGGAATTTCCACAAATCCCACTATCACCTTGTCATCTATGGTTATGAAGGTGTCTCTATCCATCTTAGGGACATCCTTTTTAATGTGGGCAATCTCCTTTTCTGCATTGTCAAACAGTTGTTTTGCCCTTTTTCTGTCACCACTGCCATTACCACCGGTAGCTGCCAGTGCCACCACTATCACCACTAAGGCGCATAAAGTAACTGCCACTATGCCTGTTATTTTTTTATTTTTATTTAGCAGTTCTTTTATTTTCTCCATAATCATGCTACTCCTTTTTTACAGCATTAGGCGCCCCTGAAAGATTTTGACTTTCAAGGGCACCCCTATGCCTTACTTTAATTTCATTGTCTTCTTAACGAATCCCGTTTTTTTACTAAGTTTCTTCTTGTATTTCTTTTTGGCTTTCTTTGGCACCTTAAACACTGCCTTTTTGCTTATGCCCTTAAAAGCATATTTGCCAATTTTTGAAATCTTAGATGATTTAAACTTAATGCTCTTTAGTTTCTTTTTCTTGTAGAAGGCTTTGGCTGCTATAACCGTAACGTTCTTTCCTATTATAACGCTGGTAAGCTTCTTATTACTTTTAGCTACGTTAGTTCCCACTGCCGTAACCTTATAGGTTTTACCTTTTATCTTTATGGTATCAGGTATTGTAAGCTTCTTAGCCTTCTTGTCAGTTGTTCCAAGATATGTTACTGCTCCTTGGAATGTCACTCTGTATTTTGCCTTTCCTACAGTCTGGGTGCTTCCTACTTTTACAGTGCTATTATCTCCCGGCTTTACACTATCTCCACCGGAGGATTTTTTCCATATAGCATACAAGGTAACATCACCTTTAATATAGAATTTGTCTCCCGGAACATATGTGGTTCCTGAACCATCTGCCTTAGTGTTCCATGATACAAAGGTTTTACCCTGATAGGTAAATCCGCATTTTGAAACTAATACAGAGTCGTTTTTACTATAAGGACTGTTAGGGTCTGTCATGGCTCCCTTTCCACCGTTAGCCTTATAAATAACCTTGTAGCCTTTTTCCTGTGTCTGTCCCTGAACCTCAGCTCCAAAGGTAAATGATGTTGATAATGCTGCTCCATCTACCAGAATAAGCTTTCCTTCAACAAAACCGTGACTGCCTTTTTTCACTGTAAGTTTGTTGCTATCCATTTCAGCACTTCCAAGAACCGCTTTCATATTCCAGTCAACATTTTCCATGCCATTTAAAACAATGGTATTATTGTCATTAGTTATGGCACATAACTGCATTGCCACTGATGTGTCATCCTTATCGCTTAAGAACAGGTTTTTATTAGAATAAGAAATCCATTCCTTTTCCGTATTATCAGTAGTATCGGCACTCAACGCCACATCTAAGCTTTTAACATTTCCCATTCCGTTGTTAAAGACTTCGCACTGTGCCTTTTGAGTGTTTCCGATTTCATCACTTACAATGACTTCTACTTCCTTTTTATAATAACCCTTACCGATATTAATATCAAATGAGAAATCTCCTTCTTCTCCCATTGTTGCCTTAATATCCTTTAAAGTTTTCTGTCTCAAAACCGGCTTTCCGTCTACATTAATTGTAATATAGGCATCATCTTCCGTCATTCCACTTACTGTTAAAGTACCGTCTTCCTCAAAGCCTGAACCCTTAGTAGGTGACTTAAGAAGCAATGTTGGTGCTGTGGTATCTACGTTAAATACGAAATATTCACTAAATCCGTCTCCATTTTCATTTTTTCCATATACCGTTATGGTGTGGTCACCATCTGCTATGTTACTTAATGAAATAGGTATGGAGTTTGTATCCGTAAATGTTCCTGTTTCAACTTCTTCTCCATCTAACACCCATGTTCCTGACACTTTCATATCAGATGTAGCCGTAAAGTTAATGGTTGAAGAATCATATGTGTCATACATTACTGTTTTTTCCACAACATTTTCATTGTCATCCTTTACATGCTCTAATCTTCCTACCTGATATTTTTTCTTATCAGCAGTAAGCTTTATGGTAGCCTTATTTGGTGTATTAAGTACAATTTCATCTGAAAATGTTTCTTCGCCATAAGTTAATCCTGTAAGATTTCCCTTGTTATCCATCAATTTATTAAAAGGTGTAGCTGAAATTATGTACTTTCCATTAGCCTTAAGGCCTTCTTTTTTAACAATGGTTTTTCCCTTTTCATTTTCAGAACTGTTTTCACTGCTGCCTCCAAGTATGGCATATATTTCCTTTGCCTCATTTTTTGCTGCGGAAACAGTGTAATCCGGCAATTCTGTTTTTTCACCTTTTTCATTTACTTCATATACCTTAAATACAGCTCCTGCACATTTACTGTCCCCTGCTGCATCCACCTGAGCTTTAAATTGTAAGTCTCCTGCATTAGATACTGAAACACTTCCGATTTTAGCCGGCTGGGTATTGTTGGTGTACTCAAAAGTGCCTGTGGTATTTACTATGCCTGTAGTAACATCTTCCTTACTGTATACAACACGGATATAGTATTTACCTGCTGTAAGAGTTTTTGGAAGCTGTATGGTAGTGGTTTTCTTTGCAATATCCTTTTTAGTAAGGGTTGCAACCGGAGTTCCTCCCTCACTTTCCACATCTAAATCCTCTACCACATAAATATCCATTTTATCAAGGTCAGTCATCTTGGCATTTCCATTCCAGTTCACTGTCACCTTATTGTCTGTGTCAGAATATTTAGTTTTTGCTACACTTACCGTAGTTACTTCCGGCAGCGGGTCCACAGCATAAAGAATAAGTTCAGAAGCTTCTACAGTATTAACTTTATAAGTTTTGTTATAAAGATTTTTGTCTGTAAAGGACACTACTATGGTTCCCTGTTTTTTATCTTCATCATATGAGAAGTTGGCATTTGCATCTGCATTTTCTTCATCACTCTTTGAATTATCATAATATTTCAAAGTGATTTCCTTACCTGCTTCATCTTTAATCTTAAATCCTGCTTTTGACTTGTCAGCCTGTTCTAAGGTGTCTGCGCTAAAAGCTACACTTAACACCTGAGCACCGCCGTTTTCATACTGGCCTAACGTAAAATCGTGATAGGTCTTTGTTATGTCAGAATGAAGACTTGATGACACACTGCCACTTCCATCTGCCAAAAGATTTCCTCCTGTTGAAGATGCCGTTTCATGAATATTTGAAGCAAGACTCATGTAAAGAGTATCCTTCTTTTCGGCATCATATCCTACTGCATACCATGTTTTGCCATTAATGTCTTTCACACCGGCTTCCTCTAAATATTGCGGGTACGTTGGCTCTACCTTTGCCTCAGAGCCAAATGACAAATCACCACCATATACATAAGATATACCTGTTGAAAATCCTAAAACCTTAAGTGCTCCCCATATACGGGTTGAGTTAAGTCCAAGAGCTGCACTTCCTACTTCTATTCCACCAATTAATGGAATGAAATCAGGAATTTTAACTGCCGCCTGAGCATATGCCTCAAAGGCTTCTTCTGCTCCTGTACTGGTATCCATTATAATATAACCCTTACCTTCTATTACTCCAAGACACTTTATGCTACATTGCATAAGAAGCTTATAGTAAGGTATCCAGTCTACCTGAAGTTTAGCGTAATCCATAATTTTTATATCAGTATTTGAAACTTTAAGGTTTGATATTTTTACCCCAAATCCCGTAAGTCCCAAAGAGAAATCCGCTCTGGCATCTAATGCCTGAAATAGTCCGAAGGATACGCTAAGGAGTAATCGGATTGGCGGTACTTCGCTGGCGCAAAACAGTGTGTCATACATGTTTTCAAATCCGCCACCGCCTCCCATAATCCAGCTTACACCAAGGGAATCTAAATTAATTCCCGGTTTTACTCCCTGAATATAGAAGTACAGATTATCCACTATAGGAACGTTGTTGTGACTCTTAAATCCTAACTTAACCTCCAAGGTTATGGATTTAAGGAAGGCTGCTTTTCCTTCTACACTAAATGACCAGTCATTAACGGTATTTACCTCTAACTTTCCTTCAATGTTAGGCATTGAAGCGGTGTATCCCGGAACCTTTAATTCCACGCCAAAATTAACGCCGATAAATCCCTGATTCATTCCGTAAAGGACGTTTTTAACCTCTACTGTTCCCTGAGTTTCCCCTTTATCGTCATCATCCTTTATGGAGCCTGATGTTCCATTATTTCTCTTGAAAGTTTTAACCCATTCATTTCTAAGGTCTGTTGCCTTGGCTCCCATATCGGAAAATACGTTGTAACCACTGTTGCTTCCTGTATTACTTCCAGTGCTTCCACGCTTTGATAGCGGAATAAGGAAGCTTAAATCCAAACGTGCTGAAAAGGACATTACAAATCCTTTTGCCTCCCCTGCCTTTACATCAGCTGCTCTTTCTGCCTTGGTGTCATACATCATGCCAAGTTTTGCGAAAGATAAGTTAAACGCCATTCCTGCAATGGTCATTAATCCGTTAAGGGCTGAAGGATATACAAGGGTAATGGTTTCATCTCCAAAATCCTTTAATTCCTTACCGTCAGTATTATATGGTACAAGGGTAATTTCCTCCCCATCCTCAATGGACGTAAATCCGGCATTTCCCTTATATATTCTTGTGTTTTCCACAGATGCATTTAATGTAATATCATCAAAGTCCGTATCTATTTTTCCATCCTTTTTAGTAAGAGTTACGGTGCCGTCAAAAGCATCAATACATCCGTTAATTACAACCTTGTCTTTTTCCCCATTAATTGACTTTGCAACATATTTTACGTTGCTTTTATCATCCCCTTTATCAAAAGTATCATCTTTTATAAAGTCCCCTTTAAACAAAAGTAATACTTCTTCATATTCTTTCTTATTTTTTTCGTATTCCTTTTCATCGGAAAATGTCTTTATATCATATTTGGCATTGTCCCCTTTAGTGCCTTTTTCCTGAACTACTGCCAACAGTCCGTAGTAATCGTTTCTATACTTCATATCATCAGACATTACTATGGAAAGTGCCTCTCCTGTAAGTTTTTTGGCAACTCCACCAGGTGGCTCCGTCCAGTCAAATATAAGCTGATATGTTCCCGGTTTCATTTTCTCATTAAAAAGAATATCCAGCTTGTTTTCCTCAGCATATATGGTTATGTTAGAAGAAGGTATTTCATATCTCTCATCCTCACCCTGGGCATAGAGAGTATATCTGCTTTTATCTTCAAGCATGCCAAAATTTCTTCCTGTAATGTACAAATGTCTTGATAAATCATTGTACAAAATCTTTGGTGTTGCACTGTTAAAGGTTATTTCAGGAAGTTTTCCATTTCCTCCCGGACACAACACATAAGTTGAGCCTTCATACAACATATTTTCGTACAAAAGATTTGAATCTGTTCCATCTGATATTTTATATACCCTAAAGGTTATTTTTCTGTAGCTGGCAGAGGTATCCACATCCGCCTTAAAATAAAACGGTATGTTAATGTTTGTTCCCTTTTTAAAGTCCACGTAAGAACTGGTAAAAGGTCTGGCATAGCTGGTTTCATAGGATAATTTCTGCTGATGCTCATTTAACGGTGTAATCCCTTCTGATGCATAAACTGCTACAACTACCTCGTTGTAATCTGTATTATTTGATACATTCTTAAGGGATGCCTGAATGTTAAAAATTCCGTCTTCCTTAAACTTACCACTTTCGTCTCTATTGCAATTAGATATATACTGTTTTCCATCAGCTGACAGGCTAAGAGTAGCCGGTGCCGTCATGTTAAACGCTACTGTGTCAACTTCCGGCTTAACCTTTTCATTAGAATATACACCATAGTATGTATTTACTAATCCCTGTTTTCCTGCACTAACTGTTCCCAAGTCATAATACATTGCCATGGCACTGTCGGCTGTCCCGTATTCTTCATTTCCATCACTGGTAAAATCAAAGGATTCATTTGGAGCAAAATCAAAATCTGTTGCTGCTAAAGAATTCCAGTGGGCAAAAGCAATCTGCTTAAGCATTCCCTTTGATGAAATAACAGTATTAGCTGTAGCTGAAGGATTTTTTAAATCATCATAAGCATAAAAGGTTGATGGCACTTCACCGGCTTTTATAATACATTCCTTCTGTATAATGTCGCTGCTATATGATGTATCAGGAAGTTCATAATATACATAATCCTGACTGCCAATAGCTGAGTCTAAAAGTATTCTTGCTTCTATTTTTACATCATCTGTTCCATTATTCTTTACGTTATAGCTTATGCAAACCATTCCATGTTCATTAGAGCCTGAATTTGCCAGTTCTAAACGCTGGGTAAACTCAAGTTCCCCTAATGTCCACTTAGCTGACAGTCCGGTGGCATCCTTTGATACTGTTACAGGACTTGTTTTTATTCCTTCATAGGAGTAATCCTCACCAAAAATGTAATTTTTTGTTTCTCCGTTTTTTGTTATTTTAAAGGATGTAAATGATGTATCAAAATCATCACTGTGATACAAAAGTTCCTTATTGTTGTCAGATTTTATTGTTTTATCACCTTCTACATTTGATATATAAAACCCTCCATTTGTACCGGACATATGGACAGATGTATAATCATTCTCCAATGAAAGAATCTGACTGTTTATCTCAAATCCGTCACCTTCATTAGTTGCCGGCTCATTTGGGGCTGCCAGTGAATCCACCGGCATCCCTGTTATAACCAACACTGCTGAAAGTACCAGACAGATAATGCTGTTAAAAACTTTTTTGTTAAATATTTTTTTCATATATCTGTCCTCCTATCTGCTTATATAAAGATATGTTAAATATGACTCTTTATTTTGTGTAACAATGTACAAGGTATGGAATCCCTTTCCTAAATCCGTCAATTTACCATTTTTAGAAACCTTGGCATTTTTCATGGAACCTGCCTTTCTGATTCCCTCTTTATAGTAAATCTTAAAGGATTCACCTACCCTCTTGGATTTTTCAAGAGTAATGTCTACGTTGCTGTCAAACAATACCGTTGTGTCACAGGATGTCATTAATTCACCGTTAGCCCTTACCTTAAGGTTTGCTGAACTAATAACCTTTACATATCTGTTTACATTACGTTTGTTTCCTGCACTGTCTGTAAGAACATATGTTACCTCGTATATGCCCTGAACATTTAACTGGTTTTCACTTAACATATTTTTAATGATAATCTGTGGTGCTAAGTCCACATCATCCCACAATATGAAAGTGCTATCGTCTAATAACATTTCCTTTAATTCCTTTACGGAAGTTCCCTGAGATACACTTATTACTGATTTATTAAACTGAATGTGAGGTGCTACCTCATCTACATATTTAATTTCCAACAGCTTGTAGGATACAAGACCTGCCTCATCAGTTGCCTTTATCTGATAGCTTCCATTGGAATTAATAGGTAATGTAATCCAGTCTAACTCGTCACCTACATATTTTCCGTCTTTATTGGCATCTACCGGTGCATTAACACTGTAGTCTTTTCCCTGGAAGGTAATGGTTCCCTTTTCAGACATGGTAACCTTTACCTTGCAGTTTTCAGGAGTAACATAATCCTCCGGCATTCCTACTGCAAACACACTAGGTGGTGTCTCATCTATGTTGTTCACGGTAATTGATTTTACCGTCACATTTCCTGCCATGTCGGTAAACGTAATCTGATATGTTCCGTTTTCCTTTATTGTAAAAGGAATTTCCGTGTTAGCACCGTAGGTTGTGTCATAATCACAGCCTGTTACAAGAACCTTTTCGTCAGCTTTGTAAATTACCTTTACAGTGTTATTTTCTGTCTTTTGAGTAAATGTAACTTTTGGTGCCGTCTTATCAATAATTCCTACTAAATCAATATCCGTAAGCTCATTGCTCATGCCGTTAGGCGATGTAGCCACTACCTTAACAATTCCTAAAACCTTATTGTTAAATTCAACCTTTGCCGTTCTTCCTCCTAATTCAATAAAGGTCTTTGAGAATGTATTTTTATCCTCAACCCAGGTATCACCTTTTTGGTAGAACACCTTAAGTTCTGACACCGTCTTATCAAAGTCTAAGGACAAAGTTACCGAAGTATTAACCGGCTCTGTCGGTGCCAGCTTTTCGTATGCCTTTCCATCATTGGTGTAACATGGACTCCATGACGATACCTTAATAGTAGGCGCCTGATTATCAATTTCAGTTATCTTTGTGGTTACGGTAGTTCTGTTTCCACTCTTATCCTTAAAGGTTGTATTATAAGTTCCGTTATTAGTTATTTCTTTGTAATAATAATATCCGTCCTCATCTAATCCCATTTTTAATCCTGTGGTTACAGGAACTATGGTTCCATTCTGATTTTTAGCATCAGTATTGTCGTCGGTATAGAATTGCAACCTCATTAATGTAAAACTCTTTCCTACCTTCTTTACCGTAACTGTAGGTTTTTCCGTATCAAATTTTGACGGTGTATAACTATGGGATGTTTTATTTCCCTTTTCATCTACAGCTACAACAGTGATTGAACACTTCTTTGTTATAATTACAGTGCCATCATTTTCTGAAACCTTCACTCCGTCAATTTTCCGGGAAGAGCTGTCATAGGTAACGTCCTTTGCAGATGCATTTAAACCATTTAATACAACTATTTTTGACTTACTTTGGTCAAATAAAGTGTATTTGATTTTGTATCCGCCGGTATAACCTATGTCCTCAGCAATTTCCTCAAAGGAGTCACTGTCAGGATTCCATGATGTTTTGTATTCAGCCATACCATCATATACGGCATACACCTCTGCTGAAATACCCGGTGCATCCTTATCTTCCCTTTCTTCTCCCTCCTCAGGGACCGGCGTCTCATATGGTGTCATTATCAGTTCATCCGGCAATGTTACCGTAACCGGCTTTCCTTCATTTCCACATTCATCTGCATATTCAAAGGTGTAGCTTCTATTCATATCCTTTGAATATGTAAATGTATATTTAAGTTCCTTTCCATTTACTGCATATATGTCCTCTGATGGAGAAGATATATACACATCTATGTCATTATTTGTAGTAAGGTACAGCAAATCTTCAGGATTAATAACTGCTCCTGTGTAAATATCGCCGTTTTCCTTAAATACCCATGTTACCTGAACGTCATCCGGTGCTTTTTTATCAATATTTCCTACGGAAACATTGTATTCAACAGTTTTTTCCTCTGCAGCGCCCTTTACCGTAAGGTTAAAGGTAACTGAGTCATTTTGACTAAACTCTATGGTTGCCTTGGACTTATCTTTATTCCAGGTTATCTTATAGTTGTCGCTTTCTTCACTGCCCTCCTTAAGACTAAGCTCAGCTTTTTTATCCACTCCTGTAATTGTAGCTACAACATTCTGGTTAGTTTTTGACAATGTACTATACTGAATGTCTGCCGCATAATTTCCAAAGAAATCTTCAACCTTAAAAGTTTCCTTATACCTGTTATTATAAACATCCTTATATTCAATACTGTATGTTCCGTCCTTACTGATTCCAAAGTAATCCTTTAATACAATATCTCCTAAGTCTGCTCCTTCAAAGTAATGTCCCATTTCCTCTGCCTTGGTGATAGGGAATCTATCCATCATATCCATTCTTTCATATACTTTTTCAGGAACATCATTTCCGTTTATGTTAGTTACCATTACATTGGCAGTAAATTCCAAGGTAATCATTTCAGCGTCCGGCTGAGGGCATACCTCCTTGATTTTAGGAACATTATTTAGTCCGTAAAACTCCCTGCCATCAGTGGTTATTTTTTTGTCCAACTCATTTCCTACCTGGTCGCTTACATTGATTTCCACTGTATGGTTAACTTTTTCCTTGTACTTCTTTGTGGCATCTATATCATCATTCATTTTTATATATATGTTGAGATAATATCTGCCATCCTGTTCAGGGCCAAAGGATATCTGAATTTCCTTCATTCCTGTATTTTCAAGTCTTTGTCTGCCAATATAGGTTCCACCGTAGCCGTCTCCGTAATCCCACTTATCACTTAAATCCACAGCATATGGTTCTCTTCCATCTACTGATATTTTAATGTCTGATTCCATTAACGACTTATCATCTAAAACTTCCACCTCTAAACTTGCATTTTCCATGTAACCGTTAAATTCCCCTTCACTATCAAGAGAAATATAAGTTGCAGGATTTACAGACTTAAAGGAAGCTGTTGGCACATAACTGTCTATGTTTTCAATATAAAACTGTCTGAAAGATAAATTGTAATATCCGTCTATTGCATAATACAAATGTCTTCCGTTTTTACTGTAATTAAAGGTTCTTTCATCTATTGCATTAACTTTTGACTCATCCCCCTTAAAATCAGTTTCGTAAAGATTTACATCTTTAATTACTAAGTCACTGCTAATTTCCATAACCCTTGCTTCCATAGTTGTTACAACCTTATCCGGTTTGTCAACATCTATGTTAAGGGTTGGTGCCTTAGTGTGATACATAATTTCTATTTCATGAATTTCAGACTTATTTCCGCCTATGTTCATAATCTGATATGAAATAGTATTTGAACCTTCAAACACAGGTATTTCACATACAGTGTCTGAAATGTCTGATGAATAAAAATCTTCAGGAGTTTCTGCATTTTTAACTTTTGCAGCATCAATTGGTTTAATGTTAATGGACATTGTTTTGTCTGTGTCATTAAAACTTTCAAACTTGAACCATTTTACTGCTCTGACATTTTCTCCGTCTCCTGCCCATACTTTTATCCAGTAATTATCCAAATCATCTTTTTCCATGGCGTTTATTGACATTTTAATTGTTCTGTCATATGAAATTACCTGATTATCATCATAGGTGTCTGTGGCACAGTTTCCAAGATATAATGTATCTGCATCATATGCCTCCTTAAAATCAGATGTATAATCCTTTTCTCTTTCCTGTACAAAACTTCTTGTAAAGTTATAGTCTCCGGTTTTTACAAAGCCGTAATATGGTGGCTTTTCGTCATTTCCATGTTCGTCCTTAGCGGTAAAATTAATTTTGGTTGATACACTGTCAATACCAAAAGCTTCCGTCATTTCATTAGAATAATCATACAGGTAAATATCATCGTAGGTAGCTGTTGAAATACAATCCTTTGCCTTTCCATCTACATAATTACAAATAGATACTTCCACTGCATAATGACCATTTTCTAACTTAAGGTCTTCCGGTATGGTTATTTCATCAGTTGTAACTCCTGTTGCTAACTGCCACTGGTAAACATATTTTCCTGTGTCTACATTTTTAAGCTTAATATATGTATTTTCAGAATTGTAATTTATATCCTCTGTCACAAAATCATTAGTTCTGATATTTGATATTTTAAAACTGAACTTTGCATTTTTAAGGCTGGATAAATACTCCGGCTGATAATCTTCCGGGTTATACTGATAACAAAGTCTTTTATCTACCTGCTGTCCATAATTACCCTTAGCCGTCAATTCAACCTTCAATGCCTTTCTGGCATAAATGTGATACAGATTAAGTTCTATATCCTGAGTATCTGACAGGGAATACATATCAGGAATCATAATAAATGAATCCTTAATTAATTTTCCCTTTGAAGCATCAAATTTAATAGTGCCGGTGCCCCATTCAAATGCTGATGCCTTAAATCCGGTACCTGCCATTACATTTAATTTTCCATAGTATTTATCTGATGCTATAGCCAAAAATCTCTGTCTGTATGTACCATTATCTGCTAATTTTGCCGCCTCTGCAATGGTGTACTCACTGCCACTGCCGGTGATTTTGGCATATGTCCACAGTTTTATTTTGTTTTTATCATATTCATCAGAATATGGGAAATCATCTCCATTTAAAAATTCTTCCCTATTTAATGCAATATAGGCTGACTTTCCAGACTGCTTTCTGACAAAATAGTAACCTTCATTACAAGGGTCTTCAATGGCAACAAACATACCTACATCGTTACTACTTGATGTAAAAGGTCCATCTACCACTAATGATGATTTTTTGTTTGGAACATCTGTTGGTAATGAAATCTGCATTTCCGGCATAGTCATATCAATGTTTGCTGTAACTAACTTTCCACTTGTAGTACTATTCTTATTTTTTGATACATCCCGTGCATACACATAAAGATCTCCGGAATAAACCTGATTCTGAGTCACATTTTCCGTTTTTATGGTTGCAATACATTCCGTTACTTTTCCGTTATTTGTTTTTACTTTTTCTACCATACCGGCAGGTAAAACTTTGTATGATTTTAAATCCGGAACCACTTCCCCCTTTTTAACCCATATATACTTTATGGCGTTTATATCAACACCACCTTCGTCTTTAATTCTGACTTTAGCTTCCTGATATGCGCTGTTGTCTGCATTTTCCTTAAGACTTATTCCTCTATATGAAATTTCAGGGCTAATCTTATCTTCAGGATTATAATTATATTTAATGGTAGCTGTAGCTAAGTTAGTGTTTACATCTGCCGCCGTCATTTTGACCTTTATACCTGATGTAACCGGGGAATAGTCAATTTCGTCAATAAATTTCAGATACAAATATACATAAGTCCTTTCTCCTGTAAGAGTAAAGGTTGTATCACTGTCATCTGTTCCTTCTAATATCAGATTTTTGTTTGATTCCCCTTCCTTAAATGTTCTTCGGGAAAGCTCGCTTTTGCTAAGTTCCTTCGGTGACAAAATATACCTGAATTTTTTAACGGTGCTGCTTTGCAAATCAACACTTATAGAGCCTTTTCCATCTCTGACACCGGAAGCAAAAGGCTTTTTATCACTTCCGCTTTCCTCATCATTATCAGTTGTGTTAAGGACAATTCTATACACCTCTCCGGTTATATCGCATCTTGCCATATCATAAGTTTTAGTGTCATCAGGCACACTATCTTCCACCATAATTACAGGTGCCTTATTATCTAAGTAAAATGTTTTTGATGTGTCATTTCTTAAATCTCCAACGGTACCTGCCTCGTTATCCGAATAGTCTTTTAACAAATTTCTATTTTCAATATCTAATATGGTTATTCTGTAGTCTTCCTTCTTTTTCCCACTGGATTTTGGTTTTATAACCATATCACCAGTGATGGTTACCGGTTCAAAAGTGATTTTGGTGGAATCACCATAGTAAATACTTTTAGCTTTTGCCGTAATCTGTTTTCCTGCGGAACTATATATATTAAACTTTGCCTGTATTTTGGCAAGGTTTGTTCCGGAAACTTTTTTAATATTTTCATTATATTCCACACTGGCTGTTAATTTTGTTCCTACTTTTAAATAATAGTTTTCGTTGTCATTTAAATTGTTTATTTTCTGATTAGATGAAAGCTTAACACTTTTAATGTTAGGGCTTACTGCATCTAAATAAACCCTGCTTATGCTTACACCGTTTTTGTAGGCAGAATCATCCCTGAAGCTGTTGATATCCAACGGATTTCCTGCAATATCAGTAATGGCACTGGTGGTCTTTTTAATTTCATTTTCAAATTTAGTGGAATCGTTTATACCACTTTTTAATTTTGATATGGTTGAACTACTGTTTGAAAGTGTATTTCCATTGTTATCTAAAAATGCACGGTCAAATTTTGAGTTCTTATTTGCTGATGATTTCACTATAAGACTGCTTTGTTTATCAATGTCTGCAAGACCTGATACAAAGTAATCCATAGCCTCTGTTTTGTTATTTACCTTAATAGTTGCCGGTATGTCGTAAGAGAAAATTGCCGTATCATTCTTTAAACTAACAAGTTTTGCCTGAATGTGGGTAGCATTCTTTGTATTTTTCTTTGCTAAAGACAAACCTAACTTAATATTAGTAGACTGTTTACTTGAATTCTTGTTATCTGCCAAACGTACATATTCACTGAATTTTACCTTAGCGTAAAGGGTCTGACCTGCCTTAAAATAGGTCGTTTCACTGTCGCTGTTAGCTGCTGAAGTAATTTTTATACTTGAAATAGTAGGTGCCTTTGTATCCTTTAATGCTATAGATACATTTTCTATGTATGCACCACTACAACCGTCACAGCCTTTTTTTGCAGTCATATATACTACAAGACGGTTTTTGTAACCTCTGTCAGGATTAGTTGTATTCCAGCATCCGTTTCCTCCAATTTCTGAATAATCAGAATTGTCTTTTGTTTCAAATAGTCTGCCATAAAACCAGTCATTGTTATCGGCTTTTGGGTATCCGAAAATTATTTTTCCGTACTGTTTTATTTTGTTCCAATGACGTTTTGTACTTCTATGATTATGGTTTTTAACATTTGCACAAATGCTTTGCTCAATCTGACCTTTCTTTGCTAAATCATAGAGGCCAACAAACTTACTGCTTTTTAATTCAGCCCAGTAAGATTTTCCTGCGCCTCCATGCCTGTTCTGGTATGTAAGACCCAGCATATTTACATTGTTAAATGCACTTCCGTTCCTTGAATCTTCTGCTAAGGAGTTGGTTCTTGTTAATGCTTTGTATACGTTATCGGCATTGTCCCCTGACAACATATCGTTGCACATTAAGGAAACTCCTATTTTTTTAGGTTCGTAAGTAACTGCCGCATTTACATTAACAGCACCTCTAAAAAATTCCACAGCCGGAATACTTGTAACCACTATCGCCGTGGCAAGTATTGTGCTTAGAATCTTTTTGCTTTGTTTTAAAGTTTTAAATCTGTGTTTTGGCATAGATTCATCTCCTTCCTTCCCGTTTTTATTATATTATGTAAGTTTCAAAAGTATAAATTACAATTGCGTATAAATCGGGCTTTGTTTATAAGTAAAATTATAAACGAAAGAAGTTTTTCTGCCATCGTACGTTTTTAAGGAAAAATGGACATTTCCCCGGGATTCTACCTTTGTGCATCGGCTCTTAAGTGATGTGCAAAGGTGATATATACGTTTTTTGGGGTTCTATCTTTGTGCACCAACTTTTAAGTGATATGCAAAGGTGGTATATACGTTTTTCCGGGGAGATTATCTGGGAATGAAGTCATTTTGTTGTTGGACTTTATCTAAGTATGAAGTCTTTTGGCTGTTGTTCGGGCTGTTATGGTAGTATAGAGTTATTTGGCTATAAGCTGTTATTCGGGCTATTATGCAGTATAGAGTTATTCGGCTTGTTATTGTAGCATGGAGTCCTTTAGCTATAAGCTATTATCGCAGCATAAAATCCTTTAGTTGTTTTCTGTTGGTTATATTTAGTTTATTAAATACGCAGGTTAAATGTTGTTTTACCGTTCTTTGGGTAATATCCATATATTCTGCTATTTCCTTATTTGTCCATCCTCTGTTGGCAAGCATGGCAATGGTAAATTCCGTGGTGGTTAGGTTATCCGCCACATCCTCGTTAGTATCAGGATTGTGGATTCGTCTCCAACCGGCGCTGAATCTATATGTAATATCAATTATTCTGGCATAATCCTTTGGATATTCTTTTCTCATACAGGTTTCTATCAACCCCTGCAAAAGCCCATGATGCTCTCCTATTCCTTCTATTAAATCGTCAGGCTTTGCAATTCTCCATGCCTCCATAAAGTATTTTTTTGCCTCGTCCTTTTTCATCATATTCATGGCATCCATTGCTGCCACAAGATTTAAATATATCATAGCTATTGGGTATGTTTTGTCACAGGTCATAATGCATGCCTGAACAATTCCTAATGAACGCTCATATTCCTTATTAAGATACGCCTTGTGAGCCAAAACATATACTCCCCACAACTGCATTCCTTTGGTAAATTCCGTAAGGTATTCAGACAATGGTGGTATATGACCTACCGGAAGATGAAGCAGCGTGTGAGCCGCCGAAGCAACAAATACGCAACATGCCCTTGTTTTTTTGTCGGTGTTTTCAGCCATGGCTTTTTCAAGATATTCTTTTAGCCTCTCAAGACCAAGTCTTGCCGAATTGATTCTGTCTAATGACAGATTTGCAAAGGTATATATAAGACTTGCCGACAATTTAAGCATTATATCCTCATGATTTAAGTACATTTCAGCGTATGTAACTGCCTTTTCATGGTGACCGCTAAAGTAATAATACTCAGCGTATGCCATTTCCTTTTGTGGAATATCTTCTATGTTCTCAATAAATTCAAGACATTTTCCAAGAGGAAATGCCGAGCTCATAAGTAACATGGCAGTTCTGGTGATGTTAGGCGTTGTGGTTCTGGCAGGCGTTGTGATAACGGATGTTTTTTTGGTGTCCACACTGTTGTTATTTTCCGTAAAATCATCTGTACTAATGTTTTTCATTGTGCCATGGAATATCACCGGGTTATCCACACTATTGTTACCTGCTTTTTTGTCTGTCAATCCTAAAATATAGTCTGCCGACACTCCAAATTCCTTTGTCATTGCAATTAATATCTCACTGCTTATAGTTTTAGTTTCTTCATTTACTATTCGGCTGATTTGAGACGGAGTAACTCCTAATCTTCTGGCAAGCTCACTTCTGGATATGCCCGCCTCCTGACATAATGACATAATTATCTGACCTGATGTTTTGTCCAAATTCATTTTATTCCTGCTCCCTTCATATTTAAACTATAGCACACATTAAAAGCCATTGCAAATTTGCAAAAGTGGGTGATGGAGGAATTGTGGTAAGTGTGGGGCTTGTAAATACTTGCGGGAGATTCTTGTGGGAATTGTTGTGATTCCGGGATGTGGTGATATTCCCGGATGGATGCTGCGTGGGGTGGATGGTGAATGTTACGTGGGGTGGATGGTGAATGCTACGTGGGGTGGGATTCTGTGAGGTCCCGAGGGGGTGGGACGTTGTGATGTTTCTGTGGGGACGTTACATTAATATGAGTATTTTTGTAGATTTTTAATGTAGATAATTCAAATTTTTATAGCTTGGTGGAAGATAATTAGGCTTGTTTTTAGGAAATTACATTAATATATCAATTCTTGTATTTTTTTATTGTAAATATATGCATTTTGATTTCTAAATGAATTTTAAATTACAATAAAATATTTGTTTCACTTGATTTTTATTGTAATTTTTTTATCTGATGTTGACTTAGCTAACAATATGGGCGAGTTGTAATTAAAATTTACAATAAAATATGATTATTTTCCAATTATTAATGTAAAAACCCGAGATTAAGTTTCCTTGGGTATTAAAATTTACAACAGAATTTCAGATATTGTGTTTTTTTATGTAATTAATAAGGTGCCGGGGATTTTTCACAACATTTTCTCATAACATTCACTATTGCTTTTATGTATTATTTCTGATATTATCTGTAAGGATTATATAAGTTCATAATACGGATGAACGTTTCTACTAACTGCCGCAAATAGTTATCTATAACCGCTTTTATAGATATACTTTATTTAGCGGTATTTTTTTGCGTTTTTGGCAATTTCACACCGACTAAATAAGTTGGCATTACATATTAAATTAGGAGGATTTTTATGAAGCATTACGACGTTATTATTATTGGAGCCGGTCCTGGAGGTATTTTTGCAGCTTACGAGCTAACCAGAAAAAAGCCTGAACTTTCAATTGCCGTTTTTGAGGAGGGTCACAAGCTTTCCATGAGAAAATGTCCTATTGACGGCAATAAAGTTCCTAATTGCATCAACTGTAAAAGCTGTTCTATTATGAGTGGCTTTGGTGGCGCCGGAGCTTTTTCTGATGGAAAATACAATATTACAAATGATTTTGGTGGAACATTATACGAACACATTGGAAAAACAAAGGCTCTTGATTTAATGAGATATGTGGACGATATTAATATGTCCCACGGTGGAGAAGGGACCCATTTGTACTCTACCGCCGGAACTAAATTTAAGAAAATATGTATGCAAAACAAGTTAAAACTTTTAGATGCATCGGTTCGACATTTAGGAACGGATATTAACTACGTTGTTTTGGAAAATTTATATAATGAATTAAAAGAAACTATTGATTTTTACTTTGATACACCTGTGGTTTCAATCGAGAAAACAGACGACGGCTATGTTATTCATACGGCGGATGGCTCCTTTGAAAGCCCTAAATGTATTGTTTCTGTTGGTCGAAGCGGAAGCAAATGGATGGAAAAAGTTTGTCACGAAATGGATATCCCAACCAAATCAAATCGTGTGGATATTGGTGTCCGTGTGGAACTCCCTGCTGTTATTTTTTCCCATCTTACAGACGAACTCTATGAAAGCAAAATTGTTTACCGTACACAACAATTCGAGGATAACGTCCGTACTTTCTGTATGAATCCTCACGGTATTGTGGTAAACGAAAATACAAACGGCATTGTAACGGTCAATGGACACAGTTACGAAAGCGAAGAAATGCAGACTAAAAATACTAACTTTGCCCTTCTTGTGGCTAAGCATTTTTCAGAACCTTTCAAAGATAGTAACGGCTACGGCGAAAGCATTGCCAGACTTTCAAATATGTTAGGGGGTGGCGTTATTGTTCAGCGTTTTGGCGATTTGGTAAGAGGTCGACGCAGCACTGAGAACCGTATCGAGGAAGGACTTGTTACTCCTACTCTCTCAGCAACTCCGGGAGATTTAAGTCTTGTGCTTCCTAAACGTATTTTAGACGGCATTATTGAAATGATTTATGCATTAGATAAAATCGCTCCGGGAACAGCTAATGACGATACTTTGCTCTACGGAGTAGAGGTTAAATTCTACAATATGGAAGTGGAACTTAATGACAATCTTGAATGTAAATACAATGGATTATATATTATCGGGGACGGCAGTGGCGTAACCCACTCACTGTCTCATGCATCCGCAAGCGGTGTATATGTTGCAAGGGATATCTGTGAGAAGATGTAGCGATGTGTTGGGAGTAAAAGTTGGAATCTTTGGAGGTTGTCTTGCAGATTCAGATTGATGATTAGCTGAGAAATTGTTATGATAGTTGGAAACGGCAAAATTACATTAATAAATTTGTTTTAATATAATTTTGCCGTATTTTTCCTTATTGAAACTAATGTAGAGTATAAAAAGTACATTTTTTTCCTGATTTTTTCAATATTTACTGTAAATAATTGAATTTAATGGCTGGTATGACTAATTTTTTCATGATATTTACATTAAATAAAGTATTAAATAAGAATATTATTGTACCGGACTTAAATTGACTAATTTTCACTTTCTAAAAATACAATAATATTCTTGTATTTTTAGCTTTTTCCTGTAATTAACGTTTATAGCAAATGATATGAGAACTATGTGCCTGAAAATAAATGCGCTATATACTAAAATTAATTTTTCAATACAAAACTACTTAGCATATGTTGTAAGCAAGCAGAAATTTTTACTTTATAAACTTGTTAAGACTTCTGTTGTAAATATTCCAGAAAGCCTCTGCATCCCCGCACCACATCAGAATATGTGATATCAAAATTTCCTGTGTACCACGGATCCGCTATGTCTGCCGAATCGTTGGCGAAAGTCAACAGTTTGTACACCTTGTTGTCCTTATCTCTTCCAATAATTCTCATAATATTTTTTTTATTTGCAGTGTCCATTCCTATGATGTAGTCAAAATATTCGTAATCCTGTTTTGTCATCCTTCTTGCACGATGATTTCCGCAGTAAATTCCTTCAAGATTTAGCTTGTTTCTAGTTCCTGGATGGACGGGATTTCCAATTTCTTCGTAGCTTGTAGCTGCTGAGTCGATGTAAAACTGCCAGGCTATGCCTTCCTGTTCAACCATATGTTGAAGGACGTATTGTGCCATGGTGGAACGGCAGATATTGCCGTGGCAGATAAATAAAATCTTGATTTTTCTCATATTTCCAGTATTTTCGGGCTTTTCAAGCCTTTTTACCTTTCTTCATTTTTCACTTATTCTAGCATATTTTGGCATATCTTTGCATATTTTTTGTCATCAATTTTGGTAAAAACTTTGGTAAATTTCAAGTCTGCACCAAAGGCAAATCTGCCATTGGGAATCGACAGGTAAGAAATTGGGGATTAATATATATACTGGCATTCAGCCATTTTTCTCTCATTTTCATCAGGTCATTATGAATTAATTGCTTTTTAAAAATCTTCCTGTGCATCCTGAAATTTAACATGAGTATAGGTATTCATCGTAACACTGATATCCGAGTGTCCCATAATATACTGAAGTATCTTCGGATTCATTCCCGACTTAGCCATATTAGAACAAAACGTATGACGACACATATGCGGTGTGATTGGCGGCATCTGAACCTTATATATGCTATTGTACTTTTCCCGAATATGCTGAAAATACTTTTCCCAATGTAATGCCACCATAGGCATATCATTCTTATCAAGGAATAAAAATCCTGTCATTCCATCAACCATCGGTTCAACTTTGGGATTGACCCTGCCCTTAAGTATTCTCTTGAAACAAGCCGCCACCTCACCAGACATTGGAACATATCTCTCGCCACTTTCTGTCTTAGGCTTTTCAATGATATATTGCATCTGACTTGTTCTCTGTAATTGGAGAACTAAGTATTATGTACGAAGGACGCCTTCCAGAATAGGCAATATTCCATCGCAAAGCAGGCGGCAGAAACGCCTGCTCTTGACATGCGTTTTAGTAACTGTTATATATAAACAAAGGGCGAAAAGCTGATTTTTCAAGCCTTTCGCCTATCATTATCATAAAAGAATCTAATTTACAGACTTTTCTTCATAGTCTCCGATTTTTAAGTTCTCACCTTACATCATTCCTCTCTTTCCTATGTAATTTCATCAGTTCCACATCTCACCCCCTTATCCGCTGTCTCACTCTTCCCTCCTAATTTTCCCAAGCATTCATAATCAATCCAATTAATATACAAATAACAAAGGTAATCACAGCACTTGCACCAACTATTAAAACTTTCTGATATGGACGCTTACCTATCTCCCGTTGCTTTTGTATATCATCCAGCAATTTTCCTTCGGAAAATGCAACAATTTCCTTATATGTTTTGACGTCATTGTTTTTCTTCACTTTTTCCACCTTTATCCCCCAATATAAAGCAACCGCATAAATAATTCCCCATGGAATAAATGCCCATATGCCAAGCCATATAAATAATGGTACCGCTGATACAACAGTAATGCCCAGGGCCACCGTATAGATGACTCCATACCGATTCATTTTTTCAACTTCTTCTTTTTTGATTACTTCTTTCATAATATCAACATCTCCTTTAATTAATTTATCAAGAGATACATGGAAAATTTCCCCCAATAAGATTAAACTCTTAACATCCGGGTAGCATTTATCATTTTCCCAGTTTGAAATTGTCTGTCTGGAAACATAAACACGATAAGCTAATTCTTCCTGAGACATATTTGCTTCCTGACGATATGTTTTTATTTGCTTTCCCAATTCCATTTCTTTACCTCCCTTGCGTACTTAATATTAACCCCCAAGCCTGTTTTTGGCTATCAAAAATACTTTACATACGATAGATTTACCATGTCAAATGTATTTTACATAGCAAAAAAATGATGCATCCTCTCCCTCCGGCAATCCATAATAACGTATTCCGAACTCACTGGCCTGCTTAAAGCCGCTTTTGCCGTAAAAATCAATATTCCCTTCAAAACATAATGCCCCGCAGCCAAAATTTGCTGCTTTTTCCAAGGAATAATCAAGCAACATTTTTCCATATCCTTTACCTTTAAATTCATTTTTTATGCAAATTGGTCCCATAGTCATAATTGGGATTTTTCTTCCATCATCTGCTGCTATAGTTGCCTTCATAAACATATTCTGTCCTATTAACTCCCCATCCTTATACATAACAAAGTCAAGTTCCGGCACAAATGCCGAATTTATTGCTTAATTTCAATTTCCTTCGCCATACTGCATATAGCTGATTCAAATTCTTTTTTTATCTTTTTCTTATCTTTTGCGCCATCATAAGCACTGTAATAAAAATACATGGTTCCATAGAATCTAACTGCCTTTTCATTAGCATTCTCAATATTCATGACAGCAAACAAATCCTTTACATATGAGACAGGCCCTGACGCAAGGTACTGTTGATACAATTTCTGCATTTCTTCGCTTCTAAACTGCTCTATTGTCAGCATCTTTCTAAAAGATGAAGGGAAATCATCCTCCGTCCAATACTCAAACATAGATTTACTATATTGAATAAAATCCTCCAAAGAAATAGTCTCGTATTTCTCCGGCATACTTTCTTTATTATCTTCAGGCATATTGTTGTCTGCCGCCTGCTCACTATCTTCCTGTTCCATACGCTGTACAATGCAATCAAAAATATCTCTTTTACTTTTAAAATGGCGATACAACGCTCCCTTTGTTATGCCCAATGCTCCGGCTATCTGACTTACAGAAACTGCCTCATAACCATCTCTCGCAAACAAATGAAGTGCCACAATTAATATTTCTTCTTTTCTGTTCCTCATTTTCAGTTACCTCCATATGTAAATAAACGACCGTTCACTTTTATTCTAGTAAACGGTCGTTTATTTGTCAAGTTTATGTATTTATTAGTTTAATATTATTTTATCTTTAATTTGTCATCCTTAATAATTTTTCTATATGAAAGTCATTTACTTTCCCGGCAGCTCCTTAATCAAAGGTTGTACCACTTTATAGATATGGGAAACCACTTCTCCGTCCGTATATAACTTAGACAAACCATTGTTCACCTGTTGCTTTGATTCCGCATTCAGGATAGTTTGTATAATTTCCTCTTTACAATCTGTATATACTTTTTTCTTAAAATGCTGCCCGAAAAAAGAACGAACCCGCGACTCCCTTTTTGTATCTTTGTTTTTGGATTGCACAAAATCTTCAAGAATTGACTTTATATCTCCATACACATCTGAATAGTTTTCAAAATCTTTCTTTATATCATTGTGTATTCCACTTAACATTCTTTCATCATTGCAATGAGTTACTACATACTTGCAAATCCGATTTGCTGAGCTGTGATCGTATCCCCTATTAACAAGATTGTGTTGTATAAAAATATTTAACTCACATCTATCCTTTCCATCAAGCCTATATGCCATACCGGCACTAATTCTGCCATTGGCAGTTTGGGAATTACTTTTAGGCTGTGAACCTGCCTGTTTTGTTTTCTTCTGAACAGGTTCATTTCCAGGCAACTTCTCCTTACGGGAAATATTCTGATAACCTTCCTCTTTCCAGAATTTCACTATATTATCATAATCCTTATCTTTACTAATAATCACATAACAACAATCTTTCCCATGAATACCTAACAAATATCCCAAATAAGATACCAAATGCATATCTAATGATTGCTTTTTAGCAGGTACTAAATGAGATTTAATATCTCCATTAATCCAAAATACATCTTTATTTATATTTGTAGCATTTTGTGTTGAAAAAATATGCATGTGATCCGTTTTAGTCATACTTTTAATATTGGCAATGCCCTCATTATGAACATTTTCAAAATCAATTAAATAATATGTTTCCATTTATTCACTTCCTCCAATGGCAAAATAAACCATAATATACTGTATTTTAATATAGTCTGCAAATTATGTCTACAAAATATCTTATTCATCATTAATATTCAGACCTGTATTTCAGATGCACTCTTATCCCCTACCTTGTTGTCCATCTGATGAGTATTATAATTTTTAATAATACTATATGTATCTCTAACAACATCACTGCCCAAATCCAAATATAATCTTTTGTCACCAATAATATAAAATTCTTCTTTTGAACGGGTTACTGCAACATTCATCATATTAGGTTCTTCCACTGCCCATCTTGCAGCTCCTCTACTGTTTTTATCAGCACCTAATACTAGGAATACGATAGGTGCTTCTTTTCCCTGAAAAGTGTGAATCGTTCCAACATTTGTAGGCTTATTCTTCTCATCATACCTGGTAAACTCTATATTCTTTAATAGTTTTGCCAGTTGATATGCAACATTTGCAAACGGAGTAATTACATATATCGTATCTTTTTCATTCCTGTCTATTATTTTTTTGTCATTTTGAATCATTGCCTCTATTTTTCGCAACAGAAATCTTCCCTGTTCTTCAACATATTTGTCACTTGCCGTTCCACCAATGTCAAACCAATCCACCTTTCCCTTTCCTTCAACACCTTGAACCATATAGCCATTATAGGAAATTTTATTGGAGATTTTAAACATCGGACTTTTACATCTTCTATGAACCCACAACGGTATTCCAACCCATGACTCCCATGCTTCATCCTGCTCTTTATAAAATCCATATTTACTTATTTCGTCTGCAAGGGTTTGTGTCGATGCTGTGCCTGATAAATATTTTTCACTCACATTAAAATGTTCACCAAGCATTGCTAATACATTAGAATCTAATGTTAATACCGGCTTTATTTGTTCTGGATCTCCTAACACCATAATGTGCTTGCTGCGATTTATGGCTCCTACACTTGCCTGTGGCAATGCCTGTCCTCCCTCATCTATAAATAAATGTCCCAATGTTGATGTTCCAAGATTTTCACACATCCGTGAAAAACTGGCAAATGTTGAGCTTATTACAGGTATCGCCATATTTATCCAGTTCCATGCTGACAAAACCAAGGTCTTTTCATATATTCCCTCTTTCTGCCTATTCCATACCATTATGGCTTTTTTTATACTCTTCAAATTATCATACAAAAATTGCTTTCTTACTTTTAGCGCCGCAATAAATAATTTGGATTGAGCAATTCTGTATATTTCCTCAAACCATGGATTAGACAATTGTAATTCTTCATATTCTAAGCCCATATCAAGCTTCTTGAAATTTTTATCACTTATTCTATTTTTATAATTTTTGCATTTTTCTTCAACCTTTGTTATTTCACCCTCTCGCTTTATTATCCACTCATCAAATATACATTTTTCTTGTTTTTCCTTTGAAAGCAATTCATCTAATTCATTTTGACGTTCCTGAATTTTTGAATTTATCTTTCTTCTCTCACATTCAATCTCTTCGCTTTGACTTATGCACTCTTCAAGTCGCTGACCGACCTCTCCTGTTTTTTTCTTATATTCCTTTTTAGTTTTCGGTAATGAAAAAAATCGTGGTTTCCGGTTTAATAATAATTGTATGCACCATTCTATACTTTGTCTGTTTTTATCAACCATCTCCTTGCTCTGTTCTATATCTTCGTACTGTTTTTTTAAATCATCAATGTCCAGACTTTTTTCCTTGTTCATCTCCCTATATTGAGCCAATTTACATTCTAATTCAACTCTCTTTGTTTCTTTAGTCTTTTTATAATTCTCCTGTAATTTTTTTAATAAAATACAGCATTTTTCATATTCTTGTATATTTTTATAATATCTTTGTGCTTTTCGCCTAATATTTTCTACCTGATTATAGTAAGTTAAAAATTTCTCATATACTCCTTTGTCTGAAATATATTCTTTTTCCAAATGATTAAGCATGTGCTTAATATTCATGATAATATTTGCCATATTACTCTTCTTTCCCCCTTCAAGAGAAAAAGTCCCCCAACACATATCTTCACCCGGATTTCTTTTCATTATAAGTTTCTCTTGCTTTTTTCCGCTTTCCTTATCCTCTATCCATTCTGACGACAATTCTGAATTTGCAATCTCCCAAAAATAATCGGCTTCTTTTAATTCCTCTACAAATTTATCGTCTATTCCTTGTATAAGTGGAAGCTCATTAACAATATTTTGGACGGCACTATTATTAGAACTTGCAACAATAATATTATTTTCAGCAATATTTTCAGGCATTTTCCCAATACATATATTTTCATAATATCCCTTTGTTGGATTTGCCTTTATAACTTTATCAGATAAATTAGCTATTTCGTATGCCTGTCTTACCAGCAATTCCGCAAAGATATCCTTTAACAGGGTTGTTTTTCCAGTTCCCGGTGGTCCATTAACGCTTCTTATTTGACTGTTGTCATAGCCAATTGCAAGATTAACAGCAACCTGTTGCATAAAACTAAGAGAATATTTTGTTTTACTCGGGAATCTGGCAATGGGATAATTTTTAGGTTGTAGAATTTTTTCAAAAATATCAGGATTAAAGTTAACTGACGTATTTTTACTATCCAAATTGATTCTTTTATTTACTTTTCCCAGAAGATACCTATCCAAATTGGAAGAACAATCTTTCTTTGCCCTTTCCAAATCTTCCACAAAAAATGAATGCATATTTGCTGCATCGGTGTCTAAATTATTTACTAACTGGAATCTACAATTTTTCAAATTGACTTCATACTTATTTATAATGTAGTTCATTGCATCATTGAATTTTACTTTCTTGTTAATAAAATCTATATTTTCTTCATTCTCATCTTCCATAAATAATTGTGAAATCTGTGTTTTAAACTCACGCTCATATTCATTAAATGTATTTTTTATTGGAATTTCTTTAAAATTACGAATATAGGTGCTTATGGTAACAAATGTAAGGTCCTCCCGTAATGCTAAATTCTTATCGAATCCTAATGCAAAACTAAATTTTTCTCCAACTCTAATTTCCTCATCCGTAGGTTCTAAATTATATTTTTTGCGAATTATCTCTACCACTTCGTTAAACCCAAAGATTTCAAAGTAAACAACTATTCCTGCATCTTTTTGATTTTTATCGAATTTTCTTTCCTGTATTTTTTGAGCAAACATACTATAAAAATCTGTTTTTCCGTCAAATGATTTAATTGATTTATCTCTTATATTTATATTTCCTTCAGTTAAATGTTCCACCATAATCCATGCATTTAGAATATTTTCTTTTCTGCTCATTTTCATTTTCCTCTCTTGTCATGTCAAGCTAATTATTCATACTTTTTTCAAGACTCATTTTTTAATACTTTCAAATTATACCATATATTACCATATTTCGTCTTCTACTTTTTATGTAGGATGGGGCTCAATTTATACCTTTTAATTGAAAATCTTTTGTAAAAAAATAGACAGTCACCCCCAACTGTCTATCCATAAATGAAACCTGCAATACAAATAATTGTTCTATTCACCAGCTTCATTAATAATTCTATCCACTAAGCGTTTTAAATCATCAATTGTAATTAGTTCACATATATGCGACCATCCTAATTTGTCAGATATTGTCTGACAAATTAGTGCTTATATCCCAAAACAATTCTTTCATAATCTATTTTCCCTCAAAAAACCTCCATATTCCTTACGCACAGCTTTGGTGGTCTATAAGATGTTTCCCTTTCCCACTCATCGGTTTCAACAATATAGTTACCTATCTTTCTTCTAAAATTAGGAACCTTTCCGTCAATATTAAATATCGCCTTGTATGTGGCCTCTAGCTGTCCCACAGTAAATGTTTCCGGAACAAACTCAAACAATAATCTTATATCACTAAGAATACCATTCTTTAGTTTCTGAAACAGCTCCGTAATAATTAATGCATGGTCAAATCCAAGATTCTCTGATTTGCAAATACTCCATTTATGCTTTACCCTGCCCATTTCCATGGTTTTATCACACTTTACCACTATGTTTATGCTACAGGAATCATCCTCAGCAGTTAAATTCAAATTGTACACTGTACAGTTTTCTCCTGCCTCTTTTTCTTCAGATAAATTAAACCACTTTGCCTCCCATGCATCAGAATCTGCCCTTAAATTGCAGTCACTTTTATTTATTGCCCCAATAAAAGCATTTGACACAATCCATCCACGGGGATCTCTCCCTGTTTCACTAAAGGTTTTAGTATTTTCAAGATACGCATTTCTTACATTAGTTTCTTCGTAAAGTTCACGTGCTGCCGCCTCCTCCAATGTTTCACCCTTCTCATAAAATCCACCGGGCAATGCCCACTGACCTTTAAAGGGATTAGAAGCTCTTTTTATCAATAATATCTGTAACGGTCCGACATTGACTTTTTTGGCATTTTTAATTGAATTATCCAGTGTAAACAATACAATATCCGTGGCAATTGATGGTCTGTCGTACTTTGTTATGTCATATTCCTTCAAAAAATCTTTCTCAGTCATTTTGCATTCTCCAATCTATGCATCTTGTTAAATAATGTTCGTATTTTGGATTTCTGCACATACCTTTTCCCGGAGTATCACTTATTTTTGCCACATCCATTCCATTGCACTTTGTGGTTTTCATTACAATATTAAGTGCCGGTACATCAGTATCATTACTTATATATGTGCCAATGCCAAATGCAACATTAATCTTTTTACTAAAATATTTGTATAATTTATCAGCTCTTTCAAAATCAAGAGAATCACTAAACAACAAAGTTTTGTTTTGCGGATTAATTCCAAGGTTCTTGTAATGTTTAATCATTTTTTCTCCCCATTCAAAAGGGTCTCCGCTGTCGTGTCTTACACCACTAAATAAAGTTGCATAAGTCAGCTGGAAGTCCTTTAAGAAGCAATCCGTTGTAATTGTATCCGTTAAAGCAGTACCGTTTAATATACCGTACTCCTTAACCCATGCATCCAAAGCATACCAGTTTGAATATGCCGGATTGTGTTTATGATTTCCCTGTCCTACACACATAATCCATTCATGAGCCATAGTTCCTACAGGAGTAAGATTGTACTTCTTTGCCAGATATACATTACTTGTTCCAATAAACTTAGTAGTTCCGTGCATTTTACCACTTAAATCAGCCAGTTTCTCAATTGCTATTTCCTGAGCTTTAGCAGACAATCTTCTTCTCAGACCGAATTCTGAGAAATTGCCTAATTCCAACTTTCCGTCTTTCAGTTTTTCACATTTTTCATCAAGTCTTTTCTTAAAGCTTTCAAATAATTCATCATAATCATAAGCCATTCTAAAATAAACTTCATTTACAATAGCCAATGCAGGAATTTCATACATTGATGTATTAAGCCATGTTCCCTTTGTTTCAATGGTCAATCCGCAATCTGCATCTGTTGTTATCTCAAAATCTTCATATCTTGGCTGCCACAATCTGAGAAAATCAACGTATGAACCCTTTAACCATTTAATGCTGTGAAGATATTCCAGCTCATTTTCCGTAAATCTAAGATTGCAATATAACTTAATCTGCTCCTTTATTTCCTCCACCATTTCAGATGTAAAATACACATCCTTATTTCTGCATTTAAAATCCCATGTTGTTTTGTAATCACTAAACTGGTGGTAAATTACCTGACCCATTGAAAATTTATATAAATCATTTTCCAATAAACTATTAATAATCTGTTCCATAATACTAACCTCTTTCTTTTAATTCATTTAAATATTTCTTATTTGTTCCCATTAAATTATGTTAATCTGACACATTTTCATTGCCTCAATTGCATTTTTATGGGAAGCTAACGTTACACAGGCGCATGCCTTTTCAATAACATTTATTTTAGTTTCAGGCAACGTGGCTTTAATAAGCATTGCATTACTAATAACACATATTCCCGTGCATACCCCCACAAGAGTAACTTCAACCTTTTCCATTTCATTAAAATATTTATTTTTAAGCTCCTCTGCAAGGAGAAGAGAACCAAAAGACGGCTTGTTGACAATTTCAACTTTTTCATCTTTAACAGCTTCCATAATTTCCTGACGAATTTCCCATCCATCTGAAAATTCAATACAATGCTCCACCGGCAGATTTTTACCCTCCTGAGTTTCCAGATAATCTTTATGATGAGTATCTCTTGTAAGATATATTTCGTCGTATTGGTTTGAATTAATTACCTTTACCACTTCCTGCACAGCAGCCTCACATTCAGCATTTCCCAGCACTCCCGATGTGAAGTCCTTTTGCATATCCACCACAATTAATATTTTTTTCTTATTTTTTTCCATAATACTCATATCTCCTTTTCTTTGTATCAAATCGATATTATGTTCATGTACAACTTATCATCTTTTTGATACTAAGTCAAGTGTTTTTTTATATAAAGAAAAAAGTTGCGAATATATAAGATTCACAACTTTTCTGACTGCCAATAAATTTACCACTCTTTACTTTCAATCCAATTAATAATCTGCTTTGTTAATGATTTATCCCCCAAAGATGAAATCCGGGAATATAATTCATTTATTTCAGAAATCAGTTCATTTATTAATGGTGCTGATGATTTTTCAGAAATATAAACAACATTTGTAACTATCTTTTCGCTAGAGTGTTTTTCCTTATAATAAGTATAATTTACTATTTTGTTCTCGTTATCAAACCTAAAACATCTTAATGTAATTTCCATAACAGGCACTTTTTCTAACCGATCACAGTTTTCACCCACACTCTGATACGCATCCCTAATCATTGTTTCTAACTTTTTAAGTGTTTCCTTATTATGTTTTAATGATCTTCTAATTAACAACTCTACTTCTTTTCTGTTAGTTTTAAGCATTATATCAATCAGTTCCCCCATATACGGGTAAATAAATGTATTCTCATTGTTATATATATCTTTAATTTCAAATTCTCTTGAGAAATAATCCAAAACCTTTTGGTCGGATTCAGAAACCGCTTTCATTAAATCCGCATTATAGTACCGCTCCAAACCATAGGCAAACCCCAAAGTACCAGCAACATGTAAAAATGGATTATCCCTTGCCAAAAGGGTATCGAGTATGTCCAAATCATTATTTTCTATTGCCAGTGCAATTGTCTGAGTCCGTATTCTATCCTGAGTATAAATCAAAAATGGTACACTTGTGTCATAATCTCTAAAGTCACGCTTCTTCACACTTGTACCTGCACCATATGAATATCCAAAATTTTTCCATTCACTGTTATCCACAAGCCATATATATCCCTCGTCCATAAGATATTTCATAAACTTATAATTTTTAAATTCTAAAGCGTATTCAATAACTGTTTTTCCATATTCATCACTATTTAAAAATATCTTATCTTCCCGCTCCATATATTTTTTCCAAACACGAGGATTATCTGTAAAGGCAATTTCATAGTTTGTCATATGACTAGCCACCGGTACAAAGTAATTGCCCCCGGTAATAATCTCTTCACAAGATACCCCCAGCAAATCTGTAAATACCATAAGGTCTTCAAGCTGTATACCCTTTTTCCCATTAATTATTTGTGAAAGTTTATTACTTATTTTCCTTAATTCTTCATCATTTACCTGAACATCTATTGCCTCAAGATATGCCTTCCCAAATTTCCTATGTGATGGATATCGTTCCTCTATAAGTTTCTTTAAATAAGCCCCCATCTTTTCTTTATCAGCACTCTTCATAACTTTTCTCCTTTTTCCTTTGTTATGTTAAGTATAACTGATTTTGTTTCACCTTAATATCCTTTATTTGTGTACAGAAAAAAGCTAAAAAAATTTTTGTCGAATTAATGTATGCTTTTAGTGTACATTCAAGATACGCCCTTCCCTATTACCACTGAATCATTTCCAAAAATAAATCATTAAGTGGTTTCCACTCCACTGATTCATTCTCCATATTTCCTGCAATTTTCTCGGTTTCTAATACGGATTTTTCAATATATTCATCAATAATTTTATTCTTTTTTACCATCCCCATTTCCGTCAAATCCCTTTTTATTTTCAATAATTTTTCTACCTCTGGTTTTAAAATTTCCTCTAACTCTGCCTCCATTAGCTCTTCAAACAACATTGGTGGCGCACATTTTTTATCTAATATCCATTTTGCAGCAAGTAACGGTCTCATGGAATAGAAATATTTCTTTGCCTTTACCTCTTCTCCCTGCAAATGCTCAATATATGTACGCTCCGCCATGCTCCGGTAGTGATAAAGGCTTTTCTTCATTGAAAAATACCGGGGAAGTAATTTTTTTAATTTCTTAAAATCCTCTGTTTCCCAATATACAATAGGCGATGCACTCCACTCGAATATTGTGGGATTTGATTTATATAGCAACCGTAACGCTTTTCTTAAATCCCATCCATTAATATCTAATACCTCATCTAATTTCCACTCTATTACATCCCTGTTTCCCTCTAACTTTAAGTAGTCCTCCAGTTTTCGTACATATATAAACCTAACGTCGTAATCGCTATCCGGTGAGGCAAATCCCCACGCCCTGCTACCGGATTCCACCGCCATTATAATTTTCACTTTTTCTACTTCTTCTATTTTCCGTAATTCCTCTAATATAATTTCCCTCATATTCTTCTCCTACGCCTTAAAATTATACACCGGTTTCATTACCTCCATAATTTCCACCGACTCCTTTATTACATCTATAATATCATCTAATGATTTGTACGCCATTGGTGCTTCGTCTAATGTTGCCTCTGACACTGATGTTGTATATACATCCGTCATAGATGCAGCATATTCCTCCATAGACAATTTTTCCTTTGCCACTGTTCTTGACATAATTCTTCCTGCTCCGTGAGGTGCTGAATAATTCCATTCCGGATTTCCCTTTCCCACAGCTAAAACCGAGCCATCTCTCATGTTAATAGGTATCAATACCTTTTCCCCTTTGTGGGCAGCTATTGAACCTTTTCGTAAAATCATTTCTTCAGTATTTATATAATTATGAACTGTATGAAAAGCATCATTTCCCGCCATACCTGTTCTCTCTAATATAATTTCAGCCATTTTTTCCCTGTTTCTTTTGGCAAAATTCTGACATATTTCCACATCAAAAAGATAATCCTCCATATGCTTTCCATATAGATAACATAAATCTTCAGGATTTTGTGGCTCATTTTCATAACGTGTTTTCTCCAGCTCCTTTAAAGCCTGCTGAATTTCTTTTCTCCTTCCCTGCTCTTTATATGTTTTAATCAATTCCTCTCTTGCCACAAAATAAGTTTCTAATCCCTTGTCTAAATCTATCGCCAGATTCTGATAATAGTCAGCCACCTGTTTTCCCAGATTTCTACTTCCTGAATGTATTATCAGATATTTATTTCCATCTGATGCCTCATCAATTTCAATAAAATGATTTCCCCCTCCTAATGTGCCTAATGACCTTTCAAGTCTTCTTGTATCCTTTAATTTTCTGTAACATTTTAATTTGGTAAGGTCAAATCTCTCTATTCTTCCCTCCCACACATTACCTCCTGACGGAATAAAATGTGCTGCTTCGTCAACTTTTGCAAAGTCAATTTCACCCTTTCCTAAGCACACTGTATACATTCCACAGCCGATATCAACACCAACCACATTAGGAACTACCCTGTCTTTTATGGTCATGGTAGTTCCTATGGTACATCCTTTTCCGGAATGAACATCAGGCATAATTCTTATTTTTGCCCCTTCCGTCATTGGGTAATCACACATTCTTCTTATCTGCTCAATTGCTTCATTCTCAACTACCTTTGCGTAACAAATTGCTGTATTGACTTTTCCCTTGATTTCAATTCTATCCATATTTATCTCTTCCTTTCCTTTGATAAATACATAATACATTTCATTTATCAGGTTATCATTGAAAAAAAGTTGCGAACTCAAAAGAATTCACAACTTTCTCTGTCTTAAAAGTCTTTCTTTTATTTTGTCTCTAAAATCATCAGGCCCCATTACCTCAATCAATGGGCCAAATGCCAGTATTCTTATAAGTATTTCCGTTTCATCATCCACACAATACTTCAGTTTAATTTGATATGTATTATTATCTAACTTAATTGTTTCTTTTTCCAAATCCGAAAAACTTAGCATAGCCCTTTCAAGAGCCTTCCTATAATCCTTCAACCGCAAAATAACTTCACCAAACGCCAGTTTCCTTTTTCTTACACTATCTTTTCCAAAACCCTCCATCACCTGACATTTCGTAATTTTTTGCATATTAATGATATACTGAGTGCCTTTTAAGCTTTCTGCAACAAGCCTGAATTTGTCATCCTTAGACGAATACTCCAGCCCTTTCGGAATTAAGGTATGGATGTGCTTTCCTTTCCTGCCTTTATAAACAATTCTTACAATCCTTCTTTCCTTTATTGCCACAAGTATAAGTCTGAAATGCTCCCTGTACTCAATATCATCATAAGGATCTCCATCTGAATATCTGTCAAAATACACAAAGGTATCCTTGTCATAAAGCGGCTCCACATCCTCAAGTCCGTCAAAAGAAGGTTCAAACAAACTAATTCTTTTGTCAGATAAAATAGCCTTAAGCCACATTTTCTCTATTGTTGTAAGAGGCATATCCGGATTATTCTTTAAAGGCGTCTCAAAATTATCATCCATTAAAGGCCACTGCTTTTTTAATAATTTATCAGGAATCACCGTTATACTTTCGCCAAATGCCTCTTTTCCCGTTATTTCCTTAATTTTATCAAGGCTAATTTCACCTTTCACAGCTTCCTTCAATATTTTTCCCACTACATTGTAGTAAATTCCATATACTTCGTTAAATATCATTCTTTTCTCCCTGGTACATGGAATACATTGCCTCTAAATCATCATAGAAAACCTTTTCCACGGCATGATTGCTGCATTCCAACTTCTCTATTCTCCCAATAAATGTTCTTATCCATGGCATCATTTCCTGTGCACTATAAACATCCGCCTCAAATTCAACCGTACTTTCGTTTGCTCTTGTTACTGTGCCACATCTTTTTTCACGCATAAGTCTGTTAATAATAAATTCTTCACCTTCCTCTATGTTTATTGTCATTTTCAAATGTTCTAAAATTCTGCTGTCTCTTTTTCCTGAAGAAACTCCCCACATATGTGCCCCAAACTTATATCCATAGGAATCATACAGCTGATGATTTTTCTCAAAACCTATGGTTCTTATTTTTTCAATATTATCTATTCGGTACATGGCAGGTCTGCGTTCCCGGTAATAATATCCCATTAAATATTGTCGTCCGTTTTGTGTACTTATATATATTTTAAGAGGAAATACCCTAATCTTACTGCTTTTCATTGTTAGCTCTATTGATTCATTTCTTTTTTTACATAATAAAATATCAACTATTATCTGCTGCTCTAAAGCCTCCATCATGTATCTGTGTTTAAAGGAAAAATAATCCCTGTTTCCGTTGTATTTGTCTAAAATAAAAGAACCAACAACTCCCACCAGTGTTTCTTCCGCAGCAAAGGCTACAGCATCCATCCCATCTTCACCTATATAAACACTTTTTCCTCTTTCATAG
This sequence comes from Eubacterium segne, assembly GCF_014287775.1. Taxonomy (NCBI): domain Bacteria; kingdom Bacillati; phylum Bacillota; class Clostridia; order Eubacteriales; family Eubacteriaceae; genus Eubacterium; species Eubacterium segne. The sequence goes on from NZ_JACOOZ010000002.1 coordinate 251,020, forward strand.
CTGATTCCGTTTCCCTGCCTAATCTCATTAATAAGACCTAAATCAACATATTCTTTTACTTTATTTCTTATTGTCGACTCATCAGGTAACATATCAGTATCAAAAAAAGAAAGATATTCAGAATAAACCCTTTCTGCAATTTCCTTAAAGCTATGGCATTTTTCATCAGCTAAAATATCCATTATATAAAAATGAAGCACAATATCTTTATCTGTAAAACTTTTTGCCTTATAAGCCCTATACAGTGGATTGTGAAGAATTTTTCTGCTGTCAACGGAGAAAAATATCTGTTTGCCACCGGACTGTTGTCTGAAATTCATATAATCTGAAAGCCAGCTTTCTATTCGTCTCCGCTCATTATCATAACTTCTGGCGCTTTTTTTATCAAAATCATTTCGGGTGTGAAATCCATAAGCATAAAAATCCCGCATATAATTACGGACTTTATCAAATTTTTTAATTAACTCACTATACGCCATTAACATCACCTGCACTGTATTAACATTACTGCTGCTGAATTTTCTTTGCCAAATCTTCCAGATACTCCCATCTGTCCATTTTTTCCATTAACAAAGCTTCCGTTTCTTCCTTCTCATCCATCAATTCCTTTAATTTCACGGAATTAGTGGCATTTTTGTTCATATCAATATCTAACTTTTCAAGTTTTTTCTCTAATTTTCCAATATCATCTTCTATTGTGTCATATTCCCTTTGTTCATTATAAGAAAATTTAAGTTTCTTATTTTTACTTTTATAAGCTGTTTTCTCCTGCCTGCCTTTTGAAGCCGGCTTCTCCTGTTCTTTGGTGTGTTCCACTTCTTCCTGTTTCTTATTGTAATAATCCGTATAACCGCCTTCATACTGTTTTATTACTCCATTTCCTTCAAAAGAAAATATTCTCCTAACTACCCGGTCTAAGAAATATCTGTCATGGGATACCGTAATAACAATTCCATCAAAACTATCTAAGTAGTCCTCTAAAATTGTCATGGTTTCAATGTCCAAATCATTTGTAGGCTCATCTAATATTAAAACATTCGGTGCCTCCATTAAAACCCGAAGCAGGTTAAGTCTTCTTTTCTCTCCTCCGGAAAGCTTCTCAATTTTGCTATATTGCTGAGAGGACGGGAACAAAAACCTCTCTAACATAACAGAAGCTGAAACCAGCCCCTCCTGAGTTCTCACAAATTCCGCAGTGTTTTTTATATAATCAATTACCTTGTCATCAGGGTTCATATAGGCAATGCCTGCATCTTTGTCATTTTCAATTTCCTGGGTGTAATATCCGATTTTAATCGTTTGTCCAATATTAACTATTCCACTATCAGGTTTTATTCTGCCATCAACTATTTTCATTAAAGTTGTTTTTCCGCAACCGTTTTTTCCTACAAAACCTACCCTGTCACCTTTTAAAAAGTTGTAGGAAAAATCCTTTATTAACACATTTTCACCGTAAGCTTTGCATATGTTTTCCATTTCAATGGTTGTTTTCCCCATTCTTGATTTAATGCTGCTTAACTCTATTTTGTCTTCTGTTTCAATTCCCTTTTGATTTTTCAAATCCTCATATCTTTTAATATGTGCTTTCTGCTTAGTAGACCTTGCTCTAGCTCCCCTTTGCATCCACTCAATTTCTTTTCTTAATATACTTTGTCTCTTTCGCTCACTTGCCTTGACGCTGTCTTCCCTTTCTGCCTTTCTCTGCAAAAAGCCTGAATACTTTTCATCATAGCTGTATATTTTTCCTTTGTCTAACTCAATTATGAGGTTGGTCACACTGTCAAGAAAATATCTGTCGTGAGTAACCATGACCAGTGCCCCTTTAAATGCTTTTAACTGATTTTCCAACCATTGTGCCATTTCACTGTCTAAATGGTTGGTAGGCTCGTCCAATATTAATATATCACATGGGGTAATAAGCACTGAAACCAACGCCAGCCTTTTTCTCTGTCCCCCTGACAATTCCCCTGTTTTTTGTTCAAAATCCGTTATGCCCAGTCTTGTCATCATAGACTTAGCCTTTACCAATTCGTTTTCATTGGCATGATGATGTATCATGTTTTGAACACTTTCTAACACTGTATCCCCGTCATTAAACTTAGGATTTTGTGGCAGATAGTGAATCATCATATTTGATGCCTTTATTACCTCTCCCTCATCCGGCACTTCCAATCCTGCCATAATTTTCAGTAAGGTAGACTTACCTGTTCCATTTATTCCAATAACTCCTACTTTTTCCCCTTCATGAAGATAAAAGCTTGTGTTGTCAAATAATTTTCTTTCAGTATATGAATGTGTTATGTTTTCTAATGATAAAATATTCAATTTAGTTCCTCGCTTATATTATCCCTATTTTAGTGAATGTTGTTTCTTCTTTTTCCTGTCATGTCCTCAACCTCTAACTTGAAAACAGTTGTTACAGGTATCGGCTTTGTGTTAAAAGCAAAATCCTCTGCATGATAATGTCTCATAAGTATTTTCAATGCTTCAAACTTATCTTCTTCAGCCACGAATTCAATTGTACCATGGCCTATAACACTTTCATATCCCATGGTACAGCTCATTCTCTCTTCATAAAGTATGAAATTATGGTCACAATCCATTTCAAATGTTACCTTATTGTTTTTTCTAATTAAATCCAGCTTCTTTCCTTCATTTGCACAGTGGAAATAAAGAGTCAGTTTCCCATCCTTTACCTCATGTCCAAAATTAAGTGGCACAATATACGGATACTCTCCATCATTTAATGCCAGCCTGCATGTATCACATTTTTTTACTATTTCCATCATTTCATCAAAATCTGTTATTTCTCTGTCTTTTCTTCTCATATCTGATTCTCCTTCTATTTTCCCTGAATGTTAATTATGACGTACTCTGATTTACATCCTGTCTTAAATTTTATTGCCCAATCGGAAATTCCCGATGTGACAACAAAATTGGTATTTTCCCTTTTTTCATAACCATAAACTCTGTCATCTAATCCCTGAACTAACTGTGTCATATCTTTTCTTCCGTTTTCCTTTTCCACCTCTTCAGAACGATTCTGTCGTCCAATTATATAAAGCTTCCCTTGAAAATTTTTTCTATAAATCCAAATTTTCTGATTCTACTTGTTAAATATACCACTCCTGCTATAGATGCAACTAATAAAAAGTTTAGCAATAATAACCACAGTATCATATCAATCGCCTTCTATTTCTTAATTTTAAACTATATTCAATTTTAGCCGAAATTTTTCTTATTGTAAACTCATTCTAACCCTGTTATTTGCCTTAATTTATGACGTAAAAAAGGAAGTGCCAAAGGCTTTTAAACCTTTGACACTCCCTTTTATTTTATGAAATGGATTATCCTTCAATTGCAATGTATTTGTTCTTTTCCTCAATTGGTTTATTTTCCGCTTTTGGAACACTAAATGATAAAATACCATTTTCATATTTAGGATGTATATCCTCTACTGTAACGTGGTCACCTACATAAAAGCTTCTGCTCATGCTGCCTGCATAACGTTCACGTCTTAAGTAGTTGCCCTTCTTATCCTTTTCGTCTTTGTCTAATCCCTTAGCTGCACTAATTGTTAAGACTCCGTCTTCTAATTTAACTTTGATTTCATCTTTCTTAAATCCCGGAAGATCTATATCCACTTCATATCCATTTTCTGTATCCTTAACATCTGTCTTCATTAAGTTCTTTGCATGTTTACCATACAATTCCTTATCTACATCCTCAAATGCAGGGAATGCAAAATCATTCATAAAATCATCAAATAAGTTTTCTCCAAAAATACTAGGCATCATCATAAGTCATGTCTCCTTTCAAAATATAATTAAAAAATTTTATTTCGACACTATCGGAGAAATCCGAGGTGTTGTTGACTTGAACTTAAGGCTCTGCGACCAGGAATCTTGAACTCATATTCTTGACTTCTTATGTCTCTTCCTTTGTTCTGACTATGTTATAGCTCTTTTTGTTAGCACTGTCAAGAGGTGAGTGCTAATTTTTTTGTGAAAATTTTGTGAACGCTTACAACCATGCAAAATGGTAAAATAACGTCCTGCAAGTGAACTTGCGAGGACGTTTATTTTTCTATTATTCTTTTTGCAAATTATTCATCCACTTCTTTACCAATTCTACTTCAGATTTTTACTAATATTATTTTGCCCTACTCTAATTTTTATGGCAACAAAATTTACTTATATCTTGTACTTGACACAAGTCCGATTTCGTACTATGCTGTTAAGTACGAAATCAGACTTGTAGGAGTGATTTATAATTTATGAATAAAAAAAATATTAAAAAACCTGAAATGAGCCCCGCTCTTTTGGAATCAAATAAATTATTTAAGGAATTTAATAACATCTATCACGATGCCGCCCTAAAACTTGGAATATCCAACAGTTCACTGGACATACTATATTCAATCTGCGAGTTAGGAGACGGTTGTCTTCAACGCGATATAAGTAAGAGTACATTTATTCCCAAACAGACAATTCATTCTTCTATCCGTTCACTGGAAAAATTAGGATACATTTATTTAAGCAACGGTAAAGGACGAAACATGCACATAAACCTTACTGATGCCGGAAGGGATTATATTAAGGAGACGATTTACCCTATTATTACTTTAGAAAATGAAGCCATTTCAAGTCTTACGGAAGATGAGCGACGTCAAATGCTTATTTTGCAAAGCAAACATATAACAGCCCTTAGAGAAGCATTTAACAAAATTAAGAACCACGAGGAGGCGAAATAGAGATTAAAATGAGTACTCAATTATCAGAACATTTCACATATTCAAAACTGCTTAGATTTGTTATTCCACCTATTATTATGATGATATTTACGTCTATTTACAGTGTGGTTGACGGCTTATTTGTATCTAATTATGTGGGAAAGACTGCCCTTGCCGCCATAAATCTTATCCTTCCATTTATCATGGCAATATCAGCCCTTGGATTTATGATTGGAACAGGAGGAAGTGCCATTGTGGCTAAAACTCTGGGAGAAGGTAATAAAAAGAAAGCCAATGAGTATTTCTCGCTTTTAGTTTATGTAACAATTATATTTGGTATTTTACTTGCCATTATAAGTTTTTTCCTTATTCCACCTATTGCCAAAGCTCTAGGTGCAACAGGAGAACTTTTAAATAACTGCATACTATACGGCCGGCTGTCCCTTATTTCCATAACAGCCTTTATGCTTCAAAATGTTTTTCAAAGTTTCTTTGTTACTGCGGAAAAGCAAAAGCTGGGATTGGGTGTCATAATAGCTGCCGGAGTTACCAATATTGTTCTTGATTATATTTTTGTTGCCCTGTTGGGTTTTGGGCTTACAGGTGCTGCCATTGCAACAATTTGTGGTGAATTTATAGGTGGATTATTTCCCATACTATATTTTGCAAGACCTAATTCCAGTCAGCTTCGTCTTGGAAAAACCCACTTTGAAGGGAGGATACTTTTAAAAACCTGTGCCAATGGTTCATCTGAACTTATGACTAACCTTTCCAGTTCAATTGTAAACTCTCTCTACAATATTCAGTTAATGAATTTTGCCGGGGAAAACGGAGTAGCTGCCTATGGTGCAATTATGTATGTAAACTTTATTTTTATGTCAATATTCTTTGGTTATTCAATAGGAAGTGCCCCTATAACAAGCTTTCATTATGGTGCTAAAAATCATCGTGAACTAAAAAGTCTGTTTAAGAAAAGTCTTACATTTATTGGTGTCTCCGGTATCGTTCTTGTTGTTCTGGCACAGTTATCGGCTTCTACCCTTGCCTGGTTATTTGTAGGATATGATAGTGATTTATTTGAAATGGCTTTAGCAGGCTTTAGAATATACTGTCTTGTTTATTTAATAAACGGGTTCAATATATTTGGTTCCTCATTCTTCACTGCCTTAAACAACGGGCTGGTTTCTGCTGCCATTTCCTTTCTCCGCACACTGTTATTTCAAATTGTGTCGGTGCTTATTTTGCCGGTTATTTTCGGTATTGCAGGAATTTGGTCTGCAGTAAATGTAGCAGAAGTTTTAACATTATGTGTTACTATTTTCTTCTTTGTAGAACAAAGAAAAAAATATAATTATGCGTAGGTTTTATGACATATCATTTGTTGACTTTATATGTAATGAACGTTAAAATTTTTATAACAATTAGTGTGTTTAGAAATTATATCAGGAGTTATTATGAAATCTAAATTAAAGAATTTTAGCCTTCTTACCATAAGCACTTTAATAATGGCTGTAGGCATTTACTTTTTTAAATTTGCTAACAATTTTACTTTTGGTGGCATAACGGGTATGGCAGTTTTAGTTGCCAGGTTTACTCCACTGTCAGCCGGTGATTTTTCATTTATTGCCAATATTTTATTACTTATTATTGGCTTTATAATACTTGGACGTGATTTTGCAGCTAAAACTGCTTACAGCACTATTTTACTTTCAATTTCATTGTCTTTACTTGAAAGGATATTTCCTATGAGTAAGCCCCTTACAGACGAGCCATTGCTGGAACTGGTTTTTGCCATACTTCTTCCTGCTCTAGGCTCTGCCGTTTTATTTAATATCGGGGCTTCAAGTGGTGGAACAGATGTTATTGCCATGATTTTAAAGAAGTATACCAGCGTAAATATCGGAAGAGGACTCCTTTTCTCTGATATGTTATTTACAGCAGCCGGTTTCTTTGTTTTTGATGTAAAAACAGGTCTCTATTCAATGCTTGGACTAATTGTCCGTTCAGCCCTTATTGACAACTTTATTGAAAGTCTTAACCGTTCAAAATACTTTCACGTTGTCTGCACTGACCCCAAACCTATCTGTCAATACATAGAAACCACACTAAAACGTGATTCCACACTGGTATCTGCCACCGGTTCATTTACGGGAGATAACAAATATATTATTCTTACGGTTTTAAGTCCAAGTGAAGCGGTTAAGCTTCGTAATTTCATAAGGGGGAACTCCCCGGGAGCTTTCCTGCTTATTTCAAATACCAGCGAAATTATTGGAAAAGGGTTCCACTCAGTTTAGAGTGAAACCCTTTTATGTATTCTATATTTTTCTTTTATCTACTATATGGCAGCCATAATCTTTATATGGAAGATTATAATATTTTTCATAGTCCTTAGCCTTTGCAAACAAAGCATCATAAACCCTGCCCTTTAGTTCCATCCATGCATGTCCTGTGTCGTGAACTACATAAACATTTTTGTACCCACATTCATGTACCATAAATGCCAGTGCTGATGACTGGGAAACGCAACAGCCTTCACCCTTTATAAAAATATCATTGGCAAATGTAGATTCCCATCCTTTCTCTTTATATATCTTATTTAGAAAACGATATCTTTTATAAGGTATGTCAGAAATCCAGTCAAAGCATTTTCTTAATTTCACTTCTTTTGAATCTGTTGACTTGCATATTTTATCCACCATTTTTCTTGCTCTAATCATAGTTTTAATTTTTTGAGCATTAAGTTTTGTTATTTTTGCTCTGCCGTTTTTGCAAATTCTTATTCCGTCAATAGTTCTGTTTTTAAGTTGTTTACCATTTGAACGTCCAAAGAAATAAAAATGTTTATTATATTTTGCCCATCCTTTAACCATTACACCATTTTCATCAAATAAATATCTGCTTTTTTTAATGGTAATAACCTTATTTTTGACCTTTTTACCTTTTACCACATAATATGTTTTTCCCTTTTTGGTAACCAGTTTCCCCGACAACTCATCTGACTTTTTTGTGGCAGTTGTCACCGCTTCCCTGTTATCATTTTTAGTGGCAGCCACAACCGGTGTTGACATTACAACACATAAAGCCCAAATTGTCATTGCTTTAAATATAAACTTTTTATTCATGACTCTCCTCCTTTAAAACTAACTAATACCCTTTAAACTATTTAAAAGTTCCAAATCTTCCGCCTGCACTCTGAAATTAGTCTTTATAGGTTCTCCATCCGGTGCAGTAACCACCATTTCTATTATTGTACCTTCCTTTATTTCAAGACTGGCACGCTTGAAAAATTTTGGAATCATTGGATGTCTTTGTCCAAAGTCCTGTATCATTCCCTTTGCTTTCATTAACTCTAATGGATTCATATTTTTCCTCTCTTTCTTTTCTCCTTTAATTAATCATATTCTATCAGGAGTTTTTTCTTTGCCTATATAGTACCATTAATCAAACTTTGTTGTCCAGTAAGCAGTTTCATTTGCTTCAAAACACATTAGTATCTGTTGACGATTTACTTTTTCTTCTGCTAAGTTATCCGGTATTTCCTCTTTTGCAAAATATCTGCTTTCAACTGTTTCAATGTTATTTACAAACTCTCCTCCCAGATTCTCACATAAAACAAATACCTTTACCACTCCTTAAATCATATTGTAAAATCCCTTATTACTAATTAAATAATATGTAACATTTGTCTCTTTATCTGTTATATGAATGGATTTTCTCTGACTGAGCATTTCTCTGTACGGTGCTGCAAGGTTCGTTGTAAAGCAAAAAAGCGTAGAATTTTTCACCAACTCCTGAAACAGTGGAATGGTTTATGAGTATCTTATAAAGTGATACATTACGGCAAAGACTACAAGCAGGGAATAAATCCCGGCTTGTAACTTTTATTTCCCGTCAAAAACAATATCTTTCCCATCTTGATTTTTATATATGTACAATTTATTTTTCCAATCCATTGTAATATAATTTTCTATAAATTTATCTTTTCTAACATCATACCCCGACACTGAAATTGTTTGAGCAGTTTTATTTATTTTTATATTGCTACCTGTATACCGCTTATAAAAATCACACGCCTCATCAAAGGAACAATAGTCGTAAAACTCATTAACCAACACACTAATAACATAGATTTTTACTTATTCCTGATTGTATAAATAATCCCCACTATAACAACCACAAACATTGCTACTATAACAGCCAATACCGGCCAGCCCGGAAGCTGATTATTTGAAGCTGAACTCAGTCCCCCATAAATGCATACACTAACTGCTAAAATTTTTATTGCTCCAATTATTTTAAGCCCACACCCATACAGACGTTCCTTATTTTCTTCAGTAACTTTAACCGGAAAATTCCATGCCTGTGGGAATTTTTCTATAAAAATAAACAGTCCCATAAGTAGTAATGCAATTATAGGTTCAACAATCAGGCTTGCCTTACTGCCATAATTATCAGGTTTCCCGGCAGCATTAAAATGAGTTGGAACCGTTCCCGGTATATTTTTCCATTCAACTATAATATATATTGCGTAAGCTGCAATCATCAGAAAACATATTACATTAATTATTAAATTTATCTTTCTTTCCTTCATTTGTTTCCTCCCTGTCTAATATGTGTTGCCCCCTCCCTTCGGTCAGCGGCACTTCGTCGGAAACATTAACAAGAAATGAACTTCGTTCATTTGTTTCCTCCCATATAATATTTATGCTATATCTTAGCATATGTTATTTAACAATGAAACAAAAACCGGAAGTGACATATGACTCCTTCCGGTTTTACAAACTATTTAGCAAAGTGTTCTTTTGCAAATTCCATATCCTGAACCAATTCCATTGTTCCAAGATATTCATTATCTTTATTTCTTACCGCCATATAAGTTACTAACATGGTTTTTCCGTTTTTCTCCATCCACACAGGTACTTTGTCAAGCTTTCCTGCCCTGAACTCATCAATAATGCCCCTGACACGCTGTTCAATTTTCGGCGGATGGCAGGAAAATACCTCCCTTCCTATTGCCATTTTAGGACGCTTAAATACTTTCGGTCCATCATTAAAATATCTGTTAATATTTTCATCATCAATAAATGTTATTTCAAGAGGTATTGTATTAAGCATAGCCTCTACTTGCTGTAAAGTAAAGCTTCCTCCTGCCATAATTATTTTTTCTTCACTAAATGCAGTTTTCTCTTCTTTGACTGACTTTTCTCCGTCTTTCCATATTTTACCGGTTACTCCAAAGCATTCCGGATAATCCTTTGAATCCACATAAATTCCATGCCATTCTTCCTCAGTAAAATTTAACGCACAATTAGGAAAGAGTATGTTTGCCTCCTTATAAATCATCTCTTCTGCCCTTGTCAAAAGTGCTTCAAATTTCTTTATCCATTTTTCGTCACCTGTATTTGATTGTGCTAATACAGATAATTCATCCCTTATTTCATCATCTACAGTCCACATTACATCTGATGGGCCACTGATTTCATATTTAACTTTCAAATGTGGATAAAGCAAGTCCCCTTTTTTAGCATAGTGAATTGAAAGTTGTCTAAGTTCCTGCAATAAATCGGAATTAATTTTTCCTATTTTTATTTTATCCCTACATTCATCAATAATTTTTTGTAACTTTTCATTTTCCTCAGTAAATGTTTCAAGCGGATGTCCCGGAATTGCAATTAATTCTGCTGCCGCCGCCATTCTCTGATTTTTCATTGATTCCCCTACAGCCTTTTCTGTATTGGCAATTCTTTCCTCTCTTGTTTTTCCATGAAACAATGCTGAATGAACATCGCATAATTTCTGCACTTCCTCTAACGGTGTTCCATCTCTTAATAATCTTTGTTCAGCAAGCATTATTTCAGAAGCATTCACTTCCTTAAATTCCTTTACAAAGTCCGCCCTGACGCTTTCTAAACTTTCCCCTTTATTTAACCTTATTAAATATTCTTTAATTCTCTCTGTGGATTTGCTTATACCTGATTTTTCATTAATTCTGCTCATATATATTAACTTCCTTTCCTGTATTAGTTTGAATTATTTATCTTTAATATATACTATCAGCAGAAAAAAATCCGTTGTTTTAGCAACGGATTTTTAGTATTTTTCAATTATAACTTTCCCCCAATTTTTCTTTACTCTTTAGTTTTAGCAATATACAAGGTATTTGCAAACATGCCGGTAACATAATTCCTTCTGCTATGCAAATAGCATATGTTATATTATCTGTAAGTAAACATACACAATAGAGTCCCCCAAACACTAATGATATGGCAGCTGTAACTTTTTTGTACCTTACAATCTCCCCTTCATCCAGCTTTCTGCTTTCTGAATCAATAGGGCTTAATATAATCAGGCTGGTCACAGCTAACACTACACAAATATTAAGTACAAAAATATATTTAATATTTGTAACCATGTAAACACACATAAATAATACACTGCATGAACAAAGGATGCATACCCAAACATGCTTAGCGTGGAATCCACCACTAAATTTTCTGACACACATAAATGGTATTATGATTATAATGCTTTCCAATACCCTGTCCATCATAATTCCAAATGTCAAAATTATTGCTAATGGCGCTATTAAAAAAATCAAGCTATATACTGCATACTCATATAGTTCCCGATCCATCTCATCTATTGCCCCGCAGCGTATTAACCATGTTGCCACATGCTTTGATAAGTATTTCATTATTTTTCACCTCTAAAGCGTTCTAACTCTTTTGGAGCCTTTGGCTGATAAATCAATGCACATGATGTAGAATTAGCATCAACCTTAAGCATTCTGTTAAGTGTTTTTTCAACAAGCTTTGCTGATGGCTTTACCATATTCTTTCTTTCCATATCTAATTCCCCCTTTCCTGATTTATGGAGTTATAATACATTATTCTTTTCAAAAAATCGATACCCTAAGCACGAAAAGACATTTTTTACCACTTTTTGGTAGTTTTAAACTCTTTACAGGGTTTAGCACCCTACCAAAAAAGGTCGAATTTTGTCTTTTTATGCTTGTTATCTGTCCTTTATCATTTTTTTATAGTATAATGTTTTCAGTTTTATAATTTATGATAAAAGGGGGGTTACCATGCGTATTTTAATATGTGATGATGACTTAGAAATTGCAGAACAATTAAATGATACATTAAATCTTTTTTTCCAAAATAATTTCCTAAAGCTTCCAGAAATTGTTATATATGATAACGGAGAGGACTTGCTGGCAGACTCAATGGATAAAGATATTGTTTTTCTCGATATTGAAATGCCGGGGCTTAATGGAATATACGTTGGAAATGAATTAAAAAACAAAAATCCCAACATAATTATTTTTATTGTAACTTCTTACTCGGAATATTTAGATGATGCCATGCGTTTTCACGTGTTCCGCTATCTTTCAAAACCTGTTGACCCTAACCGGTTATTCAGAAACCTGAAAGATGCCATTGAGTTATACAATACAACTGTCACCAAAATTCCAATTGAAACAAAAAACGGAGTTTATACGGTACCCGCATCAGACATTGTATTTGCAGAAACTCACGGTCACAAAACCATTATTCATACACTAAAACAGGATTACGAGTCAATACATAGCATGAGACATTGGTTAGAAGTATTAAAAATGCCCTGTTTTTTTGCTTCCCATCGAAGCTTCATTATAAATCTGAAGTATGTATCTAATTTTGACCATACTTTAATTCACTTGTGTAATGACCGCTTTAAGGCATATTTAACCCGAAGGAAATATACCGGATTTAAGGATGCATATTTACTATATTTAGAAAGTACGAGGTAACCACATTGGCTGTAACAGTTCTTTACATATTTGTATATATTATAGAAGCAATTATTTTTGGATGGTATTGCAACCACTTATTTAATCCTAAATATTCAAAGAAGGTGGAATGTCTCTTTATTGCTATGGGATATGTCTGTCTTTTCTTTATTTCCCTTGCCATGATTTTCTATATTAATATTGCATTATTCGTACTTATAAACTTTATTTTAATTTTCTTCCTTTATGATGCTAAATGGCACTCTGCATTATTTAATGCCTTAACAATGACCTGTATTATGACTCTTAGTGAGGTAGTTATTTTACAGTTAAAATCCCTTATCAGCATAGACTTTCTCTACTCTGATTCCCATATAGTGTATTTGTGTGTTGTTGCCCTTTTATGTAAAATAACATACTTTATTATGCTCAGACTTATAGTTGTATTTATGCACGGTTCAAAAGAAAGAAATGACTCATTTAGTATCCCCACTGCATTACTTAACGTCATTCCTCTTATTTCGCTTTATATAATATCAACCTTAGTTGCCATTATTCTTAGTAAAAATATGCCTGAGCATTTTAAATATATGCTGTTTTCCTGTACGTTTCTTCTATTAGGAATTAATATTTTAATCTTTTATATTTATCACTATACAATTGACAAAAGCAGTGAATCCACCCAGCTTCAAATTCAGCTGCAAAAAGAATATGATATGACAGAATATTATAAATCATTATTTAATCAAAATGAAAATCAACAAATTCTGATTCACGATATAAAAAATCATTTACAGACAATAAACCGCCTTAACGATGAGAATAATAGAGAAAAAATAAGCCGATACCTTGAAAGTCTGTTAAATTCATCAGACCTGAAAGACTCGGTTCATGTGTCAGATAATGAAGTTCTTAACTCCATATTATGTCATTATATGAAAATCTGCCGCGATAAGCATATTTCTTTTAAAGTTGATATAAGGAAAAAATTATTACAAAATTTAAAATATGAAGAATTAACTTCTCTCTTTTGTAACCTTTTAGATAATGCCGTAGAGGCATGTAGTGACATACCGGATTCGTATATAGAAATGAGCGTAAGTTTTGAGCCAAACTCATCTCTCACTGTAATCAACATTATTAACACATGTAGGGTTGTTCCTACTTTTGATAAAAACGGGCGACCTGTTACCACCAAGAAGGGGTCTAAAAATCACGGTTTTGGTGTCAAAAGCATTAACCGTGTAATAGACCGTTACAATGGAAATATTAAAATGTATTTCGACGAAAGTAAAATGGCTTTCCACACCATTATTACCATAAAAGAATCCTAACCTTTTAATCTCTTGAACATTTTTCTGCGTCGATTGCCAATACAAACATCAAAACATGTAGTGCATCCTGTGGATTTACAATATCAAGTACATATGTATCGGATAATTTAAATAGTTCTTTAGAAACGGTTGCCACAGTGCCTCCGTTTCTATCGGTTATTGTGTAATCCCATTCCATGTAGTTTCCTTCCACATGCCAACCGTTAAAATCAATATCATACTTTGGTTTGAAAAGTGTCATTTCTTTACTTATACTGCCAATCTTGTTTTCCCCTTCATATATATCAAAAATCGGAAGCCACGTTAAAACCCGCTCCTTTAATGTTCCTATTTCATTATTTGCTGCATCATAAATTTTCAGACGGTGTCCAAAAGATATTTGTCCCTTTACGATATAAACTGTATTTCCATTTTCATCATATATGTCATAGGAATCAATCCACGAAAAAATTCTCTGTTTAAACAATAATTTCATTTTTTCTCTCCATTTTCTATATTTTTCAACCTACTGATTATAACATATTTTTACAATATTTTACACTTATCCTATCCTTGATATTTTTTTCACATTGTATTGATGTTTCTTTTGATTTTCTCCGGGCAAATTTATTGTGTTTTTCTCTTCTATATGTTATGCTCATTGAATACGTTGCGAATAATTATGAGAGGTAAAATTATATGAAAGAACATAATGAAAAAAGAAGTTCCTTCTCCGGCAGACTGGGTTTTGTATTGTCGGCAGCCGGGGCTTCCGTAGGACTGGGAAATATTTGGAGATTCCCATATTTAGCGGCAAAATATGGTGGTGGAATCTTCCTTTTAATTTATATTATTCTGGCTCTTACCTTTGGTTACACAATGATTGTTGCTGAAACATCTATTGGACGAATGACTAAAAAAAGTCCTGTTGGTGCTTTTAAATTTTTCAGCAAATCCCCTTTTTCAAAATTTGGAGGATGGATTAATGCTATTATCCCTATATTGATTGTTCCCTACTATTCAGTTATCGGTGGCTGGGTAATTAAATATCTGGCTGAATATATTGTAGGTGACAGCAAACTTTTAGCGGGAGACAGTTATTTTACGGATTTTATTTCCGGTGGATTTTCAGCTGAAATATGCTTTATTATATTTACATTGCTGACACTGATTGTTATATATGCCGGGGTTAGAAATGGCATTGAACGTGTTTCAAAATTTATGATGCCTATATTAATTGTTTTATCAATTATAATTGCCGTTTACTCTGTAACCCGTCCCGGTGCATTAGCAGGAGTGAAGTATTTCCTTGTTCCAAACTTTAAGAACTTTTCATGGATGACCGTTGTTGCTGCAATGGGACAGATGTTTTATTCTTTATCAATTGCCATGGGTATCTTAATTACATTTGGTTCATACATGAAAAGGGATGTTTCAATTGAAAACTCTACCAGAAATGTAGAATTTTTTGACACAGCTATAGCAATTATGGCAGGTCTTATGATTATTCCTGCGGTGTTTGCGTTTTCAGGCGGTGACCCGGATGCCCTACAGTCAGGGCCGTCACTTATGTTTATAACACTTCCAAAAATGTTTGACAGTATGGGGTTAAGCACCGTTGTAGGAATACTGTTTTTTACCTTAGTGCTGTTTGCCGCTCTGACAAGCTCCATTGCTTTAACGGAAAGTGCCGTTTCTACTTTTGAAGATGAATTTGGCTGGCACAGAAAAAAATCAACTGTTATACTTGGCTTCATTATGATTGCTCTTGGAAGCCTTTCATGTTTCGGTTATGGTCCACTATCATGGGTTAAAATTATCGGAATGCAGTTTTTGGATTTCTTTGACTTTTTAACTAACTCTGTGATGATGCCTATTGCTGCATTTGCTACATGTATTCTTGTATCAAAGGTTATTGGATTAAAAACCGTAGAAGCCGAAGTTCTTCGTGGCGAAAGCACTTTCAGACGTAGAAAAATATTTAATTTTATGATTAAATATCTTTGCCCGATATTTGCAGTAATTATACTTTTAAGTTCCATTGCCAACGCATTTGGATGGATAAAAATTTAGAGATACGTAAAAACGATGCTACTTTGATTCCATTTAAGAATCAAAGTAGCATCGTTTTACTTACTTTGCTAATTTTACTTTATTTTCAAAGTTCTTAAATACCCCTTTTGTTCTGGTGTTATTCTATAACTTTCTATTGATTTTTGTATTGCCTTATTGTGTGTCCATACATCTAAACGCTTTTCTTGAATGAAGGGAATTATGCTGTCATATTGCTTTGCCAGAGCCGTGGCAAAATACCAGGCCCTCATCATATTGACGTAATATTCATTAGATGAAACCTCAGCTACTTTTTGTGGATACTCCAACTTAAATTCATCTTCTAAATAATGTTTCATAAGCATGCTTATACCAAATCTTATAGTGTATGTATTATCTGAATCTATAAATTCATATACTTCTTTAATGAATATATCCAAATGCTTCTTAGCTACTTTTGCCCCAAACATATCACAAGTTGCCCAATTATCTATAAATGGTAGAAATTGCTTCACTTTTTCAATATATCCCTCATAGTCCTTCATTTGTTCTAATAAAAGTCCATGAAGATTATTTTCCTCATAATATTTATGTGGCAAAATCTTCAAAAACTCCTTGGATTCTCCTGTTTTTCCAAACTCTTTGGCAAATTTTCTAAGAGCAGGAATCCGAACTCCAATAATCTTTTCCTTATCCATTGTTGGAATCAGTTTGGCATGGAAATCACGATATTTTAAGTCCTGCATTTCAAAAAGTTTGTTTTGCACTTTGTCTATGACTGTTTTTTTATTCATAAATAAAATCCTTTCATTTTCATAAACAGAAATCTACTACCTTTAGGTTGTGAGTAGTTGACATTGTTAAGTCCCTTGTCTAATATTACAAATCCTTTCTGTATTTCTTTATGTATTCAAATAATTGTATATTAGTTTTTGAGTTTTTTTCTTCCGCCTCTATATATTCCGGAAAGGGCAATCCCACCTGACATTCACCACATATGTCAATTCCCAGTATTTTTTTATCCTTAAGGAAAAATTCTAACAGATGATCCAGCATTCCAAGAGGCATATGCCCCTGACTCCAATTAGTTTCGATGTAGCGCCTATCCAAAATATCCTTATCTATGGAAATGTAAAATGGCACATCTGTTATAATATCTTCAAGCTTTTCCTTTCCGGTTCCGTTTCGCAATTCTTCTACAGAAAAAGTCACCAGTTTTTCCTTATTTGTAACATCAATTTGACTAATATCTTCATTAGCGGCACCTACTAAAATCAGCTGAACCAGATTTTTATTTTCCATAATAACCTGCGCTGCCCAGTCGCCACAACTGGTCATGCCTTCTATTAGCGGCTTTTGCATATCCGTATGATGGTCGTACAAAACCAGTGAAAACTTAGAATCTATCCTATCTGTCAGTATTTTTGTCACATAATGATAATTACCTGAATCAATAAAATGGATTCCATAAATTCCATATTTTTCGGTTCTTTTTTTAATCTCCTCCCGTGCCAAACCAGAGCAATATAAATCACAGCCTTCTATGTCTGAGCAGTCAATCCAGTTAATATCATCAATTTTTTCTATATCTTCATCTTTATAAACATGTGTAAAATCCAAAATGTAATTTTGACTTTTTATCATCCTTACATCTCCTCTTGTAATACAATATTGCCCCTCGTTTCAATGATTGGCTAATTGTCGCTGTATTTAAAACAAATCCAACATATTATCTAAATATATTTTTTCTCTTACATGAATCTGATATTCAGGTTTTGTCATGTAATATAGTAAAAATTCAAGAATTAGTGCACTTCCAAGACTTCGCCCTTCAATTTTAAAATTTGAAAATCCCATTGGCATGTAGACATTTTTTATATCATCAATTCCAATAAATCCCGGATTCTCCATTGCTTTAGAAAAGCGATATCCATATTTTGCTTCAGGAGATTTGCAGTAATGCTCATAACCGGATTCTCCTAAATTCTTCCTGCTAACAGCTTCGTAACAACTTTTCCTGTCTTTGCAATCAAACCAACAACATTCATTGCAAAGAAATTCCACCTTATCCTTCTGTTTTCTGACAGTAAATCAAATCTGTCAATTGCCTTATTTAAGCGGAAATCAGGCACAACATAAAGAAAATCCTCTCTATTTACTTCCCTTAAAAATTCGTCAAAATCCGTCAACACCTTGGTGGTGGACGAAACAAAATAGAAATTGGGGTATTTTTCCTGTATGTAATGTAGTAATAAATCTGAATGAACTATAACACCATTTGGCACTTGTTCCCCCTTCTCAAATTGAGCACAAAGTTTATTGCTCCTGTAATCCGAAAGATGTTTTTCCTGAAGTAATGAATTGCTAAAAGTCAAACGTGCCGATATTCCATATTCCTGCATTAACCTCAATACTTCTCCCGGATTTGCATCTCCGAATCCTGCCCGTCCTCCACCCCAAAGGCAATCTGCCGGTGCACCGTATATTGAGCCTATGTCACACCAATCATAAAAATATTCTCTATGTTCCTGAAATAGCGGTAAAAATACCCGATATAGTTCATAAAATTCAAACAATCCCGGCAGGTGATAATATGCTATGTCCTTTTTTGTACCCACATTTCTACCTCTTTTACTTTTTTAAACTTACCCAAACTATAAAATCACCAATTGTACTTCTCTTATTTAATCATCAAAATTTATTAGTTCCATTTCATTGTCCATTTTTACAAAACCGTACTTTTTATATAATAGCCTCCCCATGTCTGTTGCTTCAAGCAAAATGTCCTGTATTCCCCTAGACTTTGCTTCCTTAACAAGTAGATCAAGTGTTTTTTTTGCAATACCCTTTCTTCTATATTCAGGTTTCGTGTACATATTCATTATATATGCCTTTCTCCCATCTTGATTATGATAGGTTGGCATTACTCTATAATAACTAACTCCTCCCGTTCCAACTAAAATTTCGCCATCAAACACCAGATATGCTGTATGTGAACCATCTTTTAATGCTTCCCTATAGTATTCGTATGACTTTTCTTTAACATTTTCCATGTTAGTATTTTCAGGCAATTTATTAGCTGCTATTAATACCTGAACACGTGATTTAGTTAAAATTTCAATATCCTTTATTGTAGCCTTTTTATATACTAATTCCATATTTTCATTTCCTATCTCATAAATTACCAAGTAACCGTGACATTATCATCAATAAAACTACTATAATAACAATGAATATTCCCACCGCCAGCCTTGTATATCCTCTATTTTTATTAGTGGTTTTCCTGTTATTTATGTATGGATTTGGTTTTATTTCACTTTGCTTAACTGTACGTTTTTTTATTTCATTTTGTCTTTGGTATATTATTGAAAATGGGTCTTTTTGTTGCATAATTCTTTGATAAAAATCTTTTACATACTTAATATCATTTTCACTGCATTCTGAACCACCATTATTATGTGCAATATTATTTCTAACCCATCTGACGTGTTTAAGCATTTTGTAATCATAATCCCATGAGTGAACATAGTATCTTCCCCTGCCAGATGTCTTTTCCATCTCACATATGTACTGTGTCACACCTTGATTGCTGTTTAACACATCCTTGCATAAACTGTCCAATTCCTTGTATTTTTCAAAAAATTTATTTTCTATATCATTCATATCGTAAGCTCCTAAACTAAATTGAAAAATAGTCCCACAATATAATTAACTATCTGTTTTTAATTTAACCTTGAAGTCCATTTGATTGTCTAATCATATCTTCAACAACAATATCGTAGATTTCTCCTACCTGATTACAATACTCCAAAATTTTCCATGGTTCATTTGTATGAAAATGTATTTTCACCAAATCTTCATCCCCGGCAGCAATCAGACTATTTCCTTCAAAATGCTCTGTTATGTAATCCGCAATTTCATCCTCGTCTAAATCCTCATCACGTCTGTCAATTAATAATTGTGTGTCATAACGATATGCAAACTGATCATCCTCTGCATCTATTGAATTAATTCCCATCTTTTTAACCTCCATAAGCTTTATATAATTTTAAATAATGAAACTGTTGTTTTGCCAACACCATCTGCCTTTTAATATACCATAACATTAGGTTAATCGCCATTTTTTTATAGTATTATAATTTTTTCCGTACAAAAATGCCACCAGGATTTTAATCTTAGTGGCATTATGCATTTTATTTAATTTACTTAATTCCCCACTCTGCCGAAGCTTTCTGCAAGTTTACAAGTTTTGCGTAAAGTCCGTTATTTTTCATTATTTTCTAATGTAGTTTTCAATATATTTTAATTGAATACTTGTCCATATTTCTTCTCTTTGCTCAGACGGATAATGCTTTTCAATTTTCTCCTGAATCTGCTCCTAATTCTCTTTTGACCTTTGCTCTAATTCAGACACAAAAAACTGTTTCATCCAATTTGCCAATCCCTGTTTTTCGTCTTTTAATACGGTAGGTCTGTCGTATGCATATACCCTATCAATTCTAAAATCATTATCTTTTAAAGCCCTATGTATATTTTTTAGCAACAAATCATGATTTTCAATCCAATGAAACACGGCATCTGAAAAAACAATATCAAATTCATTTTCAAAGGGTAAATTAAGAGCATCACCCACAATAAATTCAATATTATTAAATTGGCTTCTCGCCTTTTCTATCATATCATAAGAGCTGTCAACACCTATAACTGTCCCTGCGAAATTAGTTAATTGCGTAGTAAGTGTACCTGTGCCACATCCTAAATCTAATATTTTTGATTCGGATTTTCAGGTACAACATCCAGCAATCCCTTCCCATATTCAGCTACGAAATCGTGCTTTTTGTCATATAAATTTGAATTCCATTTCATGCTTATTCTCCTAGATGATAATTAGTATTCTTATATATCAAAAAATTTTTATAATTTACCAACTGTTAAAGAGCTTACTTGCAACTCTCTTAAAGACAGATATTTAACGGTTAAATATTTTATTATAAATTTCTTTTCAACTTTTCAATAAGTGTAATATCCGCAGGCAGCCACTGAACATCATCTAACTTTTCTCTTGTTAGCCACCTTGCATCCTCATGTTCTTTAAGCACAAGTTTTCCTGATATAATCTCACTCCAAAAGCAATCCATTGAAAGATGAAATGTTCCATTTATATATGCCACTTCCAACCCCTGCTCAATGTTCTTAATTAATTCTTCTCTCACCAATTTTTCTCCTTGTCTTAGTCTGTTATCATAATCTCCATCTTAATCAAGACCTACATTCCCTTCGACCTCTAAAGGCCACTCATCGCCTTCATCTAAATTATTATCCCTCAACCACTGGTCTTCCACCGATAGAATAACTTTTTCATCATTATTGTTAGTTATGGTAACTGATACCTTCGGCTTTTGATTCCCGATTCTTTCCTCACATCCGTATTCACCATCAAATATATGCTTTATCTTCCACATAATTTTCTAACTCTCCATTTAATCATTATTTAAATTTAAACCGGTCCCTGTTACATTTGAAATAATAATATCACGTTTTCCCCAAATATACTACATGACAATCTTTAACCCTTTATCCTATTTTTCCGGCTTTAACGGACCATAGAAGCAAGATGTTGTTGCCAATGCCGCATCTTCCTCCTGTGTAAGCTGATGCATTCTCAAGCCTGACTGACTTGAAATAGTCACCCCACAACCACCTTTGGTACTTACCTTCCCATCTAGTATGTGCTAAACTGTTTTTGTCCATTTGGATACCTCCTTTGATTTTTTATATAGTTGGCGAACCTATACTTATTATATCAAAGGAGGTTTTTACTTGAAGCTAAAGCTCACTGGGAACACCCCTGCATAGCAGGGGGGGTATTGGTTTTAAACCAAAAATACCACCTGTCAACTAATTGTGTTGAAAGGTGGCATCCTTTAAATTACTATTTAACTTTTATTATTATTGTAACTTTCTTCTGCTTGTAGTTCTTAGTTGCCTTTAAAGTTACTGTTAATTTAACTTTTCCCTTTTTAAGGGCTACTAACTTACCTTTCTTGATTTTTGCAATCTTCTTGTTAGATACTTTGTATGTAACTTTTCCATGACCTTTGTTAGCTGTTATTTTAATTTTAGCCTTTGCACCAACCTTCATTTTCTTCTTAGGTAATTTAATTTTTAAACTCTGGTTAGCCTTTGCTATTGTAAACTTAGTTGTTAAGCTTCCTGTGTAGTTGCCCTTAAAAGTAACTTTCACATCATATGTTCCTGCATCTTTTCTGCCATTAGCATATGAAATATCATAATTAGCAGAATCAACTGTTTTGCCATCTGCACTTGTAATAGTAACTGTTGGTGTCTTAACCTTGCCATCATAAACAAAATTGCTTTTATTTAAAACTACCTTTGTTGGATGTGAAATAACCTGTGCAACTTTTACATTTCCACAACGGCTACATTTATCAATTATCTTTCCATCCTTAGATGTACTAGCTTTTTCAATTGTGCTGTCATACTTATGGTCCCCGGCTTTTTTTACAACAATATGACAAACTGCTTTTTTGCCATTTTTAGCTGTTACTGTAATATCACATTCGCCTTCTTTTAAAGCTTCAATATTCATAACATTACCTACATATCCAAGTGATACAATGCTAGTGTCTGAAACTTTCCAATCAACACTTGTAAATGTAGCATTATCAGGATTTATAGTGTACTTAACAGCTTTCTTTACACCTTCTTCAATTTCAATGTAATTAGAATCTAAATTAATGCTGTCTATATCAACGAGTTCCTCATTTTCTACTTTAATATTATATTCTGTTTCTTTATCAGAAGTGTTATTAAGATTAATGTAATATGTTCCTTTTTTAAGATAAATCTTGTAAGTAACATAATCTACTTTAGGTTCATTATTTTCATTGTATGTTACTTTTGATTTTTTAATACTATCAGTAGATATATTATTTAAATCATTATCATATATTGAAAACTCTTTTACATCTTCTGATACTTTTGTATCTGTGAAGTTATATACCTTATCTTCTGTGGCAACAAATTTGTATGTTGTGTCACTTGAAGCACTTAACTTTCCTTCTGCGCTTTCACCTAAATTTTTTGCGTTCTCAATATTAAGAGTATTAGTAACTATTTTGTAATTAACTCCACTATCTAGCGTGTAATTTGAAAATCGCAAATAGTA
Organism: Eubacterium segne; assembly: GCF_014287775.1. Classification (NCBI taxonomy): domain Bacteria; kingdom Bacillati; phylum Bacillota; class Clostridia; order Eubacteriales; family Eubacteriaceae; genus Eubacterium; species Eubacterium segne. The sequence goes on from NZ_JACOOZ010000002.1 coordinate 274,083, forward strand.
TGTCTTTCCTGCTTCTAATTTTACTGTTGTATAAATTGAACCGGTAAGCTCGATGTCATTTATTTCTCTTTGTCCTTCAACTTCTGAAAGGTCTTCATTTAAAAATCTTAGTAAAGTACTATATTCTTTTTCTTTATTGAAACCAGTTACCTTATATACATAATTTGTAGTTGTTGGAACTGTTACTTTGTAAAGTCTGTTACTTGGATACCAAGCTTTTCCATCAAATCTTTTCGTTCCTTTTCCTATTGTACCTGAACAAGGTGTTTCAAGAGTATTTACACCAGTCCATAAATTATCATAGAAACCAACCCGTACGCTATTTTCACCTGCTGCAATAGGCACATAAAGTGTATATTCCTTTCCTGCTTCTAATACTGGTGTTACCAATCTAATTTTGCCATCTACATCATACATCATATTTTTCCATGTTTCATCAGTTCTTCCAATTTGTGGAACTCTATCACCATTGTCAGAAACTGTAAAAAGATATGACTGTGTTTTTTCCGGTATAAAATGATAATAGAAATAATCTCCTATTTCATTCCAATTTAACGTTTTTTCACTATTTAATTCTATGCTTAAATTTGTTCTCGATAATGTATACTCATATGCATTGTTAACTGAAAAGTTTGCCAAAACAAGATAATAAGTTTTTCCTGCTTCTAAGTTGGCAAATGCACATGCATCACTACTGCCACCCCAGTTAGGTACACTGTCCTGATTACTATGCCAATATCCATCTTCATCATAAATATCCACATCAAAATCATAGTCGTCATCTGCAATACCTGTAGGGTTTAATCCTGATACTCTGTATTCGTATGCTCCATCTTCCGGAACTGTTATTTTATAAATTTTAGCGCGTGAATAATCTGTTCCATCCTCAGTATATCCTTTTTTCATTATGCCTGTTGCAGCATTGTCAATTTCTTCTGCTCCATGCCAGATATCATCGTAGAAGCCAAACTGAATTTCTGTTTCACCTTCACGTGATGTAAAATAAATATCATATTTTGTTCCTGCTTCTAACACAGGTGTCTGAAGATACATCTTTCCATCTACTGTTGAATAATAACTAAACCAACTTAACTTGTCATCTCCCTGATATAAACCTGGTAATCTGTCGTCATTATCTGTTAACACAAATAAATATCTCTTGTTTTCTGTTGGTGTGAAATAGTAATCAACTTCACCACCATTCTTTTCCCAATTAATTGTAACTTCTTTGTTAAGTTCAATGTCTTCCTGTGTGCCAGTTAATTCCGCCTGTGTTGCTATGTCTGCCCAAACAGGTGCATTCCATACAACTGCCATTGCGGCAATAACAAAACACACAGTTAAAATCTGTTTGATTTTGTTTCTCATATTCTCCATCCTTTCTTCTTTTGTTTTTTAATAACACCGTTGCTTATTTTACCACTTTTTTTCTAAATATTCATTGAAAAAATTTATTTTCTAATGAATATTTATTTTCTAAAAAACAACTTTTACTCTTTTTTACCAGTATTTATCGCATGAATATCTATTCTTGTTTAGTGCTAGCATATAAATAGTACAAAACAAAATGAGATATTCCCCTGAAAATATTATATAATACCAAAAGGATGTACTCATTATGCCAAGAAAACAACATACCAAGCAATTCAAACTGGATGCCATTAATTATCGCAAGGAGCATCCTGATCTCACACAACTTCAATGTGCCAGGAACCTGGGCATCGGCATTAGCACCCTTGCCAGATGGGAGTCACAATACCGTAACAATGACGGCTTTGTGTACCTTAACTGTGTAATGGATCTGTTTGCTGGAAAGATAATTGCATGGACTCTTGCCGACACAATGGAAGTTTCCACTGTAATAAAAACAATTGAAAAAGCCAAGGCAATGCGTAACACTGATTTACCATTAATAATACATACTGACCACGGAAGCCAGTATGTGTCACAGGCATGGCGTGAAGCCACCAAAAACATGCAACGCAGTTATTCACATAAAGGTTATCCTTATGACAATGCCTGTATTGAATCCTTCCATTCACTCATAAAAAGGGAATGGCTTAACCGTTTTAACATTAAGAATTACAGACACGCATACAACCTAATTTTTGAATGCATTGAAACCTTTTATAACACTGTCAGAATTCATAGTCATTGTGATTATATGTCTCCTGACGAATTTGAAAAATTGTACGAGAGTGCTAAATCTCTTCCGGCTGCTTAGCTGACAGAACTTCTCATTTTATTTTGTGCTAAATCTTGACATAGCACCAGATATTCAACATTTAATTTTCCATTAGCCCCTAAATATTCTTCAATTAAGATGTTTCATCTTCTAAGTGCTAATAACCTACGCAACAATAGAACGATTTGAAAAGTTATTCCGCTTTTGCTTACCATATTATTTCCTTAAATTAACATTCATGTAACGCCCAATATTACGCAAATTCATCGAGTCCTCTACAAACTGAAGTTCATCCAAATATGCAGACCTTTGATTATACACGCTTATAAATTATTGGTTCATCATATCCAAAAGTTCTCTTTCCATCAACTTCCATGCTTTCCGATACTTTCAGAAAATTGTTGAAAAACTTTTCCCAAAGTTTGAATGTCATTACCGGAGAGAACTGGCTTGTGCTGCCTCCCTCCCCGATTCCGTCCTTTTCATGATAACATCTCTTTCACACAAATACTCCGATAATCACTCGGTGATATTTTATATCTTTCTTTAAATACTCGGTTAAATGTTCTCTGACTTTCAAATCCACTATCCAGACAAATGTTTGTAATAGAATCACTCGTATTTTCCAAACGATGGCATGCATAGTTCAGCCTTGCATCGTTAAGATATTGATTAAAGTTTCTATGGAATGTCTTGGAAAAGAGTCTGGATAAAACATATTTGCTCACCCCCAGATCTTTTGCCATCTCTTCCAGCGAAAATTTCTTCTTAAAATTTGCTGATATATAGGAAACTGTCTGGTAAATAAGATCGTTGCTCCCCACATTTCTCTTTTCTACCAAATTTAATTTTCCTATGCAGCGTGCCAACACAATTTGAAGATATGCCTGTGCAACAATAATATCCGACTGTTCTGTCTCTAAAATTGCATTTATAACCCTATATACCTCCGGTTCAACCTTTTTCGCTTTGATGATTGGGTATTCAGGAGCCATGGATTGCATGATATCTGCAAATTTGGCTATCGTAAATGGCGATGCAATCAGATAAGTCGCTTTATTTACACCGGGTGTCAGTACCTGATAGTGATGAATAACATCTGGAAATACAAAGCCTATATCTCCTTTTTCCATATGGTATAGTTCCTGTCCGACACCAAGTTCTAATGATCCACTTGTTACACAAACGATCTCCAGTGCATTATGAAGATGTGGTTCAATATGTTTTGACTTCCTATTTATTGCTATAATCTCCTCTTTTGTGTCAACATATTTTAACTGCATGAAATACTCCCCTTTGCAACATTTGTCTATATCTTCTTTCGATTTGGCAAGCAATCCTTTTACACCTATCTTATAATCAACTTGTAAATAAGGAAAGGAGGACTTGCAAATGAGCAACCTAAAAAAATATCTGAATGACCTTTTAGTATTCTACACTGAATATTTTGAGCATCCTTACCATGTATAAATACTAAAAGGACTATTTTGTGAAAACTGAATATTTTCTTAAGGCCATTTCACAAAAATGAAGTGGTCCTTTTTTATTTTCAAAATACAGTTCTATCACTTTATATATAGAAAAAAGCACTGTCTCATCGAGCAACGACCAGACAACGCTTTCTCCTGTCAATTCTAATTTATGTCTGATGCATCTGTTACTTCATCTGCAGCAATTTCTTTTTCTGCTTTCAGTTTTTTATTTGCATCTTCTACATTCATTCTTGAAAGTGCAAACATAATCAATACATCAATGATTAACGGAAGCCAAAGATACATAAACTGCATCATATCAAGTGCAGACTGTGGCTGAGTTGCATTTTTTCCGACATATCCACTGAGCTCAAGCATCCATCCAACAACAGCGGTTCCAATACCTCCACCAATTTTTACACCAAGAGAAGTACAAGAGTACATCGTTCCATCAATTCTCTTTCCCTGTGTAAGATAAGTGTATTCACAGCAGGATGCAATAACAGCATTCATATCTCCCTGCCATGGTCCCTGACCTAAGGCTGCAAGAGCTGTAAACGCCATCATCAGCGGAACACTACCCATATATCCGGCAACAACAACAAGTGCTCTACCGATGACTGCTAAGACATAACCTCTTAAGTTCAGTTTATACATGCCTTTCCACTTACCAACTAATGTCGGTGTAAAAATCAGGGCAATAATCAGTGGAATATTTACTGCCCATGCAAATTGTCCAAACAAATTCTTATTTTTCAGTACCCATGTCATGTAATAAATGCCAGCTCCAATCATGGCACCATATAACTGCTGTAAAATATATGTTCCACAAATCATCATATAATATTTGTTTTTAACAAGAAGCTTGAATGCCTGTACCATTCCGTACTTTTCATTATCATCCTTTACTTCTCCTTCGTTAAGTTCTTCCTCAGGAAGTTCCTTAACAGAAAGTGCTGAAATCGTATTTACGACCAGACCAATGATTGCATAGATAATAGCAACCGTTCTCCATGCTGCAGCATCCCCACCACATTTATCTACAAATCCAACTGTAATTGCCTGAATCAGAAGACTTGTTGAAAACGCAAAAATAAAACGATAAGATCCCATCTGCACACGCTCTTTGCTGTTCTTTGTAATCAGTGACGTAAGTGCCGAGTAAGCAATATTGTTTGCTGTATAAAACACGCCATTTAACAGTGTATATGAAATAAAGAACCATGCATATTTAGCCGTTGTTCCCAAACTGACCGGTACTGTAAAGCAGCAGATCAGCGTAATGGCGCAACCAATATATCCGTATAGCATCCATGGCTTCGCTTTTCCCATTTTACTGTGTGTTTTGTCAATCATTGATCCAAAAAATATATCCGTGAAACCATCAAATAGTTTTGATACGGCAATCAGGGTACCTACGACACCTGAAGCCAGTCCTACCGAGTCCGTCAGATAGACCATCATAAAAGATGTCAGGAACGCATAGACTACATTACCTGCAATATCACCTGATCCGTATCCAATTTTGTTATACCATTTCAAATACTTTTTTTCTTCCATAGAATTTCTTTGCTCCTCATCTTCATCGCACTTAGAATCTCAATATGGCTAACCATATGATATCTAATTCTGTTTTTTTCTCTGATTTTGTCTGATTGCTCTGTATATCCGGACTTTACATTACAATCAGACTCTCTTTCCTTGTTTACGGGTTACATGAAACTTTATTATCCTTTTACATACGGTATCAGTGTAAACTGAAACCGAAATAATACATCATCAAATCGGTACTGCTCCAATACAACCGGTCCACAACTATTAGAACCAATGCCATTTAATGCGTAGTCAACACAGAATACTACACTATCTGATTCTATTAATTCATAATTATGCGTTTTCTTCTCAAGTTCTTCCTGTGTATAATAAGAAGCATTGAATGAAAATGCCTTTTCTGCGGATGCCGCAATTCCATATCGGCTGTTGTTAAACTCTACATATTCACAATCATAATGGCTTCCATTTTCCTGTGGACGGATATAGTCCTCATGTAAATCCCCTACATCTGCCCGGTACAAACCGTGGCTCGCAGCCTGATGTTTATCACAATAACTTTCCTGTGGTCCCATTCCAAAGTATCTTACAGCTGAAAGTTTTTTATCCAGGAACATCCTCACACCAAATCTCGGAAGATCCGGAAATTCATCGTCTTTTGTTACTGCAATATCTGCATCAATCTTTCCAGCAGCTTCTATTTTCCATGTAATCGTCACATCTAGAATCTTCTGTACTGTCTCTGCCACAACGGAAGCATGGCTTGTAATCTTCACACCATGTTTTCCCTGCACAACCTCTGTCGTATAGGCTCTTGTGTAAGCCTTATCATAGTGGGCTTTCTTCCATTCAGACTTGATGTACATATCGTTATCTGTTGGAGCTCTCCAAATATTTAATTCCATCGGATGGTTCAAGTATTCCCGCCCTGCGAATTTCATCTCTGTAAAGAGCGCGGTACGTTTGTCTATGGTATAAGCAAATTCACGTCCCTTGATATGAATCTGTGTATCATTTTCACTTACCTGTAATTCAGAGTCCACTGCTGTTTTTTGCAGCCATTTCTCTGCAAGTTTGCATTTTGTATCCTCTTTACTTACCTCAATTTCATCGAATCCAAGAATATGGTCTCCATCCAACAATGGCAATTTCTTTTTCAGATGGTAAATAATTTTTAAATAACATTTCCCATCTTCTGGTACGTTGACCTTCAGGTTTGTTTTTCCTTCACTGTGTGGTGCTGCTGAAACTTCTGGAAGTTTACCTTTGCTGATTACAAGACCATCCTGTGTCAGTTCATAACAAATTTTTACATAATCTTTTAAATCATCAAAATCCATGTAGTTATGAAGCACCAAATCTCCGCTTTCTTTGTCATAAGAAATAACTCTTGCCGGACGATATACATTCTTGTATTCCAAAAGTCCTGTATGTACAGTTCTGTCCGGATATACTAATCCATCCATACAGAAGTTGCCATCATGAATTTCTTCGCCATGGTCGCCCCCATAAGCATATATAGTCTTTCCATTCTCAGCAGTTCCATGAGCAATCGCATGGTCACACCATTCCCAGACAAAGCCACCGCACATTTTATCGTTATCCTGAATCATCTGGAAATAATCTTCAAAATCCCCAGGTCCATTTCCCATGCTATGGCAGTACTCTACCAAAAGAAATGGTTTGCTTCCGTCCTTGTCCAAATATTCCTGAATCTCAGAAAGTGCCGGATACATCCGGCTATACACATCCAAATTGCTGTAATCATATGTCTCATCATAATTACGGTATCTTGCACTCTCATATTGTGTGATGCGGTCTGGATCAAAATTCTTTGTCCATTCCAGTGCTTTTTCAAAGTTGCAGCCATAAGCACTCTCATTTCCCATTGACCACATGACAATACAAAAACGGTTTTTGTCACGTTCCACCATGAGTTTTACGCGATCAACGATTGCCTCTTCCCATACCGGATCATCTGCAATCTTCTCATTCCATCGTTTGAACCGATTGTAATCAGTGTCTTCTTTTCTGTAGATCATAAATGGACCATGAGCTTCAATATCTGCTTCATCTATTACCATGAATCCATACTTGTCACACATTTCATAGAAAAATGGTGCGTTCGGATAGTGGCTGGAACGGATTGCATTAAAATTATGCTGCTTCATTAACGTAAGATCGGTTGTAATCTGTTCCAGATTGATTGTAAATCCAGTAACCGGATCAGAATCATGTCGATTGACACCACGGAATTTAATCTTCTGTCCATTTAAATAAATAACCTGGTCTTTAATCTCTATCTTTCTTAATGCAATGTGATCTACAATTACTTCATTCTCTGTTTCAAGAATCAGTTTATATAGATATGGATTTTCTGTATTCCAAAGTTCCGGACTTGCGATTTCTAATACAGCTGTTCCTTCTTCAGCAATACTTCCTAGTGCTACAACTGCCCCGTTTCTATCTTCAATCGAAATTTTTACATTTAACGGAGAGTAGAATTTCATTCCAATTTCTACTTTCGCAAGCATATCCTCAATTCTTGTTTTAATATGATAATCACTGATTGCCTGTCTTGGGCGTTTCAAAATGTACACATCCCGGAAAATACCACTCATACGGAATTTGTCCTGATCTTCCAAATAGGAACCATCACACCACTTCATTACCAACACTGCCACCATATTCGTTCCATCCTGAAGTACATCGGTAACATCAAACTCACTGGTCATATGCGAAACCTGGCTGTATCCTATGTAAGAGCCATTGATCCATAGGTAAAAGCAACTGTCTACTCCTTCAAAGTTCAAAAAAGATTTTGGTGCTTTCTCATCTCTACTGTACTCAAAAGTATGTACATAGACTCCACACGGAATGTCCTGTGGCACATATGGTGGATCAAACGGAAATGGATACCTGATGTTTGTATACTGGTGTGTATCATATCCAGCCATCTGCCATACACTTGGAACCTGAATCTCATCAAAATTTTCTGTATCATAATTCTTCTCAAAGAAAGAATCCTGAATGTCATAGATGCTGTTAAAATACTGGAATTTCCAAGTTCCATTCAATAACTGCATACGATCTGACTCTTCTCTGTGTTCCACCAAGTTATCCATTCTTCTGGATGCTGGAATATAATAGGCTCTGGCTGGCATTGTGTTTTCGTGCAGTACGCTTAGATTTTCATAATAACGTGGTACGATCATAAATAGCTCTCCTCCAATACATATACTTTTTTGTTCTTTGTTTTACTAAAGCAAACCTTATACTTTACTTTTTGTTTACGTTCCTTAATTATGCTATATATAGCATAGCCTAATTTGCAAAATATGTCTATGAATTGGATTAGACAAAATATGCACTAAATGATACAATGATAAAAAATACGAAAAGAGGTGCTGTCCTATGTATTTGAACACCGGTTATTTGAACCACTCACATATGGATTTCAAAGACAAAAGTCGTCCGCTGATTGTCGGTAGCTGTGGTACTTACCGTCTTTCCAGACATCCCAAACTTCCGACCTACCGTCCAAGGGGTCGTCTGGATTATCAGATTATATATATCACTGCTGGTTGTGGGCATTTTCATTTTGATAATGTAAATAATGAAACGATTGTTCCAGCCGGCAACATTGTACTGTACAGACCGAAAGAACTCCAAAAATATGAATATTACGGAGAAGATAAGACAGAAGTATACTGGATTCACTTCACAGGAAGCAATGTGAAAAATATCTTACGTCAATATGGGTTTCCGGATAAAGAACGTGTCTTTCAAGTGGGTACATCTAATGAATATGAACAAATTTTCAAACGTATCATTATCGAGCTCCAACGCTGTCAAGATAATTATGAGGAAATGCTTGTCCTTTTGCTACGTCATCTTCTGATTGGTTTCCACCGGGAACTGACAAGAGAGCACATATTAAAAAATGAATATCTTGATCATGAGATGGATAATGCTGTTACCTTTTTCAGTGAAAACTACAGTCAAAATATCAATATTGATGATTATGCTGCCTCACGAGGCATGAGTGTCAGCTGGTTTATCCGAAATTTCAAAAAATATACCGGTTCTACACCAATGCAATTCATTGTGGGAATCCGCATCAACACTGCTCAGATGTTACTTGAAACAACAACTTATTCCATCAATGAGATTTCTAAGATTGTCGGATATGATAACCAGCTTTATTTCAGCCGGCTTTTTCACAAGCTGAAAGGATATTCGCCAAGAGAATACCGAAAGCTGAGAAGCAAATTCTGAAATCCACAAAGAGGATACCAACGAATTATCAAAACAATGATTTGTAATATCCTCTTCTCACTTTTGCTATTCTTATTTTACAAACTCAGCCGTTTTCATTTCTACACTATCCGGATCTACTGCTTCTATATAATTTTGTGGTTGCCGCAATTTATTACATACCATGATTTCAAGAGTAATAGCAAATACTCCCACAGTAATAAGAAGTACAGCAATAATCTTCTTTAAATAACGCTGTTCATGACTACTATCTTTTGATATCTGTATCAGTGTATCTTCCGATTTTTTTTCTACATTAGTTACCTCAATATCTTCACCTGCCAAAGTATCTGTTGCAAGTCTTAGTGTCCTTAAATCTTTGTCGTAGCAATATACCTGATTTGAAAGACGGTCATTAATGTCTACCTGGTCCATATTGATTTCATAAACCATTTCCGCCCATTCATCAGGTGAACCAAAATCAGCTGATACGGCAATAACTTCATGGATACTTGATGGCAAGATATACAGGTCACTCCCAATTTTTTCTGCCAATTCATGTAGTGGCTCCTCATACAACATTGAAGCTGCTCCGAACAATTTACTTTCATTTGTTATAACGTACATTGAGCGTTCATCCTGAGTTTCCATCATTACTTCTTTGAATTTTTCTTTTTTAAAACATCTAAATAATTACATTTTCCCTCCTCGTTAAACTCTATTTTTTCTAATTCATATTCATCTTCTTTAGTCGTTACAATATAACACTGTTCTGGAACCATTTTCTTTCTATTTCTTCCAAAACTAATTTCACAACTATATTCATAATTGTATCCATGCAGAATATATTTTGATTCCTGCTGATTTTTTAAAATAAAAACTTACTAAATTTCTGATTATCTTTTCATAAGTTGGTAAATGCCGATATATCCCGTATTTTAGGGCTTTATCGGTATTTTCTTTTCGGAAGATACCTTGCATAAGCTGGCATTTACCAGCATGAAAATGCAACCAAAAGTAGTAAATGAGTAGTAAATATAAGCTCCGATATTAACAAGCCAGCCTTTCCAGTTCTGCTTTTGCAGATTGAAATGTGCCGTGTGCATAATAGCCAAGTGTCATGGTTATGTTAGCGTGTCCCATGAGATATTGCAGAGTGTTTGGGTTCATTCCTCTGTTTGCCATATTCGTACAATAAGTATGTCTGAATGAATGTGGCGTGATGTTCGGTAACTTGTCCGTGTGATACTTGTTATACTTCTTAATCAGTCCTCGCACCATGCCCTCATAGTTTCCTGCAACTTTAGGCAAGCCCTCACGATTTAGGAATAGGAAATTGCTGTAACCACCTACAATCAGCGGTTGTGCCTTTCCTCTGTTCTTTAGTATTCTTTGGATTGCTTGATAAGCCCGTTCTGTCAATGGAAGTTCCCGTTTTCCGTTTTTGGTCTTTGGTGTTTCAATATAGTAGCCCATTTCGCTATCTTTCAATAACTGGTGGTCTATATTGAGTATTCTGTTCTGCATATCAATATGCGTCGTCAGTCCGCAAAATTCAGAAATACGAAGTCCCGTTTCCAGCAGAAGCACAACCTCATCATAATACTTACTGTAAATCTTGTCCTTTTCCATAAAGGCAAGCAGGTGTTCTTCCTGCTCTGGTGTAAGGATAACTTTCTGTTCGGTATCATCTTCCAGAACATCACTTAACTTAAATTCAAATGGGTTCTTTCTGATACAGTCGTCTTGTATTGCCATGTAAAATGACGCTTTCAAGGAACGTTTATAGTTATCAATCGTTTTATAGGCATATCCTTTTTCGCTCATTCTGATAGCCCATTCTTTAGCGTCCGACTGCTTAACCGTATCAATCGCCCTCATACCTAATGGGTCATTTTTCAAAGCGTTCATAAGATACTGTCGTCCTTTTTCAGTAGCCCTTTTGATGTTCTTTCTTTGACTGTTCTTCTTGTCGTAGAGCTGGCAGACTGTCATTTTACCGCCGACTGTGTCGATACCGTCGTTAAGGTCTTTTTTTATCTGTGCTTCTTTTTCCCTCAACGATATATCATCACGCTTTCCAGCAGGTGTCTTGTCTGTCGGTACAAGTTTCCAAGAATAGATAAATTGTGGCTTTCCGTATATATCGGTATATTTATAAACGTATCTTCCGTCTTTTCGCTGGCTCTCTCCATTACGCAAATTGCGATTTTTACTGTCTTTTCGTTTCACATTAGACATAGTGTAAAGCTCCTTTCCGTCATGGAATGAGCCGTGATACGCTACTAATATTATACCATATCTACGGCTCAATGACATTAGATTTCGTCCAATGTATCTATGATTTTTTCAAATTGTTTTCGCTTAATCTGAATACGATTACCGTTCACGATAACCCAGCCAGCGTCAAGATTTTCTTCGGCTAATTTACGCAATTTCTTTTCGCCAATACGGAAGTATTTAGACGCTTCTTCAATCGTCAGCGTATATTTTTCCCAGATAGGCACATCAGTATTGTTCATAATCTATGCACCCCCTTTACTGTGTGTCATTTTTTTACAAGCAGACAAACGGCTTTGGAAAGCTCCGTTAGTATCTCAACTATTCCCATTCTTGTGGGCAGAACCGCACCATGCGGACGTATCATTATTCTGTGAGGATAGGTCGTGGCAAAACGACTATTCCAACAGTCGCTCTCGGATCACTGCGTGGGTCGCTCGCTTTCTTTTGGAAAGGTCATGGCGTACAGTCCCCGTGGCTTGCTATCTCACAAACGTATCTGTCTGCTTTATTCAGTTGTCAAAGACCAGACGGGCATAATCAATCCCAATATGAATTAGAAGCGTTTAATATCAAAGTTTAAGATTTTACGAATAATCGCTTCTTTGATAAAACCTTTCATTTCCAAATCTACCGCAAGACGTAAGTTGTTGTTATCGTCGTAAAACGGACGCATACAGCACTGATTGATATATGGGTCATAAAATTCCAAGATTTTTGAAATTGCTGTTTCGTCGCCGTCGCAGGCTTTGGAAATAACCGTGAAAGTCGGTGTCAGCTCTTTTGGCATTTTTCTTTTTCCTCCTCAATCAGTTGCTTTAACTTGTCTAGTGCTTGTATTCTGCACTTCGTTACATTCGCTCTGGAACAGTCAAGCATTTTCCCAATGTAAGTGTCCGTGTCGCCAATGAAAAAATACTGTAAAACGATATTACGCTTTCGTTCTTCAATAGCTTTCAATGCACGAGCCAGTTGTTCATCTTCGATTGATACTTTTTCTCCACAGACTTCAAATACCGCAACATAATCCGTAGAATATGTATCTTCTGTACCTATGGAATTTAAGAGGTCGTCCATAATTTCGGCGAATGGCATTTCTTTTTTCTCTGAACGACGTATCGCTCGATAGAAGTCAATCGCTCTATGACGTATAACTGTTTTAATAGCACAATCGAATTGATGACAGGTTTTTTCTTGTAGTTCTGACGGTTTCATTTTCCTCACCTCCTTTCGCTAGTCGAAAAGAGGTGTCTGCCCCTTTTCATATATACCGCGTTGAAAGTGGGGGACAGCGTAACCAAAATCGAAAAAACTTTAAAAAATTTTTTTCTGGCATGAAAAAAGCCCGCACAAAACATATAGTCTGTACGAGCTTTTAAAACTGTGCTATATTCAGTTGTTATAAAAATGCCGTTAGGTTCAAACTGATTGCGTCGAGGTATATCTAAAATATTCCATAATGACAACTCCTTTACGGCACTATTCTAATTTAATCAGACAGAAAAGAAATTGCACCGTTTTTAATTTCTAAGATTTCGTCGGCTTCTTCTGCCAAATGCTTACTGTGTGTAACCACAACAACACATTTTCCTAATTCATGTGCAGTCTTTTTCAGCAAAGCAATGATTTCATCAGCGGTAGTTTCGTCAAGATTTCCCGTCGGTTCGTCTGCCAAAAGTACATGAGCGTCGCTGGCTAATGCTCTTGCAATCGCTACACGCTGTTGCTGTCCGCCAGATAGTTGCAATACATTTCTCTGCCAGTATTCTTTTCCAATGCCGACTTCTTCCAATAATTTTTCAGCATTTCCACTACCACCTAATTTGACATTTTCAACCGTTGTCAAATAATCAATCAGATTATAATTTTGAAATACCAATGAGATATTATGCTTTCTGTGGTAATTCAGCCCTTTTTTTGTAATGTCCTCGCCATTGCAAAGGACAGTCCCTTTTACCGCTGTGTCTAAGCCTGCTAACAACGATAAGAGTGTTGTTTTTCCTGCACCACTCGGACCGACAATAGTATAAAAAATACCCTCCTCGAAAGTAGCAGATACATTATTCAAAATGGTTTTATCTTTTTTTGTTTTGTAAGCATAGCTTACATTCTTTACTTCTAACATTTTCGTCGTCCTCCTAACTCATTTCCGATAAAATATCTTTCGGGTTTCTCTTTAGTATTACAATTCCAGATACCAGAACAGAAGCCGTTATCAACACAAGAACACTTGCTCCGTCCAACAGATACATTTCTGGCGTAACCTCTACGCTGATATTCTGCACGTCCTGCTTTGGTGCAACATATTCTGTGGATACTTTTCCCTCGTTATTTTTTTCTTCTTCCTGCATTTGCTGAACCTGCTGTGATACCAGATAATTTGCAGTTACTTTGGAAACGGCAGGAGCGACAGCAAAGGATAGCATAAGGGAAAGAACAGCAATCATAATCGCTTCACTCCAAATCTGCCCGATAATTCTGAATTTCGGAACACCGAGAGATAAGAAAATGCCGACTTCCTGCACTCGATTTTTCAGCCAGAACAGAAATACTAAAACAAGGATAACAAAACTTGCAACAGAGATTACCAATATCATCATTTCGCTTACTTTTGCTAAATCATTGAAGTTTGAGGACATGGTTTCGGAATTTCCGTTATTGTCAATCAAATCATATTGCTCCCAGTTGATGTCTACTTTTTGCAGATTTTCTTTTACTTCGTCGTAAGCTTCCACATCTTCTACTTTGAAATAGGCTCTTTCATATAATGGACTTGTTTCACCCTCTGCCTTTTCTGGAAATCTCAAATCTGTAAATATTACATTTTCCGAACGGTAAGTATCTCCCTGCATAAGTGGGGACATCTTTTGATCCACTTGATAAATTCCAACAATCTCAGCTTCTGATACCTTTGAATTTTCAGTATCGTGGTAATCATTAAAAGAAATCTTATCGCCGATTTTCAGATTATTTTGATTTGCAAGTTCCTCTGAAATGACACACATATCTTTATCCTCTGGGGTTATCATTCGCCCCTCTTTGATATGCAGGTTTCCAGATAAAACATTTCTGTCAAGTTTCATATCTTTGTTTCCAATTAAGCTTACACCTCCCTCATCTACACTTTGGTCTACATCTTTATCTTCAATTCTTTTGAAATTTACAGGGTTTACAGGAGTTGTTGCTGTTGTAATATTGTAATCAGCAATTCCTTTTGTTTTTGCCAGTTTCTCAATGTCTTTTATATCTAAGCTTTCAAATTCATTTGTTGTCCAGCCTGACCAAGTCTCCACACCATTGATAATCTCTTTTTCCTGATGGTAGCCACCAAAACTACCTTCCTTATCATTACCAATCTTTTCTGAGTATTCACGAACTCGTTTTGTTCGGTACTCTGCATTTCTTTCTAAAAGAAAGCCTGCACCTATGGCTTGTCTGGTTTTGTCCTGCACCTCAATACTGGCATTTTTGCTCGCCACACCTGCAAGAAGCAGGGTACTGATTGCAAAAACAATCAACAATAAGAGAATACTTTTTATGGGCTTTCTGAACACAGAACGCCTTGCCAATCCAAAAAAATTCATGTACTATCCCTCCATTTTCGCTAATATATCTTTTGGGTTTGCTCGTAATATCGGAAGAATGGAACAGCACAATGCCACCAGAATAACTGCACCACCTAAAAGGAACAACATTCCAATATCTTGTATCTGCAACACCACTTTCAGATTTTCTGTTACTGTTTCTGAACCAGTAATGACATTTTGCAAAACGCCCGAGAACAATTTACCAATGGCTGTTGCTCCTAAAACCGAAAGTGTAAATACACTGCCTGCTTCTAATAAAGTTTGCAGGAAAATTTCACTTTTTGTCTTGCCGAGGCTCATAAAGATTGCCACCTCTTTTTGCCTTGTCCGCATCCACATACATAACAGCAGGGAAACAACAACAGTACCAGTTACCAATGTAAGTACCAGCATAAGATTTGCCACCTTACTGATTTGCTCTAATGGAGCAGACATCTGTTGATAAAGGGTATCGGAAGTGCTAAGTTCTACATCATTTCCGAATATTTTTTGCAAGCTGGTTTCCAGCACATCTAATTTTTCTGGTCTTTTTGAATAAACGCAGAGTTTTTCAAATTCAGCTTCTTTGAACAATTCTTTATAAGTGCTGTTGTCAATAAAGACTTGATTTTCTATTCGATTGACTGCGGTAGTTTCTGTTGGCTGGTCTTTTTCCACATTTCCTGCGGACATGAAAATTCCAATAATTTGAACAGATACTTTTGTTCCGTTTTCTGTACTTAATTCAATCGTATCTCCAACTTTTAGCTCATTTTGATTTGCAAGGTTCGCATTGATAACAGCACCTTTTTTCTCATGTTTGATATAATCGCCAGAAGATAAGCGGTACTGCATTTCTGAAAAAGGGCTGTCCTTTTCCAAATCATCATAGGAGAGCAACGCTATTTTCAAATTTTCCTCATTCGTAGAAGTATTGAGCGTAACGGGAGCAAAACTAGCTGGAAATACATCTTGCCTGCCGATACGGTTGATAGCTGAAACATCTTCCAGCGTTTCAATCTTGTTTACTTCATTCTCTGTTATCTTGCTGTCCTTACTTGTAATTTCAGCTACAATCTTAGAATTTGTCTTTTCCTGCATGGCTTGTTTGGACTCATTTGTAGTCCTTAAAATCATGCTTGTACCTAAAATCATACTGTTTACAAGTATCAAAACAATCAACAAAAGAATGGTTTTTCCTTTTTTTCGCTGTAAATAGCGAAAACCAAGTTGATAAAACTTCATACTTCACACCTCTATTCCCAACGGGCTATGACAACCTTTGTTGCATTGAAATGAAGTGTGTCTGCAAATTCTCCATAAAGATATACTTCAGATTGTTTTTTTACATCGGATATAGAACCCGTTGTTACATTTGTAACACCAGACTGTGCATTTACTGTGGCAATGACAAATTCACAATCTGGGTTATAGGTTACAGAAACAGCATTGTCTTTATTTTCCATTCCCGGTGCTTCTATTTTTATCCCAGCTCCACCCTCAATATCTTTTGCTTGATTTACCAAGCAACCATTGTCTGTAAATTCCAAAACACTTCCTCTCAAATTAGCAGACTCTAATATGTCGTTTCCTTTATTTTCTGAAGAACCATTTGTATTTTCTTCATTCGTATTAGAATTGACAATAGGATTAGACGTATCTGGCTTCTCATTTGGACTTGCACCACACCCCGTCAATGCACAGATACATAATCCAACTGCTATGAATTTACTGATGTTTGTTTTTTTCATTTTTGTATTCCACCTTTCTTGTTCGATATGCCCCTATTGTAAAAGCAAACCATTCTAAAAATCCTGTAAAAAAGTAAGAAAATCATCATCATTTTTTAGAGGATTTTTACAGACTTTTCTGTTATACTGTCTATAATTTATATAGAAAAGGATTGATACATTATGAAAATACTTCTTCTGGAAGATGATTTAGAGTTATGTAAAAATATAAAAATTTCTCTGGAAAAAGAAAACTATATGGTTGATTGTTGCAATGACGGGGAAACTGCTATGCTGTATGCCTTAAATACAGACTATGCTTATGACCTCGCCATTGTAGACCGTATGTTACCGATTATTGACGGTTTGACAATCATAAAATCTATGCGTAAAAAAGGAATTTCTATTCCTATCCTTATCATTACTGCCATGAGTACCCTTGACAATCGGGTTGAGGGTTTAGACGGCGGTGCTGATGATTATTTAGTAAAACCATTTCATATCAAAGAATTGCTTGCAAGAGTTCGGGCATTAACAAGACGCCCTGCCAATATCCAGTTATCTTCCAAATTAGAATATGGAGATTTAACTTTCGATAAAGACAGCCGAACCTTATCTACACCCGTCAATTCTCTTTTATTAACTTCAAAAGAAACCGAGTTGACTTTTGTATTTATGCAGAACCCAGAAACACTATTTTCCCGTGAACAGCTAATCCTTAAAATCTGGGGCAGTTCTTCCGAGGTAGAAACTGGCAATGTAGACAGTTACATTTCTTTTCTGCGAAAACGCCTAAAAGAATTAAAAAGTTCCTGTAAAATAACAACGGTCTACGGTGCAGGGTACAAACTGGAGAAAGAAACATGTTAAATAACTTATACCGAAAACTTCATATTCTGTTTGCAAGTTCTGTTATGCTGATTATTACCCTTGTGATTTCCTTTGTCGTTGCGAACACAGTTCATACAGAGAAAATCAACGAAAGCACCTTATTTCAGAGATTGACAACCTTGCTGATTTATCAAGTGGAAAGTGCTTCTTCGGATATGGACAAAGCACTCAAAACCTACGAAGAGAGTTATCATATTTTTTCTTTAATTACTGATACAAGGGGGAATACCATTTATCAGAGTGATTTCCCATTTCCAACTTCTGCGGACAATCTGTTGCATGATGTAGAAAAGCAGATTTCTACACAACCATTATCACAAATAGAAAACAGCACAACTTCACAAGGCGGTTTTCTGGAAATAAGAGGAACACATCACGATACTTATTTTGTTATTCCTGCTACAATTAGGACAGCAAATGATACCGTGTATCATGCAACCTTTCTTTATCAGACAGCCAGTTTGACGGATATTTTACAAAAAACATTGCCTATATATCTTCTTATCTGGTTTTTGGCTTGTATCGTTGTTATCGTGCTGACCCGTTATCTGCTGAAAAAGTCGTTTGCTCCAACGGAACGAATACTGCAAAGCCAAAAAGATTTTGTTGCAACAGCGTCCCATGAATTAAAATCTCCACTTGCTGTTATGATTTCCAACACGGATATGCTTCTTGATAATGTTTCCTTAAACGAGCAGGCAAAGCAAGCCGTACAGACCATAGATTTTGAATGTATGCGGTTATCCCGTTTAGTCAAAGATATGTTGCTTTTGGCTTCTTCCGACGCTAAAACATGGACATTGCATAAAAGCACAATCAATGTAGATACCTTGCTCATTACGTTATATGAAACCTACGAACCCGTCTGCATGAAGCAGAATTTAGAACTAAAACTGCATTTATCCGAGGAAAGTTATCCTGCTATGTTTACCGACAAAGACCGATTATTTCAAATCTTGTGTGTCTTTATGGATAATGCCATTCAACATTCCAAGAATAATTCTTTAATAGAGATAGAAGTAATCGCCACCGAAAAAAATATTGCTTTTTCTGTGGTAGACCACGGGCAAGGCATTTCTGATGAAGATAAGCAGTATATCTTTGACCGATTTTATAGTGGCGACAAGTCCCATACGAACAAATCGAATTTTGGACTGGGACTAAGTATCGCCAAAGAATTAACTCAAATGCTGAACGGTATTATCATTATCAATGATACTGCTGGTGGAGGTGCTACTTTTACTGTTAAATTTCCTCTGAAATAGATTAAGGCTTGCAGATCATACACTATGTATGGAGCAAGCCTTTTTTCAAATCTTTGTCTTTTTGGTAATCTTGTAAATATATTCTTCTGGGGTAGGGCGTTTATTACCAAAATATTTTTTGAAATTTGCCTGCACTTCTGGGGCGGTGCTATTCATAGCTTCATCAATCGTCGCTTCAATATCTGCCCGAACATCAGCCAATGATACACCGCCAGCTTTTGCACCAGCTTTCAACGCTTTTTTTATATCTCGCTTTTTTAGTCCTATCATAATAACCTTTCTTATCATAATTGCAAATTTATAAATTCATTAGTATTAAAACTGAAATTCAAATACATTACTAAAATCATTGTTCAAGACATAATAAACTTTATTTTTTTCTGTAGAATATACAAATGAAACCCTAGTTGCCCACAAGTCTTTTTGAGAAACAGATTTTAATACTTTAAATGCGTCATTTACTGAAAAATCTTTATCATATCCTGCCAATAACTCTTTAGCCACTTCGTATCTTGTATCCCCAGAAACAATGTACGGCTTTGTTATATCTGGTTTTAGAATAGAATAATTTGTAATAAGTGAAAAATTTTCTTGTTCATATCTATACCCAATTCCAGGTTCAATAATTAAAACTCGTCCTTTTTTATCAGAAAGCATAGCTTGCATAGTAGCATCTGGTGCATAAATAATTTTTTTCTTTTTAACAATGTCCAAGGCTTTATCAAAAGAAATCTCTGCCTTAATGAATTTTTCTGTTAATTCAGATATTGTAATACAATCCTCGCTTTCTATATACCTTGCATTTTCATTACCATGAACATAAAGAAGTGTTCCTACATTACCATTTTTATTTATCCCATGAAATGAATGATACAGACCGTCAGGCATTTTAATACCAATATAAAATCTATTTTCTTCGGTAATTACAGTATGATCCCATACAGAAAGGTCAATATCAAAATTAAAACCAACAATTTTATCTATACCATTGTAAACAAATCTTGTACACATATAATCACTCCTCAAAATACTATTTCAAATAGTCATTTAACTAATCTAATTAGTATTTTAAAATGTTTTTAAACTCAAACATATTATATTCGCACGTTTCGATTGAATAGCCTGAACTAAAGTAGGCTAAAGAGAGGGTAAACATAACGCTATTGCGCCCTACTAAACCCTTTTCTCCTGAAAATTTCGTTTCGTGCAATAAGAGATTAAACCAGGGTTCATCTACTTGTTTTTTGCCTTCTGTACCGCTTAAAACCGTTAGACTTGAACGAGTAAAGCCCTTATTATCTGTTTGTTTGAAAGACCAATCTTGCCATTCTTTGAAAGAATAACGGTAATTGGGATCAAAAAATTCTACATTGTCCGTTCTTGGTATACGAGCAATCCCAAAATGATTGCACGTTAGATCAACTGGCAAAGACTTTCCAAAATATTCTCGGATATTTTGCGAGATTATTTTGGCTGCTTTGACAGATTTAAATTCTGATTTTGAAGTCACATAGACTGGCGTTTCTAAAACAAAATATGCTTGATAACCTTTATCAGATTTGATAATTAACGTAGGCATAAAACCTAAATCAATAGCTGTTGTTAAAATATCGCTTGCTGAAATAGTTTCTTTTTCCGTGTGAATATCAAAATCAATAAAGAAGGTATTGATTTGTCTTAAATTGTTTTCAGAATGTCCTTTAGTGTATGAACGGTTTTCGTCTGCATACGTACCATAACGATAAACGTTTGGTGTCCAATGCGTAAATGTATCTTGATTTTCGTGAATCGCTTCTTCGGAAGTCAGAACAACGCCACGTCCGCCAATCATGCTTTTTTTTGAGCGATACGCAAAAATAGCCCCTTTACTTTTACCTGGCTTGGTAGTGATTGAGCGAATTTTACTATTTTTAAATTTGTACTTTAACAAGCCGTCATGAAGCACAGTTTCTACAACAAAAGGGATATTCATTCAGCTGTTCTCCTTTCTTACGAAAATTAATTAGTTAGAAGCTACGATCAAAGTTGAATCACAACAAAAAAGGCAATCAACTAAGTTTTTCTTAATTGATTGCCTGGTATCTTCTTAAAGACTTGAAATCCCCTCAAAAACCCGATATAATGGGTTTACAGATATTTAAGTATCTGATTAATAAAGTAATTAAATACTTTACCAAATTTTGGGTCTCGACTTCTTTAATTGATTGGTGGTAATCAATTAAGGCTCGCAGTTAAAGTTTCTCAGGCTTTAACTGGTCGTGGCTCTTTTTTTGTATTCTTTATTCAGTTCGTTGTTTCGTTATATCTAGTATATCGCTTTTTAAAAAAATAAGCAATGATTTCGTGCATTATTCACACGAAATCATTGCTTTTTTCTTCTTCCATTTCTAACTCCAATGTTACTTGTTCTGTTTCTGGTTCTGGTTCTGTTGGCTCATTTGGGATTAAATCCACTACTAGCGTTGAGTTAGTTAACTTTGCAATTTGTTCTAGTGTTTTTATGGTTGGATCTGATTTTCCTGATTCTATTCGTGAATAATTTGATCTACTCATTTCTAATTCTTGGGAGAATTTTTCTTTTGATTTGGTACCTCTCATCTTTTTTAAGCTTTCTCTAAATGCTAGTTCCAAGTTTCTCCCCCCTCTTTTTGTGTCATAAAATTCACGCTTTATTTAAATTATAGCTTTTAATATCTTAATAAACAAGTGATTAATCACTTGTGATTTGTGATAAGTGATTTGTGATTAATATATAAAAGCCCTCTTTAAAGGGCTTTTATGTTTATTTTGAAAAAGAGATAAAATCAATATATCCCTTTTCCCCAATTTTTACAACGGCATTGTAGGGCTTTTTCTCTTTGTTTTTGATTCCTTTTACCAGGGTTTCTTTTCCCTCCAGTAATTCTTTTACATTCGTTTTGGTTAGTTTTTTCTTTCTAAAATGTTCAGCTAAAGTAAACTTACATTCAGGATAATTTGAACAACCATAAAACGATTTTTTTAATACAATATTGTTGCCACACTTAGGACATTTTCCTACAAGGGGTCCCGAGCGCTTAGTGGGAATTTGTACCCCTTATCGATACAAATTCCCCGTAGGCGCTAGGGACCTCTTTAGCTTCTTGGAAGCTGTCAGTAGTATATCTAATAATTTATCTCCATTCCCTTTAGTAACGTGTAACTTTCCAAATTTAAAAAAGCGACTCATAGAATTATTTCCTCCCGTTAAATAATAGATAACTATTAAAAATAGACAATACTTGCTCATAAGTAACGGTACTTAAATTGTTTACTTTGGCGTGTTTCATTGCTTGATGAAACTGATTTTTAGTAAACAGTTGACGATATTCTCGATTGACCCATTTTGAAACAAAGTACGTATATAGCTTCCAATATTTATCTGGAACATCTGTGGTATGGCGGGTAAGTTTTATTAAGACACTGTTTACTTTTGGTTTAGGATGAAAGCATTCCGCTGGCAGCTTAAGCAATTGCTGAATCGAGACTTGAGTGTGCAAGAGCAACCCTAGTGTTCGGTGAATATCCAAGGTACGCTTGTAGAATCCTTCTTCAACAATCAGATAGATGTCAGACGCATGGCTTTCAAAAACCACTTTTTTAATAATTTGTGTGCTTAAATGGTAAGGAATACTCCCAACAATTTTATACCTCTGTTTGTTAGGGAATTGAAACTGTAGAATATCTTGGTGAATTAAAGTGACACGAATGTTCAGTTTTAATTTTTCTGACGATAAGTTGAATAGATGACTGTCTAATTCAATAGACGTTACCTGTTTACTTATTTTAGCCAGTTTCGTCGTTAAATGCCCTTTACCTGTTCCAATTTCGTAAACGGTATCGGTTTCTTTTAAATTCAATTGTTTTATTATTTGGTTGAGTACTTTTTCACTCGTTAAAAAGTTTTGAGAATATTTTATATTTTTGTTCATGTAATCACTCCTGAAGTGATTACATCTGTAAATAAATACAGAAGTTAAACGATTTGTTTGTAATTTTAGTTATCTGTTTAAAAAGTCATAAGATTAGTCACTGGTAGGAATTAATCTAACGTATTTATTTATCTGCGTAATCACTGTTTTTAGTCTGTTTCAAAACAGTAGATGTTTTATCTACATTACGCATTTGGAATACCAACATGACGAATCCCTCCTTCTTAATTACAAATTTTTAGCATCTAATTTAACTTCAATTCCTATTATACACAAAATTTTAAGAAAGTCAATAAATAATCATAATTTTCTAATTGTGTTATTGACTACACTAATTCAATTAGCTAGAATTGTGTTTGTATGATATTTTGAATGAGGTGCATAACTATGAAAACCACTAAAGAAGCAGTAATAAAAGCAACATCAGACTTAGCAGATGAAAAAGGATTAAATAACGTTTCGTTAAAAGCTGTTGCTCAAAAATTAAACATTCGTACACCATCTTTATATAATCACATAGAAAGTTTAGATAATCTTCTTTTAGAAGTTGCTCATAATGGTATGCGTGACATGAATGAAAGAATGATGAAAATTGCCGTTGGAAAAATAGGGAAAGAAGCAATTAAGTTAGTTTCTATCGAATACCTAAACTATATGATTGAACACCCCGGAGTTTATGAAACAATTCAATGGGCTGTGTGGCACGGAACAGAGGAAACAGCAACCATTTTTAACAACTATCTTTCATTATTAACTACTCTTATCCAATCGTGCAGTCTTAACAAAGACAAAACACTTGAAATATTAAATATGCTTACTGGAATAATTCACGGTTATACAACTTTGCAATTAGGAAACGCTTTTTCTGCCTCAGATAAAGTTAGATTTGAATTAGCTGAAGCGATAGATACTTTATTAGTCGGGATTTTCCAGAAGTATAAATAATATATTTAGGCTTGCAAATCAATACAGAACTGCAAGCCTTTTTCTTTTATCCTACAATCTTCCAGTTGCTATCCTTATGTAGCACAAGCTCATACTGTGATACTTGTGTCGCCTTTGTCTGATTATCAAGGAATTTTACAGCTACTTTAACTTTCACATTATCCCCGTCCTTTGTAAAGATAGGGTTTACCAGTTCAGAATAAAGGTAGTCCCTGCCGATAGGCTCAATCACATTTCCAGATACATAGTAAGCAAGCTCTTTTTCTGTGGCTGTTGGATAGAGCTTAAAGAATGTTTCCAGAAATGCGGTAGCGTCATTTACCGTATCAGCGTCCACGCTTGCGTCTGCTTCTGGTGTCTTAGGCTCATAGTCTGATTTTTCGATTGCTGGTGCAAGAGTAGGGTTCTGAATGATTACCATATCCCCGTCAGCGTCTACATGGACTTTTACAGTATAAGTCGCTTTCACATTGCTTGTCTGTTCTCCCTCTTTTATCTGCTGATCTACTTCGTAGGTAGCAGAAAAAGTGTCCGTTCCCGATTGCTCGATATGCCACACAATCACATCTGTAACTGTGGAGCTGGTCGGTATATCCGTTCTGATTGTATCAACATTCAAGTCTTGCAATTCCTTTGTCAGATAACCGCTGATTGCCTGCGTCCTTGCTTCAATCGCTTCTTTGCTGTTACTCCATGTGTAATAAGACTTCGCAAAGTTCTTTACGAAATTTTCTATCCCGTTGGTGTCCTGCAAACGAAGTTCAATGATTTCTTTTTCATGGGTCGTGTGCTGGTCGATAGCCGTAAAATTCTTATACACCCCAAAGCTCACGCTTGCGATAAGCACCACCCACAACGCAATCACGGTTTTCTTATGTGTGCCTACCTTGACAGTACGCACCTTTTTTTCTTTGACATTTTCTGTCTGTTTCTTATTCTTCTTAAACATAATGTTATCCTCACTTTCTATTGTTTTACTCGTCCTGCACCGATTAAGTGCTGTTGCCAGTAACTATTATTTAGGTCTGCATATCCTATCGGATTTCCTGCGTGGTACATCTGCGTCGGCGAAACAAGAATACCGACATGTGTTACATAACTTCCAGCGTTATAGGTAGAATGGAAAAATACCAAGTCCCCAGCCTTTGCCTGCGAGAGTGGAAGATGTTGGGTGGCGTCATACTGTGCTTGTGCTGTTCTCGGTAAGGAAACACCAGCTTTTCCATAGCACCATTGCGTCAGCCCCGAACAGTCAAAGGAAGTGTTAGGATTGCTACCGCCATATACATACTTCCAGCCTTGATACTTCAATGCTTCATTCATTACTTTTTGTGCCAGTTCTCCCGATACCTGCGGAACAGTTAAATACTGATTGACTAATTCGACGTAAAATTGATTGCCATACTGATACCGCCAGCCCCCGTTCTTCGCAACGGCTATCGGGTTGGTGTAGGTTACTTTCTTTCCACCCGATTTTTCACGGGCGAAGCTCTCTGCAAGATTAAAGGTGTGTTTCTTTCCTTTTCCTGCCACATATCCCACATAGCCACCGCCATAGTTATAAGACTGTATCGCTACATTCAAATCGTCGATACCTTGATTTTTGCAGGAAGAAAGCAGGGACGCAAAATACTTACACCCCTGCTTGATTGAGCTTTCCGTATCTAAGGAATTAGGCGGTAAACCAAGACTTTCCGAACTCTGCATAACATCTTCTGCCGTACCGCCACTTTCTACTTGAATGATAGCCAATAGCACATTGACATACTCGGAAATACCGTATTCTCTGGCGTACTTTTCTACCATAGGCTGATGTTTCAAGACTTCTGCGGATAAGTTCATACCCGTAATGCCAGAAGAAAAATTGCTGTTCTCGTCGTCGCTGTCCGCACTAATCAAGACACCAAAGAAAAGCACCAGAGAAAAGAGGATAGGAAACAGAGTGCCAATGATAGCGATATGTTTCAGTTTCATTTTTTCTTCTGTCCTTTCTTCATCACAAGGTTACGAGTTTTCTCTGTTGTCTGCTGGTTCTTTTGGACGGTTTGCGTCTGCTGAACCTTTGTCCTGCGGTCTTTTGTGTAATTCTGGCGTGTTTCCTGCGATACCACTTTTTCTACATTCTGCCTATGTACTGGCTGTGCCGACTGGGTCGCTTTCTTATCAGAAGCACCAGAAGATAACGGACGCTCTTTGATAACATTTGTCTTGACTGGCTCACTTGCTTTTGAAGTGGTCGCTGTGGCAGGACGTTTGACTTCCTGCATTTTTTCCGCACTCGGCTTTGAAGCTGTGGCTGGTCGCTCATGGGGACGGGTAGCTCCCGTTGTCGCTGATCCGTCAGCCTTTCGCTGTGCCTGCCTTGCTTCTTGTGCCTTTTGAAGCTCCATACGCTTGTCAGCGATACTCTGTCTATGCTTTTCCTGCTTTTCCAAACGTCCCGTCTGTCTGGACTGCTGTTCCTGCACCATGCCACGCTTAAAGTCGGACACGCTGGACTTTGCCTTTTCCTTTGCGGAATACACCGCATAAGCGGTCTGTGTCGGCATATCCTTGATATTCTCTTTGACAGCATTTGCCTTGTCTTTCACTTTATTTTTCGTATCTAAGACAGCACCCACCTTTGAGCCTGCACGCTGTCCCATACTGGAAGTAGATGTATTGCCCCGACTGTCTTTTGTGGCTGTGTTCCTTGTCGGTTTTCTGTTTGAAATCGTGCTACCTGCCACCGCACCAGCAACACCGCCAGCAGTAACCGCACCAGCAAGCCGTCTTTCCATACGCCTAGCTCTATGTCGCATAAACAGATATGGTCTGCGGAATATCCTGCGTCCCATGTTTTGACTGTCGCCAGCGTTCAAAGAGAACATACTCATTAAATCGCCCAGCTTCATATAAATACCAGCGAAACATACTATCTGCAAGAACGCTACCATAAAGAACGGATAGTCCGTGGAGATGTTATAAAACATACTGGAAATGCTGAACGCCACCGTTACAATGAGCGTTATTCCTGCCCGTGTCATTATGGTATTAAACACCCTTACGATTGCCTGCTTCGCCATGCTTTCATAGCTCGGTATCATGGAAAGTAAAAAGCTGATAGGTAAAAACATTGCAAAGATAATAAAAAGTATCTGGCTAAATAACATCATGCCCGTAAGCAAGAATACAAATATCGTTATCCCTAAATTGAAGAACAGTAGGAAGAACACCATGCCTAAACGGTTCACGACCTGCGGTATCGTCAGATTGTTGTTGTCGTTATCTTCGATTTCTGTTTTCACGACTTCCTCTCTGGTTTTCCCGTCCTCGTCCTCTGGACTTGCCGATACAAGAGCTTCGACACGGTCTGCCCCGATTTCTTCTGTGTTGCTGTTACCGAATTGCAGAAGTAGCCACGGCTGTTCCACTTGAATAGAAAATAGGCTGTCCCGTATCAAGTCCACGCTGTCCTTGCCCTCGCTGTCGGAGTTGGGGAGCATGATTTTTGTTCCCAAGTCCAAAGAAGCGGTACTGATGTCTGATGAAAATTCATTTATCTTCTTGATGTAGTCGGGAGCGTAGGCAATAAACGAAGCGGACAGCACGAACACCACCACAAAGTTGATAACAGCGTGAAGTGCCTTGCTGGTTTCCCGTTTGATAAGTCCCGTATAAGCAACATACATTCCCACCACTAAGATAATGAGAAGCAGGAAACCAACATAGAAGCCCGTAGAAGAAAAGCCGTTCTCGGTTACACCTGCAAGGGTCTGTATGCTCTTTCCGATACTGTCTGCCATATCGTTAATAAAATCAAGTTTATAGGCTTCCTGCACCACATAGCCCGTGGCATTGCTTAAATAAAGGCTTATCGTCCAGACAAAGTTGGTAATGCAGTAAAGCCCGTACTGTACCGATTTTCCAATGCCGTCCAGCCAGTTCCACGGCAACCATGACCAGCTATTATCCACATAAAAATCAAGCTGGTAGTTGGAAAGGGGATATTTTGAGTAAAGATTTTCTGCGTTTATGGTATCGTCCACAAGCCCCGTCGCATGAGCCACCGTCCCCAAAAGTGAAAGCAGGATAAGGGAGAGTGCCACCACGAACAGAGCCATTTTGAGAAAGTGAAGTATCTTCCTTTTTGTGAACGCACCTTTTATCCTTTCTTTCATCACTCCACCTCATTTCTCTGTACGGGCGGTCTGGTATCAAAGGCGTGTAGCAGTTCTTCAAAAACTGGGTGTATCTGTACCACACCGACACGCCCGTATAAGTCCTGCAATAAGCATTGTCCGTTCTCCAAATCACGAAGCCGTTTCTGGTTGTTTTCATCGTCCTTGTCGATACCGAAAAATTCTAAGGTCTGTTTTATCTCGTTGATGTCAGTAGAACGGAAAGCGAATTTTAAGCCGATATTGTTTTTCAGACTTTCCTTTGCCACGTCCCCAGAAGATTGTGTAACGAAATAAACACCTGCCTGCATAGCTCGTCCAGCACGAACCAGCTTGTTAGAGAGCGTTTCTCCTTGTGCCACATTTAAGAACGCCCACGCTTCGTCCAAATCGACAATCTTAAAAATACTTCTGTCCGAATGGATAAAATCAAGGGCAAAGGTACTAATCACAATCAGCATAGATACCGACAATAATTCAATAGTCGTGTATTCTTCAAAGGTCGTGTCCTTATCTGGCAGTACAAGGTCGGCTACTTGAATGATATTGAGCTGGTTATCAAGGCTGATTGCATTTTCCACCGTACCGTCTGAAAACAGCAGATGTGCAAAGTCGTAGTCCGTGAAGCTGTCGATATGGTCTGCGATATTTCTTGATATGGGCGTATCTTCACGGCGTAGCTCGTCTATTACATGGAGCAAGCCCCGACTGTCGCTCTGGGTAACGGAACGAACCGCTTTTCGTAACACGGGGAATTTTTCGCCGTCCCTAGAGGAAATACCCGTAAGGAATGTCAAGATGTCGATTGCCAGACTTTCAGCGTCTTTTACATTCTTCATAATCACGAATGGGTCAAGAAGTCCTGCATTGTCTTTATCGCTGGTAAGATTTACGATATTGATTTCATGGGCGATTTCTGGAAGTGTTTCTCTCCAGTTGCCACGCTCGGCTTTGGGGTCTAAAATGACTGCTTGACCGCCAAACAACACCGAATAATACACCAGAAGATTGTTGCAGAACGACTTTCCACCGCCAAGCGAACCGACAAAAGCAGACGCTAAAGCGTTGGTAACTGTACCTTTTACGCCCTGCGAAGCTAAAGACGGTTGCAGGTACACATTTCTTCCCGTATCAACGGAATAGCCCATATAGATACCCGTAGTTTCCCCTAACTGCTGGGTCGCTCCAAAGCCAAGCCCTGCCAAGAAGTCTGATTTTACATACTGCACATAGTCATTGATATATCGCTTGCTGGCAGGTAAAAATTCAGAATGAAGCCCCAGCATATCCCCAGCAGGACGTACCAGCTTTACATTGAGGTCGTCGTAAAAGTCTTTGACTTCATCACAACGGCGTTTCAGCTCGTCAAGATCGGGTGCAGACACCCGTATAACGTAGCTTAACTTATACATACTTTCTTTTGTCTGGTCTAAGTCCGTTTCCAGCTCGTCCACGCTGTCTAAAGCGTCCACCACATTTGAGCTGGTTTCACCTCCTGCTTGATAAGCGTGATTGTCAAGGTCTTTCAATTCCTTTTTCTTGTTGCGTACGGTTGTTAATGCTTTTCGGTTCTCCACGATTTCTACATTCATAGAAGTATCAACGGGGAATGTGAATTGCTGTTGCTGGAAATAGAAGATTTCACTTGACGGAAAATCAAGCTCGCCGACAATCGCATTGACGGTAAAATAGGACACATAACTTTCCTTGTCCTCATGTTCCAAGCGTAAATACCGCTGGCTTTCTTCAATCACACACCTTGTCGGACGGATAAGGTCGTAGTATTTTATCAGCGTTTCTTTGTTCAATTTTTTTTTTGGTAGCTGGTACGCATAATCTTCATAAGCGATACCGTCCCTGCCGTAAAGATGTTCCATGAGATACCCAAAATCATTGATTTCCAAGCGACGCACCTTAAAGCGACGGGAGATTTTATTTTCCAGTAACTTTTCCATTTTCATGTAACGGTTGATTTCATCATTCGGCATGGAAACAAAATCATTCATCAGCGTATGGTTTACTTCATGGAGAAACTCTTTGAATGTCAGCCACGCCGATTTTTTGATGTTCTTCAGATTGAGCTGTTCTTCCGTAACCATGAGCTTAAAGCCAAGAAAAAAGCGGTAGTCCACTTGATTGTTCCCAATCATAGATACTAACGCTTCGGTCTGTTCGTCTATTTTCTGGTAGGCAACTTCCTTTAATTTTCCCGTTACCAGTTTCTTTGACTGCTCCTGCATACTTCGTATGGAGCTTTCTGTGGCAATCTGCAACGCATGAATTTTACCCTCACGGGACTGTGCGATTAGCTGTCGGAAACTGTCATGCACGATAAATTTCTGCTCTGCGGATAGAAAAGAATAGTTGTATGGTACCAGCTCATAATAGGCAAACACTTCATTGTCCTTGTTCCAGACAAGGTTATTGTCAATATATTTTATCGGGAACATAGTTCACACTCCTTACTGCCGTGATTGTTTCATTTAATATCTGCTTATGCAGTTTTACGGCTTTTCCTGCATAAGTGATTTTTGGTCGCAGGGCATAGGTTATCTGTGATTTCAAAAAGCTGTACGGCTTCTTTCCGTCAAAGGTTTTCTGCGACATGAACCAAGTGAGAGCAACGGGAATACCAAAGTATTTGAGAAATGCTCCCTCAATCATGGAAAGTGGGGGAATATCCCCAAACAGAATGATGATAAATTCCGTAATCACAAACCATGTAATCTGTGTAAAAGTAACGGGAAAGGGTAAGTTAAAGTCATTGATTGCATATAAGACTTTTTCCACGTTCCAGATACCCGTGTAGCTTTTAATCTTTTTCAAGTTCTTTCAGCTCCTTTCAAAATAGAAAAGGACAGCCATTTTCAGACTGTCCCTTAAAAGAGAAATACGCTGTCAGTAGCAACAATGCTTGTCGCTGATCTTCCAGCGTTAATATGGTATCTCGCACATACCTCGGCTTGTTTCAATAAAGCAACCGCCCATATCCAAATCTCGCCCGTAGGCTTCATAGTCAATGTAGTTCTGTAAGCTGGGTGGAATGTCGCCAAGTGCCTGCAATTCGTCTATGTAGTAGTAGGCAACGTCTGTCATGGTTTCACAGTCGGGATAATAATAAATATCGTCCTTGTGTTCCACGACTTCTTCCAGCGTCCCGTAGTGGCTGATAAATTCGTCCAGACACTCTACGATATAGTCGGGAAGTTCCTCTATCATTTCATACATCTCATTGAGTTCTTCAATGGAAACATACTCGCCAATCGCAATGGGGAAGTTGTCGGTATCATGGATTGCGTATTCCTCATACTGTTCATTCAAGCCGATTTTTTCTTTTACATCTTCCTCATCAATGGGAAACGTGAACCAAGCACCGACTAAATATCCCTCATTGTATTTGCCAAGATTAGCAATGTAAACCGCCATATCATCAATCATAACCACCACCTCATTTCCTACTCTGGCAGTTCAAAGATACCGTGTTCTGTTACTAAAAATTTCCCGTGTTCCTGCAAGTGAGAAGCATAGGCTTCAAAGTCAAAGTAATATTCTTGACAGTCCTCGGATAAATGCTTAAATGTCGGGTCGTTCATCAGCTTTTGCCTTGCAACATCTATCATGCTTTTGCAGTCAGGATAAACCGTAATCACGTTCCTGCAAATATAAAGTGCTTCTAAATTGTCATATACGGTCAGAAGTGATACATATTCTTCCTGCATATCACTTGAAAGCTGGCGGTACATAAAATCTAATTCGTTGAGCTGATACACGCTTGTATGTTCGTGAACTTCATCAGCATAAGGCAACACCTTTTCGATAATACAGTAATCCCCACTTTCTGCACCGATACCTAACTTTTCTTCAAACTCGGCAACATCTATCGGCAGGTCGAACCAGTATGATATTGTTTCTTCGTCAGTTGTTCCTCTCGTTTCCACCAGTACCCTTGTTTCCTGCATTGTTCCTCACGTCCTTTCTGTTGGTTCATCACATCTTTTAAGTTCTGGTATGAGATACCAAACACATATTTAGAAAAATCTTCTAACTGTCTTTCTTCATAGTCGGCAGGGTTCAGCCGTTTCATTTCATGCCACACCTTACGCTTGTAAGAGGGCAGGTCGGAAATGTATTCACAGCCGACTTTTGCCTGCATATCCTTAAAAATATCGTTCATTTCATCACTCCAATCTGAAATTTAGGTATGAAAAAAGCAGTCAATCCTAAGACTAACTGCTTTGTGTGTATGGATATGAAATTGTTTATCAGACATATTGTTTGAAAAATACATTTAACTTTTGCCCTAGTAGTGTTGGGTTATCTGTATTTACTTCATGTCCTGCATTTTCAATAATAGCTATTTCTGCGTTTTCTATCTGTTGTTGCAATTCTAAAGAAGCTTTTTTATTTATCTTATCCTTATCGCCACAGACAACAAGTACCGAACATGATATTTTTTTCAGTTCATGTTTAAAATTAAGTTCTGTCATAGATTTGCATAGATTGATAAAATCTGTTTTCTGAAAACCCATTTTTTCAAATGCTGAACAAGGCATAATACGGAATATCAGATTTTGCATTTTTAACAGATACTTTGGCATTTCATATTGTGTGCCTATTAACACTAATGAGTTCATTTTTTCTGGGTGTTCTATCGCATACTGCATAGCAAGAATACCACCTAAAGAAAGTCCACAAATATTTAGCGGTTCTTCAAACTGTTCACAGTATGTTTCCAATGTCCGATACAATGTATCATAACATGGTATTTTTCCAAAAAGCCAATCTGATAAATTAGGGCATAAAACTTCAAAATCATCATTGAATACTTTTACGGTATCACTCCAACTTTCAGAAGATTGTCCCAAACCGTGAAGCATTATATATTTCATTCCATCACTCCTAGATACTGTGTTTCATATCCACATTATAACATTCGCATATCAGCACCACAATAAAATTTTATGCACCGATAATCTTATTGAACAGCTCTAACAATACATCTTTCACACCGCCAGCGTTGAATACCAAACCGACAGCAATCAAGGCAACTACCAAGAAGCCGATAAGTTTTGAAAACTCACGCTTGAACCCTAAGTAGATACCGATAACCACAATCGCCATAAGCACTAAGCTCTGTGCGTTTGATAAAAACCATTGATACAAATTTTGTCCGAAATTCATTTAATTGTCCTCACTTTCTTCTAATTGTTTCATTTCATAGTCAGCTTCTTTGCCGACATTCAAAATACACATCAAGACTACGCCGATACCCATTCCCATAGATACCAGCAGGAAATCTTTTAATAATACCCACATTTTTTATCACTCCTAACTTTCCACCAAATCTTTTGCAGGGGTCGTCTGCTGTTTGATTATCATTTTATGCTTTTCTGTGAGCTTTGCCTGCTGTTCGATTGTTTCCATGTAGTCTGTACCGTTTCCTTTATCAATCTTTTTCAGCATTTTCAAGGTTGGTGCTACCTGCCTTTGTACCCAACGCAATGTGCGGTCTAAGGTGTAAGGCTCTGGCTTTGTCGTCAGCTTCAAGCTCTGTCTGTTATCGCCAATAAACCAAGCCCAGCGGTCATTGAGTTTCCATTCATTTTTTCGCTTGTCGGGTTCTTCATCAACAAACCGTACATACTGGTTGATGATAGAAAAGGCGGTCTGCTCTGCGTCATAATAGGTCAGCAAATCTCGTACTGCATAATAGGCACGTTCATTTCTAAGCCGTATCTCAAAACGGTTGATAATGTCGGCTTCTTCAAGCGGTGTCCCTAACTTGACGTACTGCTCATAGTCCTTTTCATAGATACAAAAATACACATCTGATTTCAGCGAACCAAGATAAAGGGTGCGTCCCATATATTCTCTGTCGTCCTCTCTATGCTTGATAAGCTCGCCCGACTGGTAAAACTTATAACTTCTGGACTTTCCGATATATTCCCGTTTTCTGCATTTTTCCGCAAGCTCTGGAATATCCAAAATGCCCGTATGGTCGTTGATAGCAAGGTCGATACGCTTCATCACGCCACCGTCTACGAGTGCGTCCATGAGAAAGTCATACCAGCTTCTTTGCTGTGCCAGCAGGTAACTTTCAAACTGCCTGCAACCACGCCCCTTTAACTCTAAAAGGACACCTTTTTCTTCGTCAGCCGACGTATAGATAAAGATGTCCCCTAAAGAGTAATGCTCCGTATAACTGTAATGTCCATAATCTTCATGGAGCATATAGTTGATATTCAGTTTTAATATGTCTTTGATGATATGCTGTATATCCAGCGTGGGAAAACGAATTTTCACATAATCAAACAGCATGGTAAGCGGTGCTTCTGGATTGAACCTTGCCAGTTCTTTATGCAGAGTTTCCAAAAGCTCCTTTGACGGCTTCATTTTTCCGCTTTCTATCTTATTGAGATATTCTCTTGTGATACCAGAAGCCACCGCCAGCCTGCCTTGTGAGATACCGTAAGCAATCCGTTTCTCCCGTAATTCTTTTATCCATTGTTCTTCATTCAGAACCATACCCCCAATCTGTAAAGTGTGAAGTTTTTTTAGGCGACTTCACAGCCGATTTTTGCTAGGAAACCATGCCAGAAGCCTTATGTTTCCTATGTTTTTTGTCTATTGTCTATTTGCAAACGTACCCCTCTGTTAGATACCGAGGGGTTTTATCAGCGGACGGGACAAGCCCCGTCCGCCAAGAACGGAACTTGCGGTTGAGAACCGCAAAACCCGTCCTTGTCGTCCGTGTCTGTGTCCTGCTGTGAACCTTGTATGCCCTCATAGATAACCGCAAAATCTATTCTTTCATCTGAAAGTGCTTCTTTCATTTCTTCAGACAGCCCTTTAAGAAATACATTACATTGCAGACAAGCCTTATCTAAAACTCGAAATCGAAAATAGATTATCCTGCTTTCAACGCAATGTCTACTTTCCAACCTCATTCTAAACTTATGAGGAATGTTGATTTTTTCACGAATAACATCATCAATGATTTTATCTATCCTTGAATGAAATCGCAGATTTGGATTGACAGAATAATCTAAAAAACAATCTAACATATATTTCCTGCAATCCGTTGTAAAAATATCTGTATTCAAGCACAAACAGAGGTAGTTTTTCTCTGTGGGTGCGTGATAAACATTTAATGTGTCCTTATTCAATCACATCTTCCTTTCCTTGTTGTTCTGGCATGACTTGTCTTTCTTGTGCAAGCCTGCCGATTGTTTGTAAAAAATCATGTCCTTTGGGGACTAAAGGCGTGTAAAATTCGCTTATCACGCTTGTTCCCATATCACAATAGCCACGCCCCTTGATACGCTTCTGGAAAAACTGCTTTTTCACATCTGAACCGAACAGCATACCGTAACCTAATTCGCTGATACGCCCAAGTCCCACACGGAAATTGAAGTTATCTCTGATACCGTCAGAGAAATACTTTGCGTCTGGACGCTGGCAGGCAACGATAAGGAAATAACCTGCTTGTCGTCCTAACATAACGATTTTCTTTAACTGGCTAAGCAAGCCCACGCTTTCCTTTGTCCCCAGCATTTCAAAAAATGCCACATATTCATCAAAGATAAGAAAGCAGGGTGGCAGTCCCAGATAGGCGTAGTTTTCGCCCGTCTTATAGTTCGGGTGTTGCTTCATTTCCTCACTTCGCTGTACCATTCCCTCATAAAAGGCATTGACACAATCAATCATTTCTTCTTTGGTGTGATACACATTTCCCATAACTGTCCCTAAGTCTGCAAGGTCAGCGTTCTTCGGGTCTAAGATGTAAAGGACAGCGTTGGTATGCAGTAAGGCTTCAATAAGCGTCAGCAGAAAATAAGTTTTACCGCCACCCGTTCCACCAGCAATCAGAGCGTGAGGGAGTGCGTCATATTCCCAGACAAGATTTTTCATCAGTTTCAGACAGCCGTTTTCTGCCCGTACTTCATCAATGGTAATGCGGTTCGCTATCATATCATAAAGCAGGGTATATTCAATATAGCCGTCATGCAGGGTCTTGTCGGTCAGCTCACAATATAAGCCACTTTCCAATTTATCCTCTAACCGTAAAAGCTGGTCTTGATATTTTCCCAGCGTAATTTCACAGCGGATATGAAGCAGTCCCTTTTCCATTTGATAATAAATCTTTGGAAACCAGACGATTTTTTCCCTTGATCTGCTTTGCAGGTCAGTAAAAAAACCGCTGTCTTGTACGGTATCGGCTTCATACCACTTATTTTCCAGTACCATTCTTGCCAGCTTTTGACGGTGCAGGAGCTTCTTGAAACTATCGTAACAGAAGTGGTAATACAGAAAAACGACCAATGCACAAACACCAGTCGCTATCAGTATAGTTATGAAGTTGTAAGGGGAAAGCGTCAAGCCGTTCTCTAACAAGCTGAAATGTTCCCAATCAGTACGCATGAGCTGTTTGATATTCAGTAGCAGGAGAACCGCCACGAATACAAACAGAAGCGTTCCTATGGAAAAGTGGTAGACAAGGTGCTTGTCGCTGGCTCTGATACGGTGTCCTTTGTTAAAAATCTTTTGCATAAATCAATCACTCCTTTCTGGGTATGAAAAAAGCAGTCAATCCTAAGACTAACTGCTAAAATAATATAACTGTTTATTTGGGCGAAACGTATTAGAGTAAATTTTTCTCTTTTAACATTTCAAGAAATTCTTTATATCCAACACAGTCGCAAGAAACTGTACAAATTTTTTTGTTTCCTACAAATATTTTCAATCCTATTTGCTCTTTTTCTGTGCAACGGGAAATATCATTAAATGAAATTTCTCTTGTTCTTCCAACAGCAGGAGTAATACGCAAATTATTTCCGTCAATTACTACCTTATGTCTTTTTAATGCCCACGCACAAAATTCAATCAATAGAACAAAAATAGCAAAAACAACAGAGTGTCCCACCGTATTATCAAATCCCATGAACAATCCTAAAGCTATTGCAATTCCTACCATTATCAATGAACAAATATGACATACTGTTTGATAGGCGTGTGATACAAAAACAGTATTTGTGAATTTTTCTTTTTTAGTTGCTTTTTGTGTCTTATCTAATACGAGAGATATAATAGGGACAACGAATACAGCAAATATAATAGCTCTTATCATAAACAGCACTCCTTATAATTAAATTTTTCATACCCATATTATAACAGTTTTATATATCCGCTACAACGAAAATCTATTCAGCAAGCCTATTTTTTCGGCTGTCCCTGCGGTGTATGGTTCTGTGGACTGCCTACGTTTTGATTGCCTTTATTCTTCAATACAATATCCTCTGCCTTTACATACCAGTCCACATCTGCACCCGTATAGGTCTTTCTTGATACCGTATCGGCTACTGGATTGACAAGCTCCACAACTGCATTGTACGGAAATTCTCTTAACGGTACTTCTGGCGGTACAGACACGGGGATAATTCCACCATGCAAACTGCACTTCAAATCATAGATACGCTTTTTAAGCTGGGTACTCGGTGTCCCGTCCTCATTCTGTAAGAACACATCACGCACCGCTGTAAATTTTAATTCTCCAAATGTTTTCTCTTTGTCAATAACAAACCCGTTTGATAATCTCATAAATTCTTCACTCCTTTACTTTTCTTCAACTGCTACAATATCATCAGCAACTAACACATAATCGGTATGTCCCATATCCCCGATTGCATAACCTCTGCCGTATAACTTCGGATTGACAAGTTTTACTTTCTGTTCATACTTGAACTTTTTTTCGCCAGCCTGCACGGGAATTTCTACCACAACATTTTCGCCTTTCTGTACGTCAGAATAAAGGTTATAGCTTCGTCTTGCTAAGACCCTGCGGTTATTTTTATCTCTTTCAAAGACTGGCTCACTTTCGCCTGCAAATTCAAGAGTTCCAAAAGACTGTACCATATCTGGCACGACATATTTCATTTCCATATTGTTTTACC
The DNA here is from genome assembly GCF_014287775.1 of Eubacterium segne. Lineage (NCBI taxonomy): Bacteria > Bacillati > Bacillota > Clostridia > Eubacteriales > Eubacteriaceae > Eubacterium > Eubacterium segne. Next base: position 312,285 of record NZ_JACOOZ010000002.1, read on the forward strand.
TCGTTTCTTTCTATTTTTGATAAATTGATTGTGATTTCTTATTCTGGCGGTTTGGGAAGTACCAGCAATCCCACAGATAGTAAAGGGTAAAATCAATGCTTACGCACCCTTGACTATCCGTGTTCTTGCAGGTTGTTGGCAGACAAGCCAGAATAAGCGGAAGTCTGCCGTTTGACAACTTCGGCGGAGAGCGTGATTTTTCTTTTCTCATACCGTTACCGCCTTATGATTTTTTCATTTTACGGCGTTTGTAGAAGAAGATACCTGCCAGTCCAGCACCAGAGGTCAAAAGAAGTGCAAGCAGTCCGTAAAGGTTTGTGTTATCGCCCGTTTTGGGACTGTCGCTCGGTCTGTTTGGCTTTTCTGGTGTCGGTGGTGTTTCGGGTTTCTCTGGTTCTTTTGGCTTTTCCTTAAAGGTAATCGTCTGTCCCTTATCCTCAATATCCTTATGCTCGGTAACTTTCTTCGGATCGTCTGGATTGCTTAAATCGTACAATTCTTCAAAAGTTACAAGCTGTTTGCCGTCAAGGGAAGTAGCGTCAAGGGTAAAGGCAACTTCCACTTTCATAGTTTCGCTGTCAGCAGTAAAAGTGTAATCACTTTCCACACGTTTCCCATTGATAAGAAGCTCGGCATTTTCTTTTTTCAACATCTGCCAGCCCACAAGTTTGTACTGTGTACCGACTTCTAAGCCCTCTAAGGTTACGGTATCAATGATTGTTACCTCTTTTCCAGCTTCAAGCTCTTTGTTGCCGTCCTTATCGGTAGCAGTCGTATGAATTTTGATGATACGCTCTGTGATAAGTACGGTCTGCCCGTCGTCCTCAATGTCTTTATGCTCCGCAACTTTCACGGGTTCGTCTGGATTGCTGAAATCATACAATTCTTCAAAGGTAACAAGGTTCTTGCCACCTAAAGCAGACGCATTGAATATATAGGAAATTTCCACTTTCATTTCTTCATCATCAGCGACAAAGGTATAATCGTTTTCTACACGTTTCCCGTCAATGATAAGCTCGGCGTTTTCTTCCTTTAACATCTGCCAACCTTTCAACTGATACTTTGTGCCTTTTGTAAGCCCGTTTAATTTGACAGTATCAACGATTGTTACCTCTTTTCCTGCAAGGATAGTTTTTTCGCCGTCCTTGCTGGTCGCTGTGGTATGGATAGAGATTTCTTTTTCGTATTCATCAGTCAACGTTCCTAAATCAATCACAAGGTTATTTCTTGATACCACGATTTCAAAAGGTGGGATAAGTTCAAAGCCTTTGTTACTGTCGCAACGCATTTCTTCAATGATGTAGGTATCATAAGGTAATGCACCCTTGCTGTCGTCTGGTTCAGAAGTTCCAAACCACACACCGTCCTCGCTGGTCTTGCCTGCGTTGGTATTGTGCTTATGCGAAGCCCATTCAGAAGAAGTGGAAAACTGCCCGTTATCATCAGTTACAACTATATGATTTTCGCCCGTTGTCTTGCTTGTGATCCTAAAAGGAACATCAGCAAGACGCTTGTGTGTGCCTGCACCGATTTTTACACCCTCAATATCTCCACGCTTAATCTGATTATAGATAGAATGGGCTTCGTCGGTTAAGTCCACGATTTTTCCATTTTCTGTGATTGTAAAATCAATCGGTTTTGCACCGTCTGTCAAATATCCGTCTGGTGCTTCGCTCTCAACGATACGGAAGTTTCCATAAGGTAAAAGGTCAGCAGAAGTAGAAGCGATACCCTCAATATCGGTACGAATTGTCTTTACCACTTCATTTTTCTTATAGAGCTTGCCCTCAACCAATACTGCATTATCATTTAAGGAAATGATGTCAAAGGCAGTATCTTTTAAAGTTGCACTTCCTTGTGGTTTGGTATCGCCCGTTTCTAAATCTCGTTTCTGAATTTTCACACCGCCACGGATAACCTTATCTGATACGGAAAACTGGTTACTTCCAGATAATACGGCAAGGTCGCCGTCCTCGGTAATCTGTGTAAGGTATAAGTCTTTTATCTGTTCGGACTTATCGCCAGCCTGCATATATGCACCGTCTAACAAGTATCCGTTTGGAGCTTTTGTTTCTTCAACGGTTAGCGTTCCAAGTGGAAGAACCGCTTTACCGTCCTGCATATAGAAGCTATCGCCAGATACTTTGTATGCGTCCGCAAATTTTGTGATGTAGTGGGTTGACCCGTCGCTGTCTGTTTCAGCGATTGTCTTTGTAACCCATGTACGAGTAGCTTCGGCAGGGAGATTGTCTTTATTATAGAAGCCTGCATAATACTTCCATGTAAATTCCGCACCTGCTAGAGAAGCGTTCCCCTGCGGATTGTCTTTCTGTGTTTCCATATCAATCTTGAAAAGCTCAATCAACGTGTCCGTTACTTTTGGTGTATCAGATACTTTCAAAGTCGCTGTTTTTCCAGCTTCAACCTTTAAGGAATATATAGTTTTATCTACTTTATATCCTGCTGGTGCGGATAATTCCTTGATATAGACTGTGCCTGCTTTTACCTCTACAACATCTGTATTTCCGTTTTCATCAGTCGTAAGAGTGGCAAGCTGTTTCGTGCAGTTCTTATCAGAAAAGACACCGTATGTTGCACCAGCGATAGAGTAATTCCCGTTACCGTCTGTAATGCTGGTATTACTGGTAGCCTTTTTAAGTTTCGCATTTCCGATATTTAACTTCGCCCAGAATTGCCCCAATTCCTGCCCCTCGCCAGAGTAGATATAACCGCCACATTCATAACGTCCTTTATTTTCTTTGACAAAGGCTCTTGCACCAGAGAAAACTTCGTCCTGCGTTGCCTTTGGAATTTCATCATAAGAAGCTCTCACGTTGTCGCATTGCCAGCCAAGATGTACGCTCAATCTCTGCCAGACAACAAGCTGTCTTAAAAGGTAGGCGTGATTGTTGCTTATTCCGCTGTGGCTGTCTGTGTACTGTTTCACATATTCGATAGATAAGGCAACGTCGCTTATCTGGTCGGCACTCATACGGGTGCTTGCGTCAATTCTGGTCTTGTAGCCATTCCTAAAATCTGTGTTAATGTCGATACAGTAAGCGTCCTCGCCCTCGACGGTCAAATGTCCCTCGTTAAAAGTAGAACCAATCGAACCGTCATTCATTACTTTTTCAACGATACCGACACGCTCTTTTGACTCCGTCCAGTATTGCTTGCTTTCTGCATGAACGGGTGTCGTCGGTAAAGTAGTAACGACAGTTGCAAGAGCTAAGAAGCCAGTACACAATCGTTTTAACATCTTTTTCATAAATCTAATGCTCCTTTCATTTTGGGTAATAAAATAGCCGTCCAATAAGAACGGCTGGAAATAGAAAAGGAACGTCATGTTAGGCGTTCCATAGTCTATAAGTTATTCAATTTTTTCTTGTTTCAATACTGATGTGTTGTACCATATCTTTGCATATCTAGGAAAACTTGCGTATCAAGGCTCATTCGTTAGTAGTAAATAAGTAGTAAATTGATGTGTTTGTTTCCTTGAAAATGCTGATAGATACTGTGTTTTAGCGGATAATCAGATTTTTATTGTGTTTTTATTGTTAAAACTTTATCCAAACAAAAAAGACAACCTTCTGCCATTCCTTAATTCCTTTCTATGTTTTTTCTATTATTAATGCATGATTATTTAAACAAAAAATTCACTTCCTTTTGTAATAATATTTTTCTTTAAAACATGAATTATTGCGGATTTAATAATCCTCATTGTTACTGTCTCTCCTTCTTCAGACACATACCTTTTAAATCCTAGCTTTATTAATAATTCTATTGTTGCTATATTATCTGTAAGAGTAACAACATATATTTCTCCCTTTTTTATTATTTTATTGTCTATTGATAAGCCTTCTGTAAAAAACAAATTTATAATTTCTATGCACGCTTCTTTTGCATAGCCTCTTCTTCTTTCTGGTTTAGATATATAAAATTCTATTTCAAAATTAATTTCTTTGTGAAAACCCACATATCCTATAAAATCTTTTTTGTTCTTTCTATATATGGAATAGATACATTCACAGTTACCTTTTCTTTCAAAATAATTTCTAAACTCTTCTAAATGCTTTTCTTTGAACTCAAGACCCGTAATTTTCGAAAATTTCCATCCTGTCTGAGCATTTTTATAAACGCTTCATCATCTCTGGAATTTTTTCCCGGAATAAGATATAAGCGACTCGTTTCTATAATTTTACCTGTATTCATAATTGTTTATCTAATAACTCCTGAAGTTCTTTCTTTGTCTCTGCCCTATTATGTATTGTAAATTCTCTACTATGTATATCTGTAATAGCCCGCGCCTGCTCCTTATCAAACCCATACTTTTCTAGCTTTTCTATATAATCATTCAAATTTTCAGATGTATCAGCTAAATACATAACTTGATTATGATGTTCCTGCGCCCAGACGACCGCTTCTAAAATTGATATTCTTCCATTATTGTTACTATTTGTTTTCATATAATATCATAACCTCCAGCCATTTTATGATTAAACAATATATGCTATTTCTTTTTACTTTTCTTCTTCAAGCAAACTTTCAGGTTCATTCTTAATTCTGTTCAAAGTTTTCAGCTCTTCTTCTGTTAACGTTTTTTCAATTACAATAGGAAATTTTTGTTTTTGTACTTTCAAAAAAAGCGTATCCATTATCGAACATTTTCCACAATTATGGGGACCTAATAATTTAAAATGTCCTATTTGTGGTGGGTAATTCCAACCTGCATCAAATGCTTCCTGGGCTGTGCAAAAAACCTTTGTGCCACATACTTCGCAATAATGCCAAAACGGACGTGTATTCATGCTTTCAATCAATGCTAATCGCTGTTCCCTTTTTTCTTTATCTTTTTTCAACTTTTGTGCTTCTTCTTCAAGGTCTTTATATGCATTCTTAACAATTTCATAATTGGGAGTATCCATACGCAACCTTATATCCCCATCTATAACCTGATATATTTTATTAAAACCTTCAACAGGATTCGGAAATTCTATTTCATTCTTTTGCGCTTTAATCTCAGAGACATTTAATTTTCGTTTGTTTATGTATTTTTCCCAAACTGAGTCCGTTGGACACATTACATAAACTTCTATATTTATATTTTTTATCGCTTTTCGAATTGCATCAATGTATGCTATTCTACGTTTTGTTTTATATAAAGTATGCTCTACCACTACATTCTTTTTTTCTTTTAATGCTTCAATAATATCAACTAGAATAGCCTCATTCGCATTCTTTAAACATTCTATTTCTTCCATAAAAGAAATGCATCCAAATTCTTCCATTTTTTTATAAGCTGCTTGCTGATAATCATACACATTCAGGATTATTGTATTTTTATCTTCAGAAAAATGATTTTTAATAAATGTTGTCTTACCTGAAGCTGCAGCACCTATAACAAATTTAACTGTCCTACTCATAAAATTCTCCTTTAATATATTTTTCCCGTTTAGTTTCCTGATTACTTATATTTTTCTATTTTTGGCTTTCCAACATATTCAATATCTAATAGTTGATTAAATCCATCAAAGAAATAGGCATTGTTATTCACTAAAATTGTTCCCCATAAGCTTGAAGGAATATTCTCTTTCTTCTCTATGAATATTCCCTGTGGTTCTACACTCCAACTACCGGCTTCATACGCAATCAAATCTTCGAAGGAAATAATTACGCTTTCTTTGTACCTCATATGCTTAATTTTAAATTTAAAGTCCTTTAATTCCAATTCAGGATATTCACAATATGAATATAACGGAGCATACTTCACAAGCAATTCGCTATTACATTCGCCAAATCTATATGTTCTGTTGCGACTAATATTCATTCCTTCCCAAAAGGATGGTATGTAATGCTCATTTCCCTTAGGGTGATCCCTATTATATCTTACTAATATTCCATCGTTTCCTGTGTTATGAATTACATCAAAATAACCATATAGGTCGTTAAAACTAAGCGCAACTTCATTCCTTGTTCTCTTATCGATTAATACAAATTGAAACTCATCTAACCGCATCTCATCATTTTCCTTTAATATATGTTAATACACAACAATATTTTTTATTAGTTACCTGTAACTATCCACAATTTTCTACAATGTAGGAGCCATAATTCATATATGTCATTGTGGTCCTACATTATATACTTTGAGTTGCGGAGCATTGTTTTTTGACTTTTGGTTTATATAATTTTTATCCAACTCTAACTATTGCTCCACCTAACGATTTAACAATAATTGTTCCAAACTCTTCGAACTCAATCTCATATATTCCATTCTTTAATTTTTCTTTATCAAAGTTATAAACCATAGCATACAAATATTTTCCTTCTGGTCTTTCAAACGGCCAATCTTCTTCATTTTTACTTACATATAGTAATGATAACATTCCAAAAGAATCTTCTACTGCATGATAAACTATTCCCTCATATGTTTTTTCAAATTTCTTTATTATTTCTGCGTACTTAGGGATATAGTCAATAGTATCAATAGAACCTACCATACCCCCTGCTGTCAAATAAGAATAGTAAACTTTGCCCTGTTCAAAATATTTAACAAGATTTGGATTTAAGTCTAATGATGATGTTAAATTTTTAAGCCTACTAACTGCCTCTTCTTTCATTTTTTCTCTCTTATCCATATTTTTTCTCCTTATTTTTTAATCTATGTTAAATTAATTATACTTTTTATTATCTTGATATTTGGACATAAATCTTTATTTTTCGGACATAAATCTTTTTATAACATAAAAGACACCTCATTTTGAGATGCCCTTTACAGATAAATTTTGTCTATTTAATTTTATACCTCAACATCAAATTTCTTCTTTATGATTGTTTTCAATGTCTCTAACATTTTTTCGCAATACAACAGTTTTTCTGATTGACTACTACTTCCAAAAAATTCCTCACATTTTTTAATTTCCTCCCGTACTTCTTCTCGAGAATTTCCTAAATCGAACTCTAATTTTTCTTTTACTTTATTATATAAATTATAATTATTTTTCGCTATTTCATATGTACAATCAAAGAATCTAAGTTCTTTGCAATTTTGATACCATATATCTCCATATTTAATTCCCGGATAACTGCCTTCATATATTATTATATTGAATGGTGATATTATTTCTTGCCATATACTATATTGAACTGTAGAATCATCAAATATTTCTTTTATATTCTCTTTTATCATCACTAGATGATTTTGATAACATTTTCCTTGAAAATTTTTGCTATTAGGTACATAATTAAAAAAATCTGATGTATACATAATTTCTATCAACTGCGCGAGTAACGAATATATATATTTAATTTCAAAACAGTATGGAATTTCCTCATTTATAGGTGTTAGCAATGTTCTTCCAAAAATCTTCTCTACCTTCCTCAAAAATAGATAACAGGTTTTATCTGATGCCACTAAATTAGGACTTCCTTTTTCTTTATTATTGATAATCCTATTATGTATTCTGTATATTTTCTTTCGTTTCTGCTCTTTTACACGTTCTAATTCTTTATCGCTATACAAGTCGACATTTTGAATAACTTCTCCTATGCCCACAATTTCTCCGAATGATGCAAAAAAATCTGACTTCGTCTCTATTTGATCTGTATTTGATTCCATATATTCCACCAGTAGATCACAATATTCTTCCATGTCATAGTCTACTTTCTTAATCTTTCCCGCTTCCTTAAAGCAAAGAGGTCTGTAGAAACCTCCTTTTTTAATATCTTTGTAAATATTATCTTTTTTCATAATCACACCTACTTTCTTATATAAATATCACACTGTTAATAAATATAAATTTTATACTTTATTAAAAATATTATATCTCTATTGTGTTCTTTTGTATTTAAGTATGTACCATCACATATTTAAATATCTAATTCTTCCATCTTTATTATCTCAGATTCGACTGCTAAAATTTTCATTTTATTTATACACTTTCTTTTTTGTAGATATTTAGTAGTACTTTGGTTTCCTCCTCTTTTGTTTAAAAAATAATTAATAAGAGCGTTCAAAAAAACCGTATCTGATATATCTTCTGCTGTAATATTAGAATTTTTTTGCTTTTGAGTTTCTGATAAATCTTTAGCAATATCATATGATGTGAATAGCTGTTTTCCAAATAAATATTCTTCTGCAAACTTTTCATTCTTTAACAAAATCTGTGAAAAACTTCGTAAAGCTTTCCCTGGTGTAGTCAATTCTAAACTACTTTTGAGTAAAATAACTAATTTATTGCTTTTTATTTCCAGAATATTTATCTCTTTTGAATTGTTTCTTTGTGAGCATACTTCATTGTATTTTTCTGCTGATTCATATAAAAAATCCTTGTACTCCACTAATGATTTTGGGGGTTGTGGCAACGCAAGTTTTAACCCAACTCTGTATTCGAAATATGTCATTTTATTTATTCTCCTCTTTTCACATTTTTTAATATTGTCCGAAAACATAAATCGTAATGATGATTTTTTGTTTGTTTTTTTTTATTACATTCATTATTATAATAAGAAACATTTTATTCATTATTACTGTAACGAAGGAAGTTAAAATATTCACTGGATTTACAAGCAATTTCACTTCATAATCTGTCGCTCTTGATTGGTTCATATATTTATAAATCAATCTTTTAACGCTTTCAATATCTTCAGGTGTTAGTTTATTAAATTCAGTTTTATAAAACTGCTTTAGAACTTTTTAACTCACATCTGCTTCCTCCTATCCACCTAATTAAAATGTTATTAATATTAAATAATTGTTGCTTTTATTATCGCATGATCTGGCTTACCATTTGGCTTATCTGCAGATTCCTTCGTAACATTTGAATATCTTGATTGATTAATAAAATTCCAATCATAATTTACTGTAATCGATCGGTCACTAATATTTGTAATCAAATGATCTAATTGAATTTTATCTCCATTCTTGTGAACAAAGGAATACCACTCCCCTTCCGTATATATTGGAGTATACAAACTATAACCTTTTTTCATTGATTTATTTAATGTTGTATTTTTAGGTGTTGACCATAAATTTCCCCAATACGCATTGTAATCGCCTATACATAAAACATCATGATTTTGCTTAGACAAATAATCATCCAAAGCCTTAAATTGATTCTTTTTATAATCCATATTTTCATTGTTTATATCCACTTTAATTCTTACACCAATTATTGATAATGGACGACCATTCCACATAACCTGTATTTCATATAAATTCGGTAAATTATTTCCTGTCAAAACTTCATCACCTGTTTTTACAGTAGGCTTATTATAGTCAAAAGTTTCATCAAAATTAAATGTTTTATACTTTAGGGCAATTAAAATTCCGTTAAATTTTGTTGTAGTTGAAACAAACCACTGATAACCATTTTCTTCCAATTTACTGATATAGTAATCAAAACCTTTCGCAATAACGAACTCAGTTAACACAATACAATCCGGTTATTCATTGAGTATTTCATCAATTACCCAAGGTAAAAGATTATAACCATTATTACTTGGAATTGTTGCTGACATTCCTATATTCCATTCGTATATTTTCATTTTTTTCGCCTTTCTTTTCTTATATAAATATCACTTCGAAATATTTCATTTTTTGCTTCCGTTCTTAATTATTATAGTTCTTTTTATTTCTATTTCAAGTTTTTTTTCAAAAACACAAAACAGAATATAGAGAGGCTAAAATAACATTATCTAAAGAAGAGATTTACAATTTTTTATCAGGATATTATCCCCACCATCTAACACAGAGAGAAATTTCAAAAATGTTAGGAATACCGTTTAGAGAAGTAATAGCCTTCACACAAGCTATGAATTATTACTATCACGCATGTAAAAGTAACACTCCATCTTTTCAAAATTTCATATCTGATGCAGACGTGGTTGAAAATATTTTCAAAAAGTAAAATTCTTTCTATACCCCTATTGGTGTATTTTATATAATTATCTATTTCACTTTCTAAATCCGATACTTTATGTTCTACACACATTCAGACATAATATTTCTCCCAATAACCACAATTCTCCAATCATCCCCTCTTCCATTATCACAAGTAGACAACATTAATATTTGTCCACCATACCTAGGCTTATCCCCAGTTTTCCACAAACTCTTCTCTGCCACCTTATCAACAAACTCTTCATACTCCTCCTCATTCCCTGCCATTACAGATTCCAATACTGAAACTCATATACGTTAACACTCATCACTGCAAACACTTCATACTCTCTCTTTTTATCCGTTATAAAATATATCTTCCTGTGCTTATTAAAAAACTCCTTATCCTTATACCGTTCTAATGCTCCAAACATTTTTCCACCATTTATGTTATGACCGTAAATAATCAGATTGTCCGATTTGTTCACATCACAGTATGCACTTAAATAAGGTGTTCCATAAAAACTGTAATTTCTGTTAAAATCATGGTTTAAATAAAAATCCGGATTATCCTTTGTCTGCATCACAGGATAACTTATGGTTGTTCCCGGTATTTCCACATAACCTATGCAGTCCTTGTTTTTCTTTACAAGACCATTTACATCAGACTTCTTTTCTGTCACACTTTCCTGTATGTTCTTAAATTCATTCTCATACTTTCTCTCTGCTCTTTTTTCCTAAAAAAAAAGGACAGCTGCAATCACAGCCATCCCCAATAAAAGAAGTATCAGAGATATTTTAATTATTTTCTTCATCGTCCTTCTCCTTTTTGAAATTGTATTTTAACTTGTCCTTTGCTCTTACGCATGCAAAACATCCAAGTGCAAGCAATAACGTAATAAGTGAAACCACCATTCCTGCTGTCTTTCCATTAATGCCTGTCTGTGGTGTGTCAGGTACCACAGGGATTCTTTCATCTGTAACTGTAAGTTTCTGAACCTTTCCTGTGTCCTTAATTCTTATTTTTTTATCCTTTGCAACCTTATAGTGTTCCGGTGCATCCACTTCCTTAAATGTGTAGGTTTCTCCTGCCTTAAACATGCCTTCTATGAATTCTGCTTTCTTTCCAGTTGTAAACTCATATACCTTCTTGCCCTTGCTGTCATATACCTTGTACTTTGCACCACCAAGCTGTTTCTTTGTGTCTGATGCAATCTTGTTGCATGCTACCCTGTGGGTCTGCATCTATTAACAGAACTCTCTTCCCCTTTCTTACTAATCCAATACCTAAATTAACTGTTGTGGTAGTTTTTCCTACTCCCCCCCCTCTGGTTTGCTATTGCAATTACCTTACACATTTCTTTCTTCCTCCTTATACATTTTTTAGAATGAGAACTCATATCGGCTCTGATTATTGTGTTACATTTTCGTCTTACTAAAGAAACAGGAAGACTTCGCATCTAATTTGGTTGAACCAAAATTTTCCCAAATCAAACCAAAATAAACCAAAATTCTACGATAAGACGTGATAATTTATAATATTTTATGAATTTAAGATATTTTGCATTTTCAGGATTCAGAAAGCAAAAAAAATCCCTCAAACATACTAAAAATAGTACATTTAATGGATTTTCTTCTCTATAATGTGGGTTTTCACCCGTTATAAAATAGAATTCTTTTTTATAAAATCAAGTTATGATAACTTATGATTTATTTCATCTGTGCAGCTACTTCTTCAGCAAAATTCTCTTCTTTCTTTTCAAGACCTTCACCTGTTTCAAAACGAACGAATTTCTTAAGTGCTACTGTAGCGCCAACTTCTTTTGATACTTCATCAAGATACTTAGCAACTGTCTGCTTTCCGTCTGCAGCCATTACATATGTCTGGTCAAGAAGGCATACTTCCTTTAACTGCTTTGATACACGACCTTCTACTAAACCATTGAAAATCTTGTTTTCCATGATTTCTGCTTTGTCGTTCATAGCGATTTCTGCTACTGCTGCCTTTGCTTCTTTTGAAAGGAAGTTGAATAAGTAATTTAAGTTACTCTTCTTCTCTTCATAAATAGCAATATCTTCATCGCTCCAAGCCTTGCTTTCTACAGCCTTGTTGAGTAAGTTCATTAAAATAGGCTTTGGAAGTGTATCAGGCTCGTTTAATGCGCTGTCAATTGTGATTTCTCTCATCTTAGCAAGTTCATCTGCAGAAATATCATTTCTTGAGATGTACTGTGGGTTCATAGCTGCAATCTGCATAGCAATTGTCTTAATTGCTGCTGTTACAGCATCATTTGCAGGAGCATCAGCTTCAACTAATACACCAATCTTTCCACCTGCATGAATGTATGATGAAATAACACCTTCTGATTCTAACTTTTCAAATCTTCTAATGTTCATGTTTTCACCGATAACAGCGATCTGTGATACTAATTCATCCTTAACAGTCTTAGCAGGATCAAGAATCCAGGCTTCGCCTAATAATTCTTCAACATCTTTAGCGTCTGAAGCAACAATCTGCTTAGCAACATTACCTACGAATGTCTGGAACTTTTCGTTCTTAGCAACAAAGTCTGTTTCTGAGTTAACTTCTACGATTGCAGCCTTACCGTCTTCTACTAATGTATAAACGATACCTTCTGCAGCGATTCTGCCAGACTTTTTAACTGCTGTAGCTTCACCTTTTTTTCTTAAAACTTCAATAGCTGCTTCCTGATTACCATCAGTTTCAACTAAAGCGTTTTTACAAGCCATAACACCAGCACCTGTTAATTCTCTTAATTCTTTTACCATTGCTGCTGTAATTGTCATAATTCTATTCCTCCTGAAATCTATATTATTCTTCTACTGTCTCGTTAACTTCTTCTGTTTCAGCCTCAGCTGTTTCTGCTACCATTTCTTCACCCTGGTTAGCTTCAATAACAGCATCTGCCATCTTAGAAACAATAAGTTTAACTGCTCTGATAGCATCATCGTTACCTGGGATAACGTAATCTAATTCTTCAGGATCACAGTTTGTATCAGCAATACCGATTAATGTAATTCCAAGTGCATGAGCTTCCTGAACGCAGATTCTTTCCTTCTTAGGATCTACAACAAAGATAGCATCTGGGATTCTCTTCATTTCCTTGATACCGCCAAGGTTCTTTTCAAGCTTATCCCATTCCTTCTTAATATTAACAACTTCTTTCTTAGGAAGAACATCAAATGTTCCATCTTCAGACATTCTTTCAATATCTTTTAATCTCTTAATTCTTGACTGAATAGTCTTGAAGTTAGTAAGCATACCACCTAACCATCTTTCGTTAACGTAGTACATACCACATCTCTGTGCTTCTTCCTTAACAGCATCCTGAGCCTGCTTCTTAGTACCAACAAAAAGGATTGTACCACCTTCCTGTGCAATATCAGATACTGCCTTGTAAGCTTCATCTACTTTACCTACTGACTTCTGTAAGTCGATGATGTAGATACCATTTCTTTCTGTGTAGATGTATGGAGCCATCTTAGGGTTCCATCTTCTTGTCTGATGTCCAAAATGAACACCTGCTTCTAATAACTGTTTCATTGAAATAACGCTCATTTTAATACCTCCTGGTTTTTTTAATATTATTTTTGATATCGTCCCGGCAATTATTCCGGCAAATATCATACCTTCCATCTGCTTCACCGAATCAGACAACCCCGAGCGTGGGCACCCGTCTGCTTCTCCACCGATGTGCTTAATGCAACTTCATTATCATACCATATATAAAAAACATTGGCAAGATTTTTTTACCTGTCTTTGTTTTCCTTACTTTCAACATAACCACACTCTGCATTGGCACAGGCTAACTTATTACCTTTTTCTACCATATAACCTCCACACTGTGGACACTTCTTTGTGGATGGCTTCTGCCATGACATAAAATCACACTCCGGATAATCAATACATCCGAAATATCTTCTGCCCTTTTTGGTTTTTCTGATGATAACATCCTTTCCGCATTTAGGACAAGGCACTCCTGCCTTTTCAAGATACGGTTTAGTATTTTTACACTCAGGAAATCCCGGACATGCCAAAAACTTTCCGTGAGGTCCATACTTAATTACCATTCGTCTGCCACATTCTTCACAGATTTCCTCGGACTCCTCATCGGCAATTTTTATTTTTTCTAATTTCTTTTCAGCTTCCTTTACCATTTCATCAAGGTCAGGATAGAAGTTTCTTATGATTGTCTTCCATTCCACGGTACCCTCTTCCACGGCATCAAGAAGTGATTCCATATTGGCAGTAAAAGCTGTATCAACAATAACGGCAAATGCTGTTTTCATTACATTATTTACCGCTTCTCCTAATTCGGTAACATACAGATTTTTCTTTTCTTTTATAACATAGCGTCTTCCAATAATTGTGCCAATAGTAGGTGCATAGGTACTTGGACGTCCTATTCCCTGCTCTTCCATTGCCTTTACCAGGGCTGCTTCAGTAAAGTGAGCCGGTGGCTGTGTGAAATGCTGATTTTCCTCAAATTCCACAAAATCCAGTTCCATTCCTTTTTCTAACTTGGAAACAGTATTATTTGTTACCACTTTTTCGTTATCACTGTCTGTATAAACCTTCATAAATCCGTCAAAATCCAACTTAGATGTTGCAGCATTAAAAATATATTTTCCTGCGGCAACCTTTACATTAGTTGTCTCATATACTGCACTTTGCATACGGCTTGCAACGAATCTCTTCCATATTAATTGATATAATCTGAACAAATCCCTTGGAAGCTGTGCCTTTATACTATCCGGAAGAAGGGTAACATCTGTAGGTCTTATGGCTTCGTGAGCATCCTGTATCTTTTTACCGGATTTCTTTGTAGTAACCTCTTTAGTCATATAGCTTTCGCCATAGTTATTTTCAATAAAATCCTTTACCTGGGCTTCTGCTGTTTCAGAGATTCGTGTGGAATCTGTACGCAAATATGTGATAAGACCGATACTTCCACGACCTTTTATTTCCACACCTTCATATAACTGCTGGGCTATTCTCATAGTCTTTTGTGTGGAAAAATTAAGAGCCTTTGAAGCTTCCTGCTGCAATGTACTTGTGGTAAAAGGAACCGGTGCCTTTCTTGACCTGTTGCCTTTTTTTACATCACTTACAGTGAACCTTGCAGCCTTTAATTCCTTTACGATTCCATCTAACTGCTCTTTTCCCGTGATTTCAATTTTTCCTTTTTCATTTCCGTAAAAGCTTACCTTGAAATCCTTCTTATTGTATTTCAAAACCGCATCCATATCCCAATATTCCTTAGGAATAAATGCGTTTATTTCATCTTCTCTGTCACAAAGCATTCTTAATGCAACAGACTGGACTCGTCCTGCACTAAGTCCTCTCTTTATTTTCATCCATAGAAGCGGGCTTATACTATATCCAACCATTCTGTCCATAACTCTTCTTGCCTGCTGTGAATCCACAAGATTCATGTTTATCTCTCTTGGATGCTTAAGAGACTCCTTTACTGCCGGCTTTGTAATTTCATTAAATGTAATTCTGGCAGTTTTCTTTGGGTCTAATTTTAATGCATTAGCCAAATGCCATGAAATAGCCTCTCCCTCACGGTCCGGGTCAGTTGCCAGATAAACTTTGTCTGCTTTTTTTACACAGCGTCTAAGTTCTGCCAGCTTGTCCCCTTTTCCACGTATGGTAATATATTTCGGTTCATAATCATTTTCAAAATCAATACCCATCGTGCTTTTTGGCATATCTCTGACATGACCATTTGAAGCTACAACTTCATAATTTGAACCCAAAAATTTTTTAATTGTATTCACTTTTGCCGGTGATTCCACAATAACAAGATATTTTGCCATAAGACTTCCCCTTAACTAAAAATAATCTGAATTTATGTATTTTTTATGGAAAAATAGTTCTCATAAGGTTGTTCTATAAGTCCTTCTAATTGTAATTTCAGCAACATTGTAACTATCTTCTCATATACTATGCCTGTAGTTTCTATTAATTCATATATACTTTTTGGCTGTAAACCTAACTCACTATACAACATCAAAAAATCTTTTTCAAGTATTTTTTCTTTTGCCTTTTCTTTCTTTTGCTCATAATATGCATTATATCCAAGGTCTGAGAGAATGTCATCCACATTTGTAACAATACCTGCTCCTGACTTTATAAGCCTGTTACATCCCTGACTTAATTTGTCGTCTACCCGCCCCGGAACCGCCATTACATCTCCTCCCTGCTCTAATGCCCACTCAACAGTTATTAATGAGCCACTGTTCTCCCTTGCCTCTATTACCACTATTTTGTCCGCCAGCCCACTTATTATCCTGTTCCGCTGTGGGAAATGCCATCCTTCCGGTGAACTTCCCGGAGGATATTCCGATATAATTCCGCCATTATTTATTATGTCCCCATATAACTCAATATTTTCCACCGGGTAGCAAATATCAACGCCACTTCCAATAACTGCATAGGTACTCATACCTCCCTCTATTGCTCCTAATTGACTATATGTATCAACTCCCCTTGCCATTCCACTTATTACCTGCACGCCCCTTTCCGACAGCTCTTTCCCTATTTTTTTTGCCATGTTTCTTCCATAATTAGAGCATGCCCTTGCCCCTACCATTGCCACTGCCGTGGCATTTTCATCCGGTAATTTTCCTTTGTAAAATAAAAAATAAGGTTTATGGTCAAAAGGTATAAGTTTTTCAGGATAATTTTCATCATCTACCGACACAAACTTTATATTGTTTTTCTCAAGTTTTTCAAAATATTCCTTAGGATTAAATCTTTCAATATGCCTTAAAAGTTCTGCTGCTTCTTCACTTTTAAGTCCCCCTGCCTCCACTAATTTCTTCTGGGTTCCATTAAATATTTCCTGTACATCTTTTAGATTTTTCATTATTTTTTGAATTTTTGTAAAATACATCTTAGGTGCCGTGGCTATGCATCCCCACATTTCCTGCTTGTTCATAGTCCCCTCCTTACTGACATGGCTTTATAACTTACTGCCTCTGCAATGTCCTCATATTTTATTTCCTCATGATTTTTTAAGTCCGCTATGGTTCTTGCGGTTTTTAATATTTTTTCATACGCCCTTACACTTAAATCCATATTTTCATATATCTGTCCTATAAGTTCCTGCTCTTTTTTTCCAAGATTGCAGTATTTCTTTATGTTTTCTCCTTCTAACTGACTGTTAAATCTGATTTTTTCATTTTCATACCGTTTCCTCTGAATCTCCACAGCCTTATTTACCCTTTTTCTTATTTCTTCTGAACTTTCCTCTGAAGACTCCCTTGTTAAATCAAAAAAATCCACATTATTCATATGTACGCACAAATCAATTCTGTCTAATATTGGACCACTGATTTTTTCTAAATATTTGTTTACATCCCTTTCCGTACAACTACATTTATTTCTGTCGGGATAATACCCGCATTTGCAGGGATTCATTGAAGCAAGAAGTATAAAATCCGCCGGAAATGAATATGTCCCACCTTTCCTTGATATGACAATTTTCTTGTCCTCTAAAGGCTGCCTCATAGCCTCCATTACTCCTCTGGAAAACTCCGTAAATTCATCCATGTACAGCACTCCCCCGTGAGCCATGGTCATTTCTCCCGGCTTTGGATTTATTCCGCCCCCTGTCATGGCCGTTACCGTTGTGGTATGATGAGGATTTCTAAAAGACCTTTCTCCTACCAGATTTCCCTCTAATTTCCCTGCTATACTTTGTATTTTTGATATTTCTATTTTTTCATTTTGTGACATCTCAGGAAGTATGGTTTTCATAGCCTTGGCAATGGCAGTTTTCCCTGTTCCGGGCGGCCCCACCAGCAAAATATTATGCATGCCTGCCGCAGCTATTTCCGCTGCCCTTTTTGCCATTACCTGCCCCTTTATCCACTTAAAATTATGTTCATAAACTGTAGATATATTTTCTTCTTCTATTTCTTCCTTTATTTGATAATTCTTATATCCGCCACTTACAAGTAACATAACCAGTTCATTTAAATCTTCTACTCCAATTACCTTTATGCCCTTTATATATCGGCATTCTCCAACATTCATAGCCGGCACAAAACAATATTTCATTCCCCTTTCCATAGCATGCAAAACTATAGGTAAAACTCCATTTACAGCTACTACCCGTCCACTTAGGCTAAGTTCTCCCACAAACATTTTATCATCTAACCTGCACTTTATTATATCAAGGCACCACAAAATAGACACTGCCACCGGCAGGTCAAAATACGTTCCTGCCTTTCTTATGTTTCCCGGAGAAAAATTAATTGTTATCCGCTTAGGTGGAACTAAAAACCCCGAATTTTTTATTGCTGTTCTCACCCTTTCCCTTGACTCTTTTATATCATAAGACAAAAGGCCTACCATATCAAAAGATGGCAGACCATTACATATATCTGTTTCAACTATTACAGGCAGTACGTCCACTCCCATAATAGCTGCACAATTTACTTTACACACCATAATCTATCCTCTTTGTATATTAAATTTTGGTGTCAAAAGTGCTATTCTTTTTTCATTGTCATATTGACTATTTTATATCACATTAAGTATGAATTGTCAAAAGCTTTTTTCAATTTTTCCAGTGCCTTTTTTTCAATTCTGCTAACATAGCTTCTTGATATATTCATTGCTTTTCCTACGGCTTTCTGGGTCATAGCTTCCTCTCCCCCTAAACCGTACCTCATAACAATAATTTCCCTTTCCCTTTTTGACAGAACCTTTTCCACATATTGCCTTACCCTTACCACATCTTCCGCATTTTCCATTTGCTTTAGTGCATCAATTCCGTCATTTTCCATAATGTCCATAAGGCTTATTGTATTACCTTCCTTATCCATCCCAATAGGTTCATTTAGTGACACTTCCCTGTTTTTCTTTTTTTCTCCCCTAAGCATCATAAGCAGTTCATTTTCAATACACTTTGATGCATATGTCACCAGTCGCTTTCCCTTTTGGGGATTGTAGGTATTTACCGCCTTTATAAGGCCAATTATCCCTATGGAAATCAGCTCTTCATTCTCCCTGTTTTCTGAATAATATTTTTTGGCTATGTGAGCCACAAGCCTTAAATTTCTTTCAATTAGTATGTCTTTTGCTTCCTTGTCTCCATTCTGAAATCTCTCTATCCAATGATTTTCTTCCGTAGGTGTCAAAGGTTCCAAAAAACTTTTCACACTTTCCCCCGCGACATACTTAATTATATTATCTTATGATAAATCGCCATTTCCCGTGCATGTCTTTACAGGTTTATTTTACTACTCTTTTACTCTAAGCACGTCTCCCCTTTCAGGAGTCTCACTTAATTTAACCAATAACTTCTGCTTTGGGTGAGGACAGCTTTCCATTTCATTCCCCTCCTCATCCTTTATGGAAATAACATTAACCTCTATGTCCCTTCCATCCGGCTTCATTACTTCTATTTTTTCCGAAACACTAAATTTATTCTTCTGTTCAAGAACAAATTCACCATTGTCTGAAACTTCCCTTACAATTCCTAAATATACATAATCTCTCTCATATACGTTGTTATCATATATCTGAGTTGTTTCGTCAGGCTTTCCAAAGAAAAATCCGGTAGTATACTGTCTGTAAGTACACTGGGAAATCCATTTTCTGTAAAGCGGAAGATTCTCCCTGTATTTGTCAGGGCTTTCTAAATAATCATCAATTGCTTTTCTATAAGTTCTTGCAACTGTAGCCACATACAAAGCTGTCTTCATTCTTCCTTCAATTTTAAAGCTGTCTATTCCTGCATCAATTAATTCAGGAATATGCTCTATCATACACAAATCCTTTGAGTTAAATATATATGTGCCTCTTTCATTTTCCTCCACCGGCATGTACTGTCCCGGTCTTGACTCTTCAACCACTGCGTATTTCCAGCGGCACGGATGGGTGCAGGCTCCTTTATTGGCATCTCTTCCTGTCATAAAACTGCTAAGAAGGCATCTGCCTGAATAGGAAATACACATTGCTCCATGGACAAAGGTTTCAATTTCCATATCATCAGGAATATTTTCCCTTATCTGCTTAATTTCATTAAGGGACAATTCTCTGGCGGAAACCACTCTTTTTGCACCTAAATTGTACCAGAAATTGTATGTTCCATAGTTAGTGTTATTTGCCTGAGTACTTATATGAAGCTCCATATCCGGCAGAATTTCCTTGGCTATGGTAAATATTGCCGGATCAGAAATAATAAGTGCATCCGGCTTAACTGTCTTTAAATCATTGAAATATACCTTAACCGGCCCAATATCCGCATTATGAGCCAAAATATTTGCCGTAACATATACTTTCACTCCATGCTCATGGGCAAAATCCACTCCTTCTTTCATTTCCTCTAAAGAAAAATTTTTAGCCTTAGCCCTAAGGCCGAAAACTTCACCACCAATATATACTGCATCTGCACCATACCTTACAGCTGTCTTTAACACTTCAAGACTGCTGGCAGGCACTAACAATTCCGGTTTTCTTCTCATATTAAAACACTCCTGTCTTCTATTTTTTAACAGATATTGTTATTCCATCACCTATTGGAACAATACTTGTCTCTAATTCCTCATGATTTTTTACTACTTCTAAGTATTCCCTCATTCTTTTATGAATGGTTCTGTCTCTTCTTTCCACCACAAATCTTGACTCAATAAGGTCTCCTTCCTGCAATACATTATCTGTAATGAGAACTGCTCCTTTTTTCATCAGACGCAAAACCTCCGGCAAAAAGTAAATGTACTGCGCCTTTGCTGCATCCATAAATACAAAGTCAAACTGTTGTGACGGAAGAGTCTTCATAACCTCTGTGGCATCGCCTTCAAGAAGTTCAATAATCTGTCCTTTTCCTGACAATTCTATATTTTTTTTAGCCTCCACAATTCTTTTTTCATAATTTTCAATTGTGATAATTTTCCCGTCTTCATCTATACATTCACTCATTAAAATGGCTGAGTACCCTACTGCGGTACCCAGCTCTAATATTCTTTTCGGCTTTTTAATGTATAACATTACCCTTAGAAAGCTTTCCATTTCCTTTCTTATAATAGGTACGTTATCAATATGTGCCTGTTCTTCAATTTTTTCCAAAACTTCGCTGTTTGTTTTTTCTAATGAATGTATATATGATACTATCCTTTCGTTTACTATCATATTATCCTCCATAATACAGGGCAATTACTGTGCATCTTCCCCTTGTTCAGTTGTATTTTCCTTTTTATTCTCTTCCGGACCTGCGCTTATGGTTTTAAAAATTTCTTCCCCTGTCCATGAAGTGTTAAAGGTATAGGTTCCGGGCTTTATGGTTTTTACAGTATAAATATATGACTGTACCACAAAAGCATTTGCATCTTCTATTACTCCATATTCTTCCAAGGTTTTGCCAAACTGCTTTATGGTTGTGCCTTTGTCAACAGTAAAGGTCATGTCCGTTCCCGGCTCTTCCTCAACACCATTGCTGTTAAATATCTTTGAGCCAAAATTAAAGGCTGCTGTGGCACATACCACAATTATAATAACCATTACAATATATTTAAGCATCTTTATTGATACATTGGCAAAGCCCTGTGAAGTTTTCCTATTATTCATATAAACTCCTGACTATTCAACTTCCATTATAATTGGCAGAATCATTGGACTTCTTCTCATGGTCTTCCACAAATATTCTCCAAGACTGTCTTTAACAACCATTTTGATTTTTCCCCAGTCCACATTTCTGCCTTCAAGACATTCCAAAAGTGCCTGTGTTACTACTTCCTTTGCATTTTCAATAAGGTTTTCAGATTCCCTTACATAAACAAATCCACGGGTTACAATATCAGGTCCTGCAAGAATCTGATTTGAATATTTTTCCAGTGTAAGAACAACTATTATTATTCCGTTTTCTGCAAGGTTTTGTCTGTCACGAAGAACAATATTTCCAACGTCACCTACTCCTAATCCGTCAACTAACACGGAACCTGCCGGAACTCTTCCTGTAATGCCTGCACTATCCTTACCAATGCTTAAAACATCACCGGATTCCATAATAAACACATTTTCCTTTGGTATTCCCATATCCTGTGCCAAACGTCCGTGCTGTCTTAAGTGCTGATATTCACCATGCACCGGAATGGCATACTTAGGCTTAATCAAAGCATACATAAGCTTAATTTCTTCCTGGCATGCATGACCTGAAACATGAGTGTCCTGAAAAATAACGTCTGCCCCCTGCTGGTATAATTCATTCATAACCTTTGACACGGCTTTTTCATTTCCCGGAATAGGTGTTGAACTAAATACTATGGTATCATTTGGTTTAATACGCACCTTTCTGTGAAGAGATGCTGCCATACGTGACAGAGCTGCCATGGACTCACCTTGACTTCCTGTAGTGATAAGAACTAACTGGTCATCAGTGTAATTTTCCATTTCTTCTATACTGATTAGTGTATTGTCAGGAATCTTTAAATATTCCATTTCCCTTGCTACGGAAATAATATTTACCATACTTCTTCCTTCAACAATAACTTTTCTGTTATATCTGCATGCCGTATTTATAATCTGCTGCACTCTGTCCACATTAGATGCAAATGTAGCAATAATAATTCTGTTTTTAGTGTGTTCTGCGAAAATATGATCAAATGTTTTTCCTACTTTTCTCTCTGACGGTGTAAAGCCCGGACGTAAAACATTAGTGCTGTCACACATAAGTGCCAAAACTCCACGTTTTCCCAGTTCACTAAATCTCGCAAGATTTATGGCATCACCAAATACAGGTGTATAATCAACCTTAAAGTCTCCGGTGTGTACAATAACCCCTACCGGCGTATGAATAGCCAATGCTGCTGCATCTGCTATACTATGGTTTGTTCTGATAAATTCTATTCTGAAACCTCCTAAATGTATACTTTGTCCGAATTTTACAACTTTTCTCTTAACTACATCAAGGAGCTCATGCTCTTCTAATTTTCCTTCAATAATTCCTATGGTAAGCTTTGTTCCATATACAGGAACATTAATTTCCTTTAATACATATGGTAATGCTCCAATGTGGTCTTCATGTCCATGGGTTATTACAAAACCCTTAACCTTATCAATATTTTCTCTTAAATAAGTAATGTCTGGAATTACACAGTCAATTCCCAACATATCGTCATCAGGAAATGACAAACCGCAATCCACAACAATAATACTGCCATTGTACTCAAAGGCAGTCATGTTCATTCCTATCTGTTCAAGACCTCCCAGTGGAATAATTTTTATATTTGAATTTTCACTCATCTATTATTTTTTCTCCTTATTATCTCAAATTTACCCTTCTAATAAATATCCTATTTTGAAATATCTATGTCCTCTAACAGTTCAGAAAATACTTTTCCTATATAGTCTATTTCCGAATCTTCAACTACCATTTCATAAACTGCCTCTTCATCTTCTTCCTTTGATATATCCTTTAAGATATAAGCCTCAGCCTCTTCTTCGTCTCCCTCGTCTTCCGTAACAAGAAGATAATTAACATTATTAATTCTGGTTTCCTCAACCACATACATTTCTACTTCATTTCCGTCTTCATCAATAAAAACAATCTTTTCTTCCATTAAATAAAATACCTCTAACTATTTTTCCTTAAAACTGATTTAAACTAAAACTAATTATTGCTGTTTAAATAATCCTCTAAAATAACCTGTGCTGCAACCTGGTCAACATATTTATATCTGTCTTCCCTTTTAATACCTGCTAAGTCCATAATCTCATAGGCTTCCACCGTGGTAAGCCTTTCGTCCTGAAATATTATTTCAAGGTTAGTCCTTCTGTGTAACATAGTTGCAAACTCTTTTGTTTTCTCCACTCTTTCTCCCTCGCTGCCGTCTAGCATAACCGGGTAACCCAACACGATTTTATCAACATTATATTCATTAATAAGTGCTTCAATTCTTGCCAAAGTCTTCCTTAACTTATTTGGCGAATCTCTTCTGACTATTTCAATTCCCGTAGCAGTAAGACCTAACTCGTCACTTACAGCCACTCCCACTGTTTTTGAACCGAAATCTAATCCCATTATTCTCATAGTTTAACCCTTAATCTTTTATTTTACGCACTTTACCTAAAAAAGAGCATGGCTACTAAAGCTACATTTTTTTCAACGCAGTTATTTTAATTTATTATTAATGTAATATTTTACAGCCTCTTCTATGAGCTCATCCCGCTCGACTTTCATAATAAGACTTCTTGCATTTTTGTAACTTGTAATATAAGTCGGATCTCCGGACATAATATAACCCACTATCTGGTTTACCGGATTATATCCTTTCTCAGCTAATGCCTCATATACCTTTTCGAAAATCTCTTCCACGCCTAACTTAGTTTCAGGCTGAACTCTAAAAAACTGTGTATTGCCTAAATTGCTCATCTTATCACGTCCTTTTTTTGCCTTTTAATGGCAGTATATTATAATTTTAATATAAAACTTTCCTAGTGGCAAGCATTATTTCATTATCAATAAAGTCTTTAAGGAAAACTTCTTCTATTTTTCCTGCCAGATTTTCCTTAGTTTCCACAGCCACCTCTATGTATTCTTTAGTGTGACCTACCTGATATTTTATTCCATTTATTTCCTTTTCCTCCTCAAAAAGCACCGATACTTTTTCCCCGATTTTTTCTTTTCTGTAGTTTTCTTTTAAAGATTCTCCCACTGAAATCAAATCTTCGCTTCTCTTTGATTTTATGGTTTCATCTACCTGTCCTATCATTTTTGCCGCAACAGTTCCGTCTCTTCTTGAATATTTAAACACATGAAGTTCTGAAAACCCTACTTTTTTTACAAACTCTCTTGTTGTTGCATAGTCTTCATCACTTTCCTGCGGGAACCCAACAATTACGTCTGTGGTAAATGCGGGATTTATAAATTTCTCCCTGAGAAGCATGCATTTGTTATAATATTCTTCTGATGTGTAATGTCTGTTCATGGCTTTTAACGTTGTATCGCATCCGCTTTGCATGGACAAATGGAAATGAGGACAGATTTTTGTAACTTTTGATAATCTGTGGGCAAATTCCTCCGTTACCACTTCCGGGTCAAGGGAGCCTAATCTTATACGTTCAATTCCTTCTGTATTTTCAGCTAATTCTATTACATCTATTAATTTCTTTCCATTATCGTCATAACAACTTAAGTTAATTCCCGTAAACACAACTTCCTTAAATCCGTTATTTGCCAATCTTTCCAATTCATCTTTTATACTATCCATTTTTCTGCTTCTTATTCGCCCTCTGGCATAAGGAATAATGCAGTATGAGCAGAAATTGTTGCATCCGTCCTGAATTTTCAAATGAGCCCTGGTATGCTCCGTAACAGTGGCAATTTCCAAGTCCTCATATTCATCAGTCTTATTTATGTCAATAATATAATTCTTTTTGTGTTCCTTAAAATATTCCTGTAATATTTCCACAATTTCTTTCTTTTTGTTATTTCCCACAATTATGTCTATGGACAAATCCTCTGCAATTTTCTCAGAGGCTGTCTGCACATAGCAGCCTGTTGCCACCACAATGGCACCTTCATTCATTTTCTTTGCCTTATGAAGCATTTGTCTTGATTTTCTGTCAGCCATATTAGTTACAGAACATGTATTTACTATATATACGTCGGCTTTCTCAGAAAAAGGAACTATCTCATACCCTGCATTTGCAAGGAGCTGGGACATTGCCTCTGTTTCATAAGAATTTACCTTACATCCTAAGTTGTGTAATGCTACCTTTTTCATTCTAATCTCCAAATATTTTATTTTAAACCTTTCTTTTTAAAGCCTCTGCACCTTATACAAATTTACACTAATTTAACCTATATTTAATTGTAATTTTGTTATTTGTTCTCATTGAACAAATGTTAAATCCGTGCTATTATGTAAAGGAAAGAGATAAAAAAAGAGAGGTGTACAAATATGAAAACAGTTACTATTAATTTAGGCTCTATCGACAAGGTTAAATCATTTGTAAATGATATCACAAAATTTGATAACGACTTCGACTTGGTTTCAGGACGTTATGTTATAGATGCAAAATCTATTATGGGCATCTTCAGTCTTGATTTGTCAAAACCAATTGATTTAAATATACATAACGAGGACAATCTTGATGAAATCCTTGAAGTTCTAAAAAAATACGAATAAAGCCTAAGTGGTCGGCTAATTTTTTAGTCAGCCACTTTTTTTTGTGTCTTTTTTTAGTTGTTAATTTCTATTACTTCTACTGTGTCAATTGCTTCCTTAAACATTCTGTCTATTTCCTCAGCTAAATGAGTTTCTGAATTTTTAATTACATTAATATTAGGTTTTGTAACCGGATGTTTTGCCACAAAAGTTGTACAGCAATCCTCATACGGAAGTATTGATGTTTCATAGCTTCCAATCTTTAATGATACATCTACTATTTCCTGTTTATCAAAAGCTATTACAGGTCTGAATACCGGAAGTGTACATACCTCATTTGTTGCTGCAAGACTTTGCATGGTCTGGCTTGCCACCTGTCCTATCGACTCACCGGTAATTAATGCCTGTGCTCCTTCTTCCTTTGCAAAATATTCAGCTATTCTCATCATATATCTTCTCATAATAATAGTCAGTTCATCGTGAGGGCATTTATCATATATATACATCTGAATATCTGTAAAATTAACTACATATAACTTCATTGGTCCTGAATATTCAGATACGATTTTTGCCAAATCCACTACCTTCTGTTTTGCTCTTTCAGATGTGTATGGAGGTGCATGGAAGTATACTGCATCCACTACTACACCACGCTTTGCAGTCATCCATCCTGCTACCGGGCTGTCAATTCCTCCTGACAACAAAAGCATTGCCTTTCCTGCTGTTCCTACCGGCATTCCTCCCGGTCCCGGAATTATTTTTGAATAAATATTTATATGATTTCTAATTTCAATGGTTAAAATCACATCAGGGTTATGAACGTCAACCTTTGTTTCAGGAAATGCCTCTAGAATTCTTCCTCCCATTTCCGCATTAATTTCCATTGACTTCATAGGGTAATTTTTTCTGGCACGTCTTGCCATAACCTTAAATGTAAAATTCTTATCCTCATAATTTTCATCAATATATTTTATAACCTGATTTGCTAAATCCTCAAATCCGTTATCTTCAATTTGTACCATAGGACAAATTCCCACAATACCAAATACGTGCTTAAGAGCATCAACAACTTCATCAAAATCATAGTCGTTTTCAGCTGTTGCATATATTCTTCCATATTCCTTTGTGACCTTGAAATCACCGTCAACTTTATCTAATGCCCTTCTTGCATTGTCAACTAAAGCATCTTCAAACAAAAATCTGTTTTTTCCCTTTACCCCGATTTCCGCATACTTTATTAAAAATGATTTAAACATTTCCTTTATCTCCTTACATATTTTCTTAAAACCGGAAGAAGCTTTGTTATTTCTTCCACTGCATAATCTACTTCTCCCTTTGTGTTAAATCTGCAAAAACTAAATCTTATGGTGGAACCTAATAAATCCTTATCTACCTTCATTGCCTTTAATGTTTCACTTACGGCAGGTCTGTTAGATGAGCAGGCACTTCCTGCTGACACATATATTCCTTTATCTTCAAGAGCGTGTAACAATACCTCACTTCTTACCCCTGAAAAGCTTGCACTTACAATATGGGGAGCACCTTTATCTCCCTTTCTGCTGTTTATTGTAACACCTTCTATGCCGCTTAATTTATCAATAAGATAGTCTTTTAAGTCTGTCATGATTTTTACGTTTTCTTCTAAATTATCATAACATTCCTTTGCCGCTAAACCTATTCCTGCAATTCCCGGAACATTTTCCGTTCCTGAACGCATGCCTTCCTGCTGCCCCCCTCCTAAAATTATAGGATTGATTTTAGTATTTTTCTTTATATAAATAAAACCGCTTCCTTTAGGTCCATGTATCTTGTGTCCGCTAACGGTTAAAATATCAATGTTGTCCTTTTTAGGTCTAATTTCCATTTTGCCAAAGGCCTGAATGGCATCCACATGATAAACCACCTTTGGATTTACTGTTTTTATATATTTTCCTATTTCGTGAATTGGCATTATGGCACCAACTTCGTTATTTACATACATTATTGACACTAATATTGTGTCTTCACTCATCTCTTTTTTTAGTGCCTCTAAATCCACCACGCCGTATTCATCCACAGGAAGGTATACTACGTTATATCCCATTTTTTCTAAATACTTCATTGGATTTGCCACGGAAGAATGTTCTACCTTTGTGGTAATTACCTTATTTCCACTTCTTTTATTTGCCTCAACAGAACCTATTATTGCCATATTATTGGATTCTGTTCCACCGGATGTAAAATATATTTCCTTGCTATCTACCTTTAAAATATCAGCAATACAGTCTTTAGCATCCTTTATATATTTTTCTGCCTCTACGCCTATCATATGCATAGAAGATGGATTTCCATAATCCTTTGTCATTGCATCTACAACTATATTTTTTACATTTTCAGTTACTTTAGTAGTAGCTGAATTGTCGAAATACGCTTCCATTTGTGTTTCCTCACTATTCTTCCGTCAAATACATTATTACCGACATAATTGTCATACCGGCTGTTTCCGTTCTTAAAATTCTTTTTCCAAGAGTTATTTGCTTTGCACCATATTCTGCTGCCTCTAAAACCTCTTCCGGTGCAAACCCTCCTTCAGGTCCTATGAAAATTCCAACAGACATGCCTTTTTTTATTTTTGAAACTATATCCCTTGTAATATCCATATTTTCAGCCTCTTCATAAGGAATCAGAATCATATCCATGTTGTTTGCCATTTCCAACGCCCTACTAAAAGACACCGGCTGTAAAACCTTGGGGATAATTCCTCTTTTTGACTGTTTTGCGGCACTTTCCGCTATAAGATTCCACCTTTTTGTTTTGGCTTCCGCCTTTTTTGCATCTAACTTAACAACACATCTTTTAGTGGCAACAGGAACTATTTCATATGCCCCTAACTCCACCATTTTTTGAATAACCGTTTCCATTTTGTCTGACTTTGGAAGTCCCTGAAATAAAGTAACTTTAACAGGAAGTTCCCTTGCAGGACCGTTTACATCTTCTATTATAACCTGAACTTCATCCTTTAAAATGTTATCTATGGAGCATACATATTCCCTGTCCATACCATTACTTATTAAAACCTTCTCTCCCACACTCATTCTCAAAACATTTCTTATGTGGTTTACATCTTTTCCCGTAATGGTAATTCTGTCCTCACCGATTTGGTTTTCCTCAACAAAAAATCTATACATTTCTCTACCTTTTTTCTGCCATAACAGCCCGCCAGTCGCCTTGTTTAACTACATCTGTTAATTTTAATCCTCTGTTATTTTCCACCGCTTCCTTTACTGCTTCTTCCTTCATATAAATAATTCCTGAGGAAATAAATATTCCTCCATCCTTTAAAAATCTATCCACAATACCGGCAATTGGAATAATAACATCCGCCAAAATATTTGCCACCACAACATCATATTTTTTATTTTCAAATTTTTGTTGCATTTTTTCATCATCTAACACATTTCCTAATATAACTTCAACGTCATCCATAGGGATTTTATTGACCTTAAAATTATCATACACAGCATCTATTGCAGCCTGGTCTATGTCTGTCATATCCACATGTCCTGCCCCTAACTTCTTTGCAACAATGGATAATATGCCGCTTCCACAGCCTAAATCCAATACTTCATCACCGGCTTTTATATACTTTGTAAGCTGGTTAATGCAAAGCTGTGTTGTTTCATGTTTCCCTGTTCCAAAAGCTGTTCCCGGATCAATTTCAATCATCTGCATATGGGAACACTTTTCATCTACACTCTCCCATGTAGGTTTAATGTAAAAATCACCTACCGTAAATGACTTAAAATATTTTTTCCAGTTATTAACCCAGTCCACGTCCTCTGTAGTGGATTTTTCTATGCTTCCTTCACCTATATTAATAAAACCGTTTGCTTCCTTTAACTTTTCCCTTAAACTTTCTAAGAGATTTTCGTCATTTTCATCATCAGCATTTTCTTCCGTATAAAAACTGATATATGCCACACCGTCATCTTCCGGCAAATCCGGCAGATAATCAATGAACATTTTCTCCTTTTCCTCCTGGGTGATCTGGAGATTATCCTCTATCTGTATTCCGTTAATTCCTAATTCTATCATAATACCACTGACAAAATCTGTAGCTTCAGTGGTTGTTTTTAAAGTGTATTTATTCCATTTCATAATAAAAAACCTCGTTATATTGATAAATAATCTACAACTAAATTATCATATCATATTAACGGGGTTTTATCAAACTTACCATTATATTTTATACAAACTGATTTGATGTGGCATCATAGCTATAATTGATTTTTTCCAGTTTCTCTTCTATCTCACTTTTATCCACATCCTTTGCCCTGCAAAAATCATCAAGGCTTCCGTAAAAATCTCTTAAATTGGTATTTACAACGCTTAAAAGCATAACCGGGTCTTTGGGTAATGTATCCATTTAAACTTCTCCTTTCATTCGGCGGCAGTTCGCCAAAAACATTTATAGAAATGAACTTCGTTCATTTAGTTTTTGGCTCCATTGTGTTGCCCCCTCATTTCATTCGGCGGCAGTTCGCCAAAAACATTTATAAAAATGAACTTCGTTCATTTAGTTTTTGGCTCCCCAAAGGAGGTATCCTATAATGATGCCCACAAATACTCCTATAATTAAATGTAGTATCCTCATTATATCCGGTCCCTTAGGTGTTTCCGTGTCTTTATATTTTTTTCTTTCTTTTCTGTTAAATATTACAATGTCAATTGCTAAAACTATGCTTCCCACAAAGGATATTATAAACGTAACTATTGTTACTAATATAGCCTGCTGTATTCCAGAAATTGCCATCATTACTGAAATAAACGCAATTAAGGCTGATGGAATGGTTATTGCCATGGTTATTTTTCCAACCATTCCCGGGGTGTATTTCCCATCTGTGGTTCCCTTAGTGATGTTCTTCTGTCCTTTATACATATAGTCGTAATTCATTTGTTTCTTTGCCATACAACGCTCCATTCTTAAACTGTAGCACTAAATGCCGACACTCCCAAGGCACTTAAAACTCCCATTATTATACCTGCTAAAAGTACGCCTCCCATGCAGGCTATTACGCTCTTTTTAAAATCCATATCTAAGAAGCTTGCTGCCAATGTTCCCGTCCATGCACCTGTTCCCGGAAGAGGTATTCCTACAAATAACATAAGGGCAACATAAAGTCCCCTTCCTGCCTTTGACTTAAGCTTCTCCCCTCCACGCTCACCTTTGTCTATGCACCATGAGAAAAACTTTCCAATATATTTTTTATCTGCTCCCCATATTAATACCTTTCTTGCAAACAAAAATATTATAGGTACCGGAAGCATATTTCCAATAACACAGATAATGTAAGATGTAACCATTGGAAGCCCCATTCCTGCTGCTATGGGAATGGCTCCTCTAAGTTCAACAATTGGCACCATAGATACCAGGAAAACTATTAAATATTTATAAATAACTGCTCCAAACATATTTATATCTCCTTAAGTTTTTATTTAAAATCTCCCGTAAAGTATAACATCCCACTGATTATTCCACAACTTGTTTTTTTATTAAATTAGAATCCTCTATTTGGTCCACCGTCACAAACTGATATCCCTTACTTTGTAGTTCATCCACAATTTTAAGTGCTGCATCAACAGATGTTCCAAAAATATCATGTAACAATATTATATCCCCGGGGCGGGTGCTTTTAATCACTCTTTTTGCCACAACATCTGCATTTCTATCCTTCCAGTCCTCCGGGTCTACGCTCCACAGCACAATTGACATATCTGTTTCTTCTAACAGTTTTTCATTCCAGTCCCCGTAGGGAGGTCTTAAAAACTTAGGCTTTTCTCCTGTTATTTCCTTAATGGCATTATTGGTATCCTCAATTTCTTTTTTTGCCTCATTATATCCGGTTTTTGCCAAATCTATGTGGGTATACGTATGATTTCCAATTACATGCCCGTCTTTTTTCATTCGCTTCACTATCTTTTCAGAATAAGAAATCCTCTCTCCTGTAAGAAAGAATGTTGCCTTGACTCCCCTTTTTTTTAGTCCTTTTAATAGTTTTTCCGTATATTTTGTGCTTGGTCCGTCATCAAATGTTAATGCCACCCTTGGAATGGTACCTTTCATGTCACTTATATTTAAATTTGCTTCACTGGTTTTTACGGATTCCTTATTATCAGGTACTTTTCCAAAAATAAAACATATTATTAAAATGCATAAAATAATTACTTCTGTTACAATTACAACCGTCGTTTTTTTCATTTTCTACCATTATTAGTCTTTATTAATTATCATATTCAAAAATGGCTGCATTTAGACATAAATCTAATGCAGCCATTCCTGTTATATTCTGACTAATTATTTAGCTGTTCTCATTGCATTTAAAATTGCCAGTACACAAACACCTACATCTGCAAAAACTGCAGCCCACATAGTTGCTATACCAACTGCCGCTAATACAAGAACGGCAACTTTTACTACTAATGCAAAGATAATATTCTGCTTTGCTATAGACAGGGTTCTTCTTGATATTTTAATTGCCTTTGTAATATTTTTCGGATTATCATCCATTAATACAATATCCGCCGCTTCAATTGCAGCATCGCTTCCCATGGCTCCCATGGCAATTCCCACGTCTGCTCTGGCAAGAACCGGTGCATCATTTACACCATCTCCCACAAATGCCAATGTTTTGCTCTCCTTTAAAAGTTTCTCTACATGAGATACCTTGTCTGCCGGAAGTAATTCTGAATGAACTTCGTCAATTCCTAATTCCTTAGCAATGCTGTCTGCGATTTCTTTTCTGTCACCTGTAAGCATTACCGTCTTTTTAACACCTAATTCCTTTAATTTCTTAATTGTCTCCTTAGATGTTTCCTTAATTTGATCCTCAATCAGGGCATATCCTAAATATTGTCCGTCAACAGTTACATATACAACCGTTGCTGCACCTTGTGCATTATCACTGGCAATACCAAACTGATCCATAAGTTTCTTATTTCCTGCAAGAATAGTGCTTCCGTCTAACTGTGCTTTTATGCCTTTTCCATGTATTTCCTCTATGGAAATTTCATTCTGTCTTGCCTCAATATCAAAGTAGGCTTTTGAATCAGTAATCTTCAATGCGTCCTTTAATGATTTTGCAATAGGATGATTTGAATATATTTCCGCAATAACTGCCGCCTTTAAAAATTCTAAATCGGACAACTTTGAGTTTATTTTGCTAACCTTGAAAATTCCTTTTGTTAAAGTTCCTGTTTTATCAAATACGATTGTGTCACATCCTGATATTTTTTCTAAGTAATCGCTTCCCTTTACCAGAACACCTTTAGTAGATGCAGCACCTATTCCTGCGAAGAAGCTAAGGGGTACTGATATTACCAGGGCACAAGGACATGATACAACTAAAAATGTTAAAGCACGGTAAATCCATGGCTGCCATGTTTTGGCAAAATCAGCAATGTTTCCACCTAATACGAAGCTTACAACAAGGGGAGGTATTATAGCTAATACCACTGCACATGCAACAACAATCGGTGTGTACACCTTTGCAAATCTTGTAATAAATCTTTCTGTTTTTGCTTTCTTACCACTTGCATGTTCAACTAATTCAAGTATCTTTGAAACTGTTGATTCACCAAATTCTTTTGTTACTTTAATTGTAAGGGCTCCATTTATACTAATTGAACCACTGATTATATCATCTCCTGCCATCGTTTCTCTTGGAAGACTTTCTCCTGTAAGAGATGATGTATCAATACTTCCCTGACCACTTATAACCACACCGTCAAGAGGAACCTTTTCTCCCGGTTTTACAATGATTGTATCACCTATTTTTACTTTGTCAGGTGATACTTTTTCATATGAGCCATCTTTCTTTAAAAGATTTGCATAATCCGGTCTGATATCCATTAAATCTGTAATGGAATCTCTTGATTTATCAACGGCGTAATCCTGGAATAATTCACCTACCATGTAGAATAACATTACGGCACATGCTTCAGGATACTGTCCTACGAAAAATGCTCCCAAACTTGATACCGTCATAAGGAACTGCTCATCCATAGCTTTTCCTTTAAAAAGATTTTTTATGGCATTTAATACAATATCTCTTGCTGTTAAAAGATATATAAGGAGATATGTTATAAGCTGTGCCATGTCAATGTCTATGGTTTTAAACAATCCCGGAATATGAAATATCACCATGGCAATTAAAAATACCACAACTCCCGCTACTGTTTTTCTTAAGTCAATTTCTGCACCATCTTCGCAACAGTCACATCCATGGCTATGTCCGTGATGATCATGATCGTGACCGCATGAGCAATGATTATGATCGTGATGATGTTCATGGTCATGGTCATGACCACATGAACAGTGGTCATCATGGCTGTGACTAGCACTTCCACCTTCATGACTACGTTCATTTTTTCTGTTTATTATTTTGTCATATAAATTCATTGTCCTTCCTCCTAATTAATTATTGTAGCGCCCCCTCCCTTCGGTCAGCGGCATTTCGTCGGAAACATTTATAGAAAATGAACTCCGTTCATTTTGTTTCCTCCTACTCCATAACGTGTTCTAGGCCCTGATTTAATATGGACTGGATGTGTCCGTCATCTAATGAATAGTATATAGTTTTTCCCTCTTTTCTGTACTTTACTAACCGCATCTGTTTTAAAATTCTAAGCTGATGTGATACTGCTGACTGTGTAAGTCCTAAACTTTGCCAAATATCACATACGCACAACTCACCTTCTGACAATGCATATAAAATTTTAATTCTGGTGGAGTCGGCAAACACCTTAAAAAATTCTGCCAAATCACAAAGCATACCTTCGTCCGGCATATTTAAGCTTCTGCTTTCTACCACATCATCATGGTGATGATGCTCTCCACAACTCTGTAACTTTTCTTCCATATGATTTACCTGATACTTCTGTGTATCATTCCTTTCTTTTAAACATATGAACCATTGTTCATATGTTATATTATTATATATGCCATAATATGTCAATAGTTTTTTGCACAAAAAAAGAAACTGCCATGGGACATTTTTATTTATCAACATGACAGTTTCAATATGATGAAATTACTACTTTTTAACTTTTACCGTTTTTACTTTACTCCACTTTCCAAAATATTTTATACCCTTTATGCTACCTCAATATAGCTTTATCTTATACCAGATACTATGATTATATAAGGTGTAATATTTTTATTTCAGTGTTATTTTTTTAAATGTTAAGACTTTCACATACTACCTTTGAAACATAAGAAAATCCCTTTATTATTCCAAGATTTTTCGGTTTAATATTTTTATTGTAAATTAGCAAAGGAACGTATTCTCTTGTGTGATCCGTAGTCATTGTAAACGCCGGATCACAGCCATGGTCGGCTGTAATTATCAGCAAATCCTCATCCCTTAACTGTTCCATAAATCCACCTAAAAATCTGTCAAACTCCGTTGCCGCATTAGCGTAACCTTCAATATTTCTTCTGTGACCATACAGCATATCAAAGTCAACTAGATTAAGGAAACACAAGCCGTTAAAATCTTCTTTTGCAACCTGAGCGATTTTTTCCATTCCCTCCTGATTTCCTGTGGTGCGATAAAATTTAGTTATTCCTCTGTTATTAAAAATATCAACAATTTTTCCAATGCTTATAACTTCTTTTCCGGAATTAGTTATCTTGTCAAGCATTGTATCCGCAAATGGAGACAATGCAAAATCATGACGTCTGGTGGTACGTTTAAAATCATCCTTATTCGTACCCTCAAAAGGTCTTGCAATAACTCTTCCCACAGCCATATCTCCTATTAGCATTTCTCTTGCCATACGGCAATATTCATATAATTCTTCTACAGGAACTATCGACTCATTAGCTGCAATCTGACACACACTATCTGCACTGGTGTACAAAATCAACGCTCCCGTTTTCATATGCTCCTCACCATAATCCTTTATTACCTCCGTTCCTGAATATGGCTTGTTGCATAAGCATTTTCTTCCTGTTTTCTTTTCAAATTCTTTTACAAAACTATCCGGAAAGCCCTGTGGGAAAGTTGGCATAGGTTTATGACTTACAAGTCCTGCTAATTCCCAGTGTCCAATAATAGTATCCTTTCCCATGCTTTCTTCCTGCATTTTTCCATACATTCCTATTGGATTTTCAACGCCTTCCTTATAATCCGTACCTTCAACATTAAACAATCCAAGTTTAGTCATATTGGGGCAGTTAAATTTAGGACTGCCACTTATGGTTCTAAGAGTATTGGCTCCTACGTCTCCGAATTTATCAGCATCCGGTGCCTCCCCTATTCCAAAGCTGTCTAAAACAATTAAAAACACTCTCTTCATTTTTGTTTCCTCCTTATATTCTCAGGGCCAAATCCCAAGGGTAATATTTCCTTTAATTTGAATATTTTATAATTATTCTCATTAACTGCCAATATTATTTCAAATGATTCAGGATTACAAAATTCCATCATCACCTGCCTGCAAACGCCACAGGGTGCTGTCATCTCTTCTATTTTTCCTCCTTTTCCTCCAACAATACATATTCCCATAAACTCCCTTTCTCCCTGACTTATGGCTTTGAAAAATGCCGTACGTTCAGCACAGTTTGTAGGAGTGTATGCTGCATTTTCAATATTACATCCCGTGTATAACTTTCCTGTTTTTGACATGAGCACCGCTCCTACCTTAAAATCAGAGTAAGGGGCGTATGAATATTTTATCTGCTCTATTGCCAGGTTAATCATGTTTTTTATTGTATCTGTGTTAATATCGGTCATAACTTATCTCCCTTAATTTTTATGACTTCATTATACCACTTTTTTTGTTATTTATCTTGCTATAGTTCCTCCCCAATTATACTTTACTTCTTTGTAATTACTATCAACAACTGTTAATATATCCTCATATAAATACCTGTGACCTGCATATGTAGACATTAATGCATTATCATATAGTTTTTTTGCCACATCATATATGGAATAACTATATACTTTACTATAAAGGTAACTACCATCAGATAGTTTTGCATAAGCTCTTACATAATACTTTCTTGTATATGCAGCCACTGTTGTTCCGTTGTCACACATTGTCATAACATAATTTACAGCCGTTTCAGATGATGAATACTGTTTATTAATAATTCCATTTTCTGTTGCCTTCACTGTGGAAATATATTTACTTTCACTTCCAACATACATATCATCTTCACTTACACCATTTTCATCTACACCGTAAACGTTGCCAAATTCAATCACTTCCATGCCGTCTATTTGCGGCTCCACGGTGGATACTGTTCTAATTCCCTTTAATACATTGCTAATCTGAAATCCCTGAACATTAACCTTATCTGATATGTTTTGCTGCTGATTCTCTATTAGTTCAATTTCTGATAACTGTAATATGTTTCCACTGTTTATTTCCAAAAAGCAAATTGCGAAATAGCAATACTTTCCCGGATTCTTTGATTTAAAAATAGTTCCTGTATAATTTTTAGCCGGTAAATTTCCATCTGACACAGCATCAATTATATTCCAGTTTTTTCCATCATTTGAACCCTTTAATATCCATTTTACGGGATTTCTTCCAGGATTATTTTGTGTGTCATTTGCAGTATATAAAACATATTCATCTATGGAAACCGGTTTAGTTGTCTTCCACTTTATATTTGCCGGTATGGTTTCCGTACAATATTTCGTGGATGTTGAACCGTCAAATGCCATATATGCATTTTCTGTTCTTATGGCATTTCCTGCATTCTTTGATGATACCGGTGAACCATTTACAGACACTGTTATTAACTCATCTCTTAATTTTTTTCCCTTTTCAATATCACTATCCCTTCCTATTACGGCATTTTTCCCATTTACTTCGCTTAAATTACCACCTGGTGCATCAAAATCTATTCCCAGCTCTTTTCTATAATTATCATAGGTACTCATTTGTATTCCGTTATCTGTTGTTATTTTGTAGGTATATTCCCCTGCAAATATTGCTTTAGTTGCACCTGCATCTAAAATATCCTGCAATTTTTGTTTGTTACCGCTATTAAGCCCTGCATTTTCTTCCGAATTAGGACATATAGCATATTTTGCACCAATGGCTTTATATAAAGATGTAAGGCGGTTATATCCATGATGGGCAACCTGAACCATATCACTTTTTAGCTCATTTCCGTACATTTTTTCCAATTGGTCACTTTTTTTAATATCCCCTAGCAACATAAGACTTTTTCCGTTTATTGTAATCTTAAGCACTGTGGATGCTGTATTCATGTCACCGCCTAAAGTGGTTTTTCCATCAGTACTTACCCAATCTTCATGAGTACACATTACGTCAAAATTAACCCCCTGCATTGAAAACCTCTGTCCTGTATGAAGAGATACATGATTAACATTTGGAAAATATGTGTTAAATGCCTTTTTCATTTTAAAGGTTCCCCCATCATAACCACCTACGACTCCATATGCCGGGAAATTAAACAACACACTTTCCACATCGATGTAGTCATGATACATTGTTACAAATTGATGTGCCCCAAAAACGTGATCTCCATGGGCATGTGAGAAAAACCATCCTCTTATTTTAACTTTATCATTTTCGGAGGTATTTGTTATTTTTCTCATAAAATTAAGTTCAGCTGCCATTGCCTCCTTTGATGACTGCCTTTCATGTCCACTGTCAATTAAGAACAGACTGTTATCTGCCAGCTTTATTATAAACATCATACCACAATCTATCTGCCAGTAATCCGTTACACTGGTAGTTGATTCTCCTTTAGTGTAATCTATGCTATACATATACATTTCTGTTTCACTGTCACCTGTCAGTTTTGTGCTGATGTTTGAAAGCAATGTATTTGAAGCATAATCGCATATTACCCTTACTTCATTTTTACTATAAGTATAATATATATAGTATATACGTCCAGCTTTAGTTAAAGTATAATACATATTGTTTTCCATCTCTCTCTTGCTCGTTTTCCCGTACCCTCTGCACACTAACTTGTCTACATAATCCTCAAAAGTGCTCCTACTTGTATCTTTTATTACAACCATCTTTGCATCCTCTGATGTGGTTCCATTTTCATCACTTGCCATACCCGGGCCACAATTATAAATGTTATCAGAAACCACTCCGTCAATGTATTTTGGCATATTTTCTAACTTAACATCTACTGTATCATTATCTGTGGGATTGCTTTCATATACAGCGTTTTTTTCAAAATAAAGCACCGGATAACCCCCCTGACTGTTTTTCCTATAGGCACTTGCACCCTCAGTATAAGCTGTTATTTTATTATACAATTCAGTTGAATTTTGAAATGTTTCTCCTGCTGTACCTGCTGTTGCATTACTATTTAATTCTGTTTCATATTCACTTCTGCCTGACATATAGAAATTTTTAAATTCTCCATTAGAAGGATTTCTAACTACACATATTTCTGCCTCAAGTTTTTTCTCACTGGCATTATAGCAATATAATACAGACAACTTGTTATCAGATGACAGGTTTGCATAACCAAATATTCCAAAATAATTTCCATATCCGTTTCTTGCCAATGTATTTCCATTATCAGTGTATTCCACTACATTTCCCACATTGTAACAATATCTTATTTTTCCACTCTTAACATATCCTATAATTCCTGCTGCTCTTTCCCCTTCTGTTTTATATACCTCTATATTACCTTTATTGGCACAATAACTTATATCAACATATGTAGAATTTTCATTAACGGAAGTTTGTCCCACAATTCCACCTATATTGTCCTTACCGCCATTTACAATAATCTCACCATTATTAATGGTTCTTGCTACTTTAACACCACTTTTAGCAACCACTAACCCTACTATTCCTCCAACAGCTCCTGATGTACCGTTGTTATAATCATTTTCCCCTCTTTGGGCTGACATGGCATTAACATTTATCTCACCATTATTCACAGAATTTTCAATGGTACTTTCCTTTTGTTCATTTTTCACACCTCCTGCTATTCCACCTACATTTAGCGCCTCTTTCGTTCCTGTGGCATTAATTGCTACATCCGTTGTACAGTCATATATATATCCTCCTGATAGTACAGCTGAAATTCCTCCTACATATCCACCTGCCACAGAAACATTTATACTTCCTGTAACAACCAAATTATGTATTTCTCCTGAAACATAATTAAACAGGCCTATTTTCTCTATCTCCTCCGTTGAATCCGTCCTGTTAATTCCTATCTTTATAGAATGTCCATTTCCATTAAATTCCCCTGAATAAGGTTCTGTTTCAGTTCCAATTCCCTGAAAATTTTCAT
Organism: Eubacterium segne; assembly: GCF_014287775.1. Classification (NCBI taxonomy): domain Bacteria; kingdom Bacillati; phylum Bacillota; class Clostridia; order Eubacteriales; family Eubacteriaceae; genus Eubacterium; species Eubacterium segne. The sequence continues at coordinate 352,610 of NZ_JACOOZ010000002.1, forward strand.
ATCCTGATAAATCAATGTCACTAGTAAGTATATAGTCCTTACCGGGATTTTCTTTTGCCCACATTAATTCCTTTGCACTTGAAATCTGATATGTACCATCAACCATTTTCGGTTGTGATAATTCATTTTCATCCGCCATTACATTCATACTTTTAAAGTCATGGGATATCCCTGAAAACATCTGAAAAACCGTGGCAATAATTACTATATAAGCCAATATTCTATTCTTCATAACAACTCTCCTCTCTTATGATAATAATATACTTAAATTATATAATGTTGTTTTTTCTTATTAAAGGCTTCTAATTTTATAATTGTTTCTTTTTTCAATGTGTTCCCACGTTATTTTCAACTTTTATAAAAAAAGCAGTTGTGGTATTTAATGGATATTTCACCATTAACACTCCAACTGCTAAATTAATTCTTTATATCATTTCATTCGTAAATTATTTACCGCTTGTAGCCTTAAGTCTTGTCATTGCTCTTGCAAGAGATGCTCTGGAGTGGTAATACTCCTGGATACTCTGCTTCTGTCTCAATTGCTCCTGAGCTCTTTCTTTTGCTTCCTCAGCCCTTACCTTATCGATTTCTTCCGGCCTCTCTGCAGTTTCCACCAAAACCGTAACTCGGTTATTTATGGTTTCAACAAAGCCTGCACCAACTACAACTGTTTCGTAGTCTTTTTCTCCGTCTTTTTTGAACTTCAAGACTCCATTTTCCACGGCACTTACCATATTTTCATGGTGTGCCATAATTTCTTCCTGACCGTCATGTGCCGGCACAATAACCGATGAGCATTTTCCCGAAAAGAACACTCTGTTTGCGGCAATTATATTTAAATTAAATGTATTTGTTGCCATATGTTACCCCATTCCGTTTTCATTTGAAAACAATGTATTATGATGTGAGTATCAAAAGCCAATTTTGTAACATTATTCAGCCATACTTTCAGCTTTTTTCTTTACATCTTCAATAGTTCCTACGTTAAAGAATGCATTCTCAGGATATTCATCCATCTCGCCGTCAATTATAGCCTTAAAGCCCTTTATTGTCTCGCTAAGAGGAACATATACACCTTTAACCCCTGTAAAGTTTTCTGCCACATGGAATGGCTGTGACAAAAACTTCTGGATTTTTCTTGCTCTATATACAAGCATTTTATCATCTTCTGATAACTCTTCCATACCAAGAATTGCGATAATATCCTGTAATTCCTTGTATTTCTGAAGAATTTCCTGAACCTTACGTGCTACATCATAATGTTCTTTTCCAACAATATCTTCCTCTAATATACGTGATGTAGACTCCAAGGGATCAACTGCCGGGTAAATACCCTGTTCAACAATCTTTCTTGATAAAACTGTTGTAGCATCCAAATGGGCAAATGTTGTAGCAGGTGCCGGGTCAGTTAAGTCATCAGCCGGCACATATACTGCCTGTACTGATGTAATTGAACCATTCTTTGTAGAGGCAATTCTTTCCTGAAGTTCACCCATTTCATTGGCAAGGGTTGGCTGATAACCTACCGCTGACGGCATACGTCCTAAAAGGGCTGATACCTCTGAACCCGCTTGGGTAAATCTGAAAATATTATCTATAAACAATAATACATTCTGATGTTCCACATCTCTAAAATATTCTGCCATTGTAAGTCCTGTTTCAGCAACACGCATACGTGCTCCAGGTGGCTCGTTCATCTGTCCGAACACTAAGGCTGTTTTTTCCAGAACCCCTGACTCTTTCATTTCTGTCCACAAATCATTACCTTCACGGGATCTTTCTCCAACACCTGTGAATATGGAATATCCGCCATGCTCAGTTGCTACGTTGCTGATAAGTTCCTGAATAAGCACTGTCTTACCAACACCGGCACCACCGAACAAACCGATTTTACCACCTTTTGCATATGGTGCTAACAAATCAATAACCTTAATTCCTGTCTCTAATATTTCCTGTGCAGGATTTTGTTCTTCAAAGCTAGGTGCTTCTCTGTGAATTACCCATTTTTCTTCACTGTCAGGCTGCTCGCCACCATCTATTGCCTCTCCTAATACGTTAAAGAGACGACCTAATGTTTTTTCACCAACAGGTGTCTTTATACCACTTCCCGTTGCCACTACTTCCATGTCTCTTGAAAGTCCCTCACTTGACGCTAACATTACACAACGTACAACATCATTTCCTATATGCTGTGCCACTTCCATAACACATTTTTTGTCACCGTTTTGTACTTCTAATGCATCTTTAATTGCCGGAAGCTTTCCGTTTTCAAAGACAACATCCACAACAGGACCTAAAACCTGTACTATTTTTCCTGTTTCCATATAAAATGTTCCTCCATTTTATGAATCTTAACTGTAGATAAATTCTATGTATTATGCTACTTTTTCTTTTTCTGAGACTTTGCACCTGCTATTACCTCGGTAATTTCCTGAGTAATGGCAGCCTGTCTTGCACGATTGTATAAAATACTTAATTCATGCAACATATCTTTAGCACTTTTAGTTGCAGCTTCCATAGCCATCATTCTTGCATTTTGTTCGCAGGAATAACTTTCAACTAAAGCACCATATACAAAACCTTCAATATATCTTGGAACAATTCTGTTCATAACCTCCTCCGGCGATGGTCTGAAGGATACCTGCTCTATAGGTATTCCTGCCGGAATCTGAACTTGAAAGTCTGCTTTTTTAAGAGGAAGTAACTGTAAAAGCTCCGCCTCTTCCTTTATGGGACTAACCATCTTTGTATATATAATATATATTTCATCAAGTTCACCCTTTATATATGAAAGAAGTAATTCCTCCGTAATGTTTCTTGCCCTGTTTAAGGTAGGATTCTGAACTGTGTAATGAAACTGCTTATCAATATGGCATCCTCTTTTTTCAAAATAATGCCTTCCTACCTCTCCCAGTACAAAAAGCTTGTGCTTCTTCTGACTTTTCAGATGTTCTTCTGCAATTTTTAATATGTTATGATTGTATGAACCTGCAAGTCCTTTATCCGCCGTAATAACAATGTACCCGGCTCTCTTTTCTTCAGGACTTTTTTCACTTGTTCTAAAAAATATGCTTTCCATATCCGGAACATGTCTTAAAATTCGCCCCATCTGAGACTGTAACGCGTAAAAATAAGGTTCCGTATCTTCCAGCATTTTCTTTGATTTTTTTAACTTTGACGAGGAAATCATATACATTGCATTTGTTATTTTAAGTGTATCATTGATACTCGCCATTCTCTCCTGAATTTCCTTTGTGTTTGCCATTTCTGACCTCTCTTACTTCAAAAATCCATCAATTACTTAGTAGCCTTATATTCATCAGCTGCTGCTAATATTGCCTTTGACAATTCATCTGATAAATCTTTTTTGGTCTCTATTTCCTCTGAAATTTCCGGATGCTTCAAATCAATATAATTTAATACTTCTCCGCAATATGACTTAACTTCATCAGTTGGAATATCATCAAAAACTCCATTATTTGCCATATGCAGTATAAGAACCTTTTCATGTAATGAATAAGGCTTACACAGCTTCTGCTTCAATAATTCCATAAGAGCTTTTCCGTGATTAAGCTGTTTCTTTGTAGTTTCGTCCAAATCTGATGAAAACTGGGTAAACACTTCCATTTCCCTATACTGTGCCAAATCAATTCTTACGCTTCCTGCTGCTTTCTTCATTGCCTTAGTCTGTGCCGCACCACCTACACGGGATACGGAAAGGCCAACGTTTACTGCCGGTCTCATACCTGAGAAGAATAAGTTGCTTTCAAGGAATATCTGACCATCAGTAATTGAAATAACGTTTGTAGGAATATATGCTGACACATCTCCTGCCTGAGTTTCAATAATAGGAAGGGCTGTTATGGAACCGCCACCTAATTCATCACTTAACTTACTTGAACGCTCCAACAATCTTGAATGAAGGTAGAATACGTCTCCCGGATATGCCTCACGTCCCGGTGAACGCTCTAACAATAATGATATGGCTCTGTATGCTACCGCATGCTTTGATAAATCATCGTATACAATAAGTACGTCTTTTCCCTGATGCATAAAATACTCTGCCATGGCTGTACCTGCATATGGTGCTATGTACTGTAATGATGCTGCATCACTGGCTGTAGATGACATTACTATGGAATAATCCATTGCCCCATGAGTTTCTAACGTTGAAACTATCTTTGCTACAGTTGATGCCTTTTGTCCAATGGCAACATATATACATATAACATCCTTGCCCTTCTGATTGATTATGGTATCTGTGGCAATGGATGTTTTTCCTGTCTGTCTGTCACCGATAATCAACTCTCTCTGACCACGTCCAATAGGGAACATTGAGTCAATGGACAAAATTCCTGTTTCCATTGGTGTATCTACTGATTTACGCTCTACAATGCCGGGAGCTTCATTTTCCACCGGCATGTATGCCTCTTCTTCTATGTTTCCTTTTCCGTCAATAGGTTCTCCCAATGCATTTACAACTCTGCCTATAAAACCTTTTCCTGCCGGAACTCCGGCTTTTTTCTTTGTTCTTACTACCTTAGTTCCTTCTTTGATTCCCGTATCACGTCCAAACAAAATACATCCGATTTCATTTTGACGGATATCCTGAACCATTCCTTTTACTCCATTATCAAAAACAACAATCTCACCATACATGGCATGTTCGATTCCATATATGGTTGCAATACCATCGCCTACCCATATAACGGTTCCTGTTTCTTTTTCGCCATTTTCGTTGAAATCAAAACCTTCGATTTCACTTTGTATAATAGAGATTATATCTGTTGCACTAATCGCACTCACTTATTTCACCTCCCGGTTAATTTTTCTTCCAGCTGTCTTAAACGGTTTCTATAGCTTTTGTCATATTCTATATTTCCAACTTTTACTATGTAACCGCCAAGCAAAGTATCATCAACTGTTTTTTTCCAATCTATGGTGTAGCCGCTATACTTCTCTGAAAGTAATTCTTTTGCCTTCTCCTCTTCCTTTGCAGTAACTGATGAAGTACAAAAGAATTGTGCTCTTATTATTTTTTTCATTTTATCGCTATATCGATAATACTCTTTAAAAATATCTTTCATTTCACAGCTTTCATTATGCTTACACATAACCTGAAAAAACTTTACAAGTTTCTCTGAAATACCAGCCTTAGAAAAAATCTTTTCCAGTATATCCGCCTTTTTTTCATAAGGTATGGTTGGGTTATTCATAACCTGCTGTAACTTAGAACTCAAAAAGTAAATCTCCTGTGCTCTTTCTACTTCACTTCTGTCAAAAGATAAACGGTATAATACCTTTGCATTATTTACTGATTCTCTTGTCACTCTCATCACCTGATTTTATAATTTTTTCTGCTGCTACCATAGCAAGTCTGGCAATATCAGCCTGAGCTGCCCTTCTGGCACTTTCTTCCTCTCTTGCAATATCGGCTTTTGCCCTATCCATCATGGTTTGTGCTTCTTTTCTGGTTTTTTCCATAGTTTTAACCTTTTCACTTTCAGCACGTTCTCTTGCCTCCATGATAATCTTATCTGCTTCACCCTTTGCAAGACTTAACTGTTCCTCATAGTTCTTTTTCTTCTCCAATGCATCTTCGTTAGTTTTTTTAGCATTCTCTAACTGTTCATTAATTAAATCTTCTCTTGCTTTAATTACATTTAACACAGGCTGAAAAAGGAATTTTTTAAATATAAGGTACAAAACTAACAGATTGACAACTATCCATATAATGTTCCATGCATTTAAACTAAGCATATGCTTTCCTGCCTTTCTGCTTTATTATTTTAAAAGAAGGATTATTAACAATGCAATTACGAAACCATAAATAGCTGTTGCTTCTGCAAGTGCACATCCTAAAAGAAGTGACTTACTGATTTTTCCTTCTGCTTCCGGCTGTCTTGCAATTGCGTCACATGCTGATGCTGTTGCCTTACCGATTCCAATACCTGCTCCAATACCTGTTAATACTGCTACTCCTGCTCCTATTGCTACTAATAATGATGTTGACATATTGATTTCTCCTTTTCTTTCTTATCTATATTTTTTATTATTTATTCAGTGGCTTCTTTAATAAACAATGCGGTTAGAAATACAAATACATATGCCTGTATTAATCCGTCAAAAATATCAAAATAACAACTGAATACTGCCGGTAAAACCGGAGGAATTATAATTTTTATCAATTCCATAATTACAAAAGATCCAAGTACGTTACCAAACAATCGCATACACAATGACAACGGTTTAATGAAAATCTCTAAAACGTTTATTGGTAATACAATTGGCATAGGCTCTGCAAAACTTTTCAGCCAGCCCTTAGTACCCTTTTGTCTTATTCCGGATACTTCAATTAACACGATGCTCATAACTGCTAAAGCTACCGTAACATTCATATCCTTTGTTGGTGGTTTAAAACCTAACAGACCAATCAGGTTTGCAATACCTATGTAAAGTGCAACTGCCATAAGATATGGTATGTATGCAGTTCCATGCTCCCCTATTGTGTCCTTGAAGAAATTATACAGTCCCTGAACTGCTGTCTCCAGAACCAATTGTTTTTTACCAGGATTTTCAACCTTAAGATTTCTTACAAAAATAATACATAAAAGAAATACTACAGCCATTATAATCCAGGTTACCACAACCGATTCATAAATTGGAATCCCGCCAAAGATTGGAATTTCAAAAACTGTATCGCAGTTTAATTCTTCTAACAATCTGTCCACGATGTCATTCAACAGTTTCACCCCTTTCTAAGACAATTATTAATGTATTTTCTTCGATGTTTGTATTATACTTCCAAGTTTTGTAATATGTAAAATACATATTTGATATATTCATTATATTATTTTTGTATTATAATTTTGAATTAAGTTATATTGACGAGTTTTTTGTACAATTGTCACATTTTTATGGCAATTTTTACTATATTATTTTTTATGCTCGTGTCTAAAAAGCTATTTTTCACGAAAACATTGACATTTTTTTCACAAATATTACAATATAAGCACAATGTTAACTGTTTATTAACTATATTTTTGTGTTTTAGGAGGGCAAAAATTTGATTACATATGACTATTACAGAATATTTTATTTTGTGGCAAAATATAAAAGTTTTACAAAGGCTGCTGATATTCTTCACAATAACCAGCCTAATATTACAAGATGCATGAACAATTTAGAGCAGGAATTAGAATGTACATTATTTCTCCGTTCTAACCGTGGCATTGTTCTTACCCCTGAAGGCGAAAAATTATATAAGCATGTTGCCATTGCATACAAGCAGCTTTCTTTAGCCGAAGAAGAATTGCGTCAGGATAGAACCTTGGAAAACGGTATTATTACCATTGGTGCCAGTGAAAACGCCTTAAGGCTTTTACTGTTAAGCAAGTTGGAATTTTTTCGCAAGGAATATCCTAATGTGCGTATCCGTATACTTAACTACTCTTCTCCTGATGCCATTCGTTCATTAGAAGCTAATTTAATAGATTTTGCTGTTGTTACAACACCCTTTAAGTTAAAAAAGACCATGAATCAGTTTTCCCTTACCACATATGAGGAAATATTGATTTGTGGCCCAAAATATAAATATCTTACAGCTCACAAACAGTACCTAAAGGATTTAACAGAAATTCCTCTTATTACATTATCAGAAGGAACCGGAACTCATAAGTTATATAACAAATACTATATAAGTAATAATATTCCCTTTAACCCTGACATGGAGGTTGCCACCACAGATCAGATTCTTCCTATGGTAATCCACAACCTGGGCATAGGTTTTTATCCTAAGGAATTAGCAGAAGAGGTTATTGCTGCCGGCAAAGTTTTTCCTATTGAATTAGAAAAACCTTTACCTGAACGTGAAATATGTTTAGTAACCAACAAAAACATAGCAATGAGTACATCTGTAAGGAAAATAACGGATTTCATTTGTGAAAACATGTAATTATCTAATTTTTATACGGCAACATTATAAATAGTCTTAAATACACAAAAACAACCACGTTTATGGATAATCCCAAACGTGGTTGTCTTTTTATATCAATAATTTCTTATTAAATCTGTGGTCCTGCTGAAACTAAAGCCTTACCAACTTCATTTCCTTCGTACTTAGCGAAGTTCTTGTTGAATCTTTCAGCTAAGTCCTTAGCCTTAGCTTCCCATTCTGAAACATCAGCATAAGTATCTCTTGGATCAAGAATTGCAGGGTCAACTCCAGGAAGTTCTGTTGGAACTTCAAAGTTGAAGTAAGGAATCTTCTTTGTAGGTGCATCTAAAATATCACCATTTAAGATAGCATCGATAATTCCTCTTGTATCTTTAATTGAGATTCTCTTTCCTGTTCCGTTCCATCCTGTGTTTACTAAGTATGCCTTAGCGCCACTCTTTTCCATCTTCTTAACTAATTCTTCAGCGTACTTTGTAGGATGAAGCTCTAAGAAAGCCTGTCCGAAACATGCTGAGAATGTAGGTGTAGGTTCTGTAATTCCACGTTCTGTACCTGCAAGTTTTGCTGTAAATCCTGATAAGAAGTAGTACTGTGTCTGCTCAGGTGTAAGAACTGATACAGGAGGAAGTACTCCGAAAGCATCTGCTGATAAGAAAATTACGTTCTTTGCTGCAGGTGCTGATGAAATAGGACGTACAATATTTTCAATATGATTAATTGGATAAGATACACGTGTATTTTCTGTTACGCTCTTATCTGCAAAATCAATCTTTCCATTTTCATCAAGTGTTACATTTTCAAGAAGTGCATCACGTCTGATTGCATTATAAATGTCAGGTTCTGAATCCTTATCTAAGTCGATAACCTTAGCGTAACATCCACCTTCAAAGTTGAATACACCATTGTCATCCCAACCATGTTCATCATCACCAATAAGGAGACGCTTAGGATCTGTTGAAAGTGTTGTCTTACCTGTTCCTGAAAGTCCAAAGAAGATTGCTGTGTTTTCACCATTCAAGTCTGTGTTAGCTGAACAATGCATTGAAGCAATTCCCTTAAGTGGAAGATAGTAGTTCATCATTGAGAACATACCTTTCTTCATTTCTCCACCGTACCATGTATTAACAATAACCTGCTCACGGCTTGTAATGTTGAACATTACAGCTGTTTCTGAGTTAAGTCCTAATTCTTTATAATTTTCAACTTTTGCCTTTGATGCGTTGTAAACAACGAAATCAGGTTCAAAGTCCTTAAGTTCTTCAGCTGTTGGCTTAATGAACATATTTGTTACGAAATGAGCCTGCCAAGCAACTTCTACGATAAAACGAATTGCCATACGTGTATCTTTGTTTGCTCCACAGAAAGCATCTACAACATAAAGCTTCTTATTTGAAAGTTCTTTAATTGCAATATCCTTTACTGTTTCCCAAGCTTCCTTGCTAGCCGGATGATTGTCATTCTTGTATTCATCAGTTGTCCACCATACAGTGTCCTTTGAATTCTCATCTTCTACGATAAATTTGTCTTTAGGTGAACGTCCTGTGTAAATACCAGTCATAACGTTAACTGCACCAAGTTCACTTTCCTTTCCTTTTTCGTAGCCTTCAAGTTCCGGCTTTGTTTCTTCTTCGAATAATAATTCATAAGAAGGGTTGTACACGATTTCTGTGGTACCTGTAATACCATACTTGCTTAAATTAATCTCTGCCATGTTGCCTTAAAACCTCTTTTCTTCTTATTTTGTGATATAATTAATATCTGCCATGCAGAATATTATATCAACAATAGTAAAGAACCATACCGTACATATCCAGTCCAGGTTCCCTACCTTAGTATTATACATATTTAATTGATAAAATCAATAAAATTTGTATTAGAAAATTTTTATTTAAGATTTTAAACTAAAAGCCCACAGATTTTTTATCTGTCCTTCAATTTTGTCGTAATCCCATAACCGGCTCCTTGATCTGCTGTTAGGGTCATTTACTTTTACCTTATTATTTTGAGCAGAAGTAAGTACAATAAAATGTCCCTCCGTTGTAAAATCTCCCGGTCTTACACTGCAAATAATGGGATTTCCCTGCTGCAAATTAGACATAACCGTTTCCCTGTCAAGAGATATTTCCCTGCCATCTACGCCAAAATCTGCTGTCCCCTCCGTCATAAGACCCCAGGATGTTCCCGTATTTTCCACATAGTACCCATTATCCTGTGCGTACTTTGCTACCTCATATGGTGTCGCACTGTCATCATGAGTTAATCCTACAATTACCATGGATAAACACGTTGGTGCACACCCTGCCATTCCTATATCTGATTCTCCATAAGGTGCGTACCCCCATCTTTTATCCCACTGAATCAGTAATGGTATTTTCGCCTGTTTTTCTTTCTTTGTAAGACCTCCCTTTGCCTTATTACCTGAATCTAAGTATCCCTTAACAAATTCAATCATTTCAGGCGTATTGCAAAGAGATTTTATTATTTCCTGCGGATACTCATTTCTGTTATTATATATTGGCTTAAATTCCGGATATTTTTCAGATAGCCCGGCTAATTTTTTCTCTGCTTCATTATAATCTCTTTTTACGGGAGTTTCTGCTTTATATTTTGCCGTAACCTCTTCTGTGTCTGTTTGCTTTAGGTTTATGAGAAAACCTGCCCCTTTACTTCCTACAAATATTACAATAAGTATAGCTACTACAAAAATTGTCACCCTTACAACTCTTATTTTTCTCCTTCTTCTCCTTTTCATATGTAAAAAACCTCCTACAAGTTATACTTTGTTTTCATTAAAAGTTTAACTTATAGGAGATTTTTATGTTTTAATTATTTGTATAACCATTGTTTCAAAACACTTGCATATTTCTTACGAAATTCTTAAGGCTCACTTAATGGAAGTGCCACCTGAAAGGCAATGCTTTCATCCCTACTTTCTGCTGTAATTGTTCCGCCGTGAAGTTCCACTATTTCTTTTGCTATGGCAAGTCCTAACCCTGCGCCGCCGGTAGCTGTTCCACGGGAGGAATCGAGTCTGAAAAACTGTTCAAAAATACGCTTTAATTTTTCAGGTGCAATAGTCTTTCCCTTGTTTTTTATTTTGAAATATACAACATTGTCTTCTAATGTAAGACTACATTTTATTTCCGTATCATTATAACTGTAATTTATGGCATTTCTTATAAGATTATCAAATACCCTTAGGATTTTGTCAGTGTCACACATAATAAAAATGTCAGGAGTAATTGCCAGATTCCATGTAAGACCTTTTTGCATAAGAACCGGGATAAATTCATTGCACACCTGCTCAATCATTCTGCTTAAATTGGTTTTCTCCAAATCAATTTCAATTTTGCTAAGGTTAAATCTTGTAATATCAAAAAATTCATTAATTAGTTCCTCTAAGCGTTCTGCCTTCCTTAAAGTAATTCCCACATATTTTGCCCGTGTTTTTGCCGGTATGTCCGGTTCCTCACTCAGCAGGGTAAGGTAGCCTATAACACTTGTAAGGGGGGTTTTTAAATCATGGGCTAAATATACTATTAAATCATTCTTTCTTTGCTCCGCCTCTTTTGCAACCCTGGCATTTTTAATTGCTTTTTTTCTTAATTCATTTAACTGATCCTGAATTTCCTTCAAATCGTCATGAAGTATAATTGTATCCTCTGACAAATCGGCAAGTTTCTCTGAAGCCAAAGCAATTTCACCAATATATCCAATCCATTTCACCATAAAAAAACATGCTATAATAATCCATCCAATGCCCACAAAACCAATGCCTATCTGCCACTTGTTTTGGTCTATCATTTTTAGAAATATATAGGTAGGGTCATCTCCATACCATATTCTGGTATGACATAATATAACAGCTCCCACAGCCAACCCAATAACTAAAAGAGTAAAAACCGCACCTGTTACTATGTATTTTCTTATGAATCTCTCTGTTATTTTACTTTTCATTTATTTATTCCTCAACTATGTAGCCCACACCCCAAACGGTTTTTATATATTTAGGATTTCTTGCCGGCTCTTTCATCTTTTCCCTGATTCTCGCAATATGAGTCATTACTGTGTTGTTGCTGTCCATGTATTTTTCCTTCCATACAGCTTCAAACAGTTCCTCTGAAGACACTACTTTGCCTTTGTTTTCGCACAAATACCACAATATATCAAATTCAAGGGGAGTGAGAAATATCTCTTTTTTATTTAAATAACAGCTATGATTTTCTTTATTGATATGAAGTCCCCTAATATCATATTGATTATCCTCCTGATTTTCCAACCCATTATATCTGGTATACCTTCTAAGCTGAGTTTTAACCCTCGCCAAAAGTTCTAATAGATTGAAAGGCTTTGTGATGTAATCGTCTGCTCCAATTGTAAGTCCCGTTATTTTATCCATATCTTCTACCTTTGCCGTTAGCATAATGATAGGAAAGTAAAACTTTTCTCTTATTTTTCTACAAAGTGAGAATCCGTCAATATCAGGAAGCATAATGTCTAAAATTGCCAAATCTATGTCATTATTATGTATGCAGTTAAGAGCATCTTCCCCATTATAAAACTTATAAACCTGATATCCGTCATTTTCTAAATAAATTTCAACTAAATCAGCAATTTCTTTTTCATCATCTACAATAAGTACCTTGTTCATAGTTTTTATCTTCTTTCTGCTTCTAATAAATAATCTCTCTTCGCTCCAAATGCTTTAGTAACAGCCCCTAATACCGTTCCAACTAAGACTGCTGCCACAACAGTTCCCATGCCAACTGACCCAAACGCCTTTAGCACAACTATACAGGATATAAGAGATACCGAAACCATAGATACATCAAATCCTATTTTAACTTTGTTAAAAGCAATATTGGAGTTTTCAGTTATTGCCTGCATAGCACCTTCCCCTGCTAAGGGTACAATATCTGCCAGCAAATAAAAGAATATTTCCACGGCAATGAATACCGCGCTGCCAAGCATTAATGCTATCCTGATAATCATATTATCAACATCCGGTAAAAATGAAAACAGGTAATTAGAAAATGTTGTAAAGTATCCAAATACAATTCCCACAAATACCTGCAATAAATTTTTTATTTTAAAATCTTTTCTTAAAATTATTATTTGAAGAACCACCAGTCCTACATGAAAAAGTATTGTTGCTTTTCCCATTTCCATTCCAGTAATACATGTTATGGTATAAGGTATTGAGCTGACCGGCGAAACTCCAAAATCAGATTTCACTGACATTGAAATTCCTAATGTCATAATAAACAATCCTATAAAATAAACCGGTAATCTGGTGATGTAATTTTCCTCTTTTAGTTTTTTCTTTAGTAATTCCTGCATTGTTTGCCTATTCTCCCTTCCATTTCTTCAGCTATTTCCATACATTTTGATATATCAATTCTAAACTCTTCACCAAAACTTTCGCGAAACACTTCATATATTATTTCCCCTAATATTTCCTGACCTTTTACAAATCTGTCCAATATTAATTGACATTCGTAATCATACTCATCTTTGGGTGCAAATCCCATCAAATGAATGGGGTCCCATTTTACAATAACCTCTTTTATAATATTAAACATAATTTTGCCTCCTGATTGTGAAATAAAATTATAAGCATTTTCGTTACTTACAACGTCATACTTTAAATATATTGTGCCTACATCCTTTTGTTGTCATCATAATATAAATGCTACCCTATTCGGTAGGCGGTTATCCTAATCCGTCCACATACCGGGCTAACCGCCTATCAATATCCCCTTTTTGTGTTTATGCCAGCATTAGCCCCAAAAGTCAACCAATTTTTTTGTATCGTCCTCTTCCTATAAACTCTATAATTCCATTATCCCTTAACATTTGTAATTGCTGTCTTATTTTTTCTTTTATATGATGGTTATCCGGATGTTTTCCCGCAAGAAACTCTTCAAATCTATACATCTGTTCCAAAGTAAAATTTTTATTTTCAATCATGTTAACACAATTTAGCACATCCAAAGTCCATCCCCTTGCATCCAACTTACTACCACGTAAAAATTCTGTTTTATGTACTTTTTCGATTATCTTTTCAATAGATACTTCCTTCTCATTTTGTACAATATAAATTCTTCCTTCTTCCGGGATTCTTCCCAATAAAATATTACATCCTGTCCAGCCTGCCCGTCTTGCTGTATCTGACAATGGCTTTCTCTTTTCTATTATGTCTGGCGAAAAAAAATATTTTGGTACCATAACAAAATTTTCAATCTGAAGATTGGTTTTATTATAATGCATGAAGAAGAAATTAGGATTATTGACTGATGTAATCCTTTCAATCATTGTATTATATGCTCCATCATTTACCTTATTGCTAATAGATGTACCTTTGCTTTTTAACTCATATTCTTCCATACATGAAGGGCAAAAGAAATCAGCCACAGGTCTATTGTTTTCAAAATGAGATACATATGGATTACCACAGTAAGGACAAAACATATTTTTATCTACCCAATTTTCTGTCATAACTCTTATTTTTTGCGCATTACTTGAATAATTTTCTGCTTTTCTTCTATCCATTTGTAAATTCAAAACTATCACTCCAATACTGTTTGATATAATACGCTATTAAAACGTTCTCTTATTTTTTGTATATTTTCTTTCAATATTTCTACAAGTATACAGCTTCTTTTTTTATTCAAAGCAGCTACTCCTACAGCTCCGCTACCTGCAAATGAATCTAATACTATCTCACCTTCATAAGTAACATATTCCAATATTTGTTCACAAAGTTCTACCGGCAATTCACTCTGATGTATTTTATTTTTTCTGGCTACCGGCTGTACATCAAACATAGTAGGTAGCATTCCATTACATCCACTCATATAATGCTTTTTACCTGTTATATCGGACTTTTTTTTATCATATCGCATACTCCTGGCTTTCCCTTTGGAAAAAATCATTATGTCTTGCGTATTCTTTGCTTTTCTTCCGGTATTGCTTACAAATGTCCCCTTTTTCCAAGATACTTTAGAATAATAAACAAATCCGGCTTCTTTAGCATATTTCTTTATTTGATATAGATATTCGTAATTATTTTCGTTCTCCGCCGGTAATACTTCAACAAGAAAGCATCCATCTTTTAATACTCTGGCCTTTTCTTTAAAATCTTCTAATGTGTATCTAAAACAATCGTATAATGCAAAATTTCTTGTTCCACCTTTATTTGATTTTACATCTAGCCAAGGATGATCTGTGAATATACAATCAATGCTTCCATCCTTTAACATAGATAAATCTCTACCATTACCTTCTATTAGCACACACTGTTCATCTTTATTGTCAATAGTACAATATACACCCTTTGACACCCTTTCAAACTTAACACCTATTTTTTCATAAATACGTGCTCTAACGGTTTCCTGCGGCTTATCAGCATTTTGCTGATATGCTTCTTGTAATGAAAAACTTTCACAATTCTTAAAACAATTAAATATCTTTTCTGCTAATGTCATTTTGTATAACCTCCTTCGATTTTGGATCTTGATCCTATCATAGGAATTACACAAATAAAAGTACTAAATTTTATATTATAAAATTTTACATGCGTAACTCTGAAATAAGCTTGATTACACTTCGTTTCATCTCGCCCATTTCAGATTTCTATGGAATTATGAATATACAAAAATACCACCTGCAATTTGCAAGCAATCATTATCCTTTTGGGAGCATTTGTAGAACAAGAAAAACCCATAAATATGTGTTTTATGTTCGGCAATGTTGCATAGTGTTATATGCTGATGGCTTTCCACACGTTCCCATAACTACGCATCAGCCTAATGTTTATAACAGCAACATTATTCCATCAATCCTAATATATCCTGCTCACTCCAATACTCATTCGGATATATTGATAATTCTTCTTTATGTTTACGAATAATTCTTCTTGGGGTTTCAGTATTATCATAAACATGCATAATATCGCATATATTAAGTAATTCTTTTATATTATTAATTGATTTATAATATCTTTCAATAACTTTACTGCTATCAACATTATGTCCACCTGCTGCTACCCGGGCTTCTATTCTGACAATATTAATTTGTGGATCAACTGTTAATACGAATACGCATTTTATAAAATATCCGTCTTCTTTCGCTTTTCTTAAAATGTTTAACTTATATTCAGATGACAAGACTGTTTCAAATGTAAAATCTTCTTTCTTGTCAATCGATTCATACCTCATCCTATCAACCATAAGAGCTGCTTTCATATTATCCATTCCTGTAGTTGCAACAACATCATCGGCATTAGTATATTTACCAACTTTATCGAAAAAAGTTGTTATTGTACTTTTTCCCGAGCCATTTGGTCCCGCTAATACAAGAATCATCGGTTTTCTATTTTGCATACTTTCTTTCTCCATTTGCATACTCAACATAAGCCCGCTTCTTTTCTTTATCGTAACCCGCTATAGGTTTTTTACAAATTTTTGCTTTATTTATTGCTGCCTTAACAGCCTCAACCGCTCTTTCATCCATTTCATTATCTGATTCTGTCAATGTACTTTTCTCTTCTTCTCTCGATACAACTTTTATAATTCTACCACTTTTAGTGCTTACAGTTGTCATATAAACATCCCTCCATTCTAATTAATATGAAAGTAACTTATTAATTACATTTAATCTTCAACTATTACAATATATTTTATCATAATTTATATAAAAAAACACCTTCGATCCGAATTTCTGAGGTGAAATAAACTTTTTTTCAGATTCCTATGGAATTATGAATATGCAAAAATATTGCTTGCGAATCTAAGAATCACAATGCAAAGAAAAAGCCCTTGAAGCCCCAAAACATCTGCGTAACTCTGAAATAAGCTCGATTACACTTCGTTCCATCTTGCCCATTTCAGATTCCTATGGAATTATGGACATCCCCCAATATTGCTTGCGAATCTAATAATGAGCCTCGAATCCGTTCGCTTCGCTCACTTCTTCTCGGTCATTCTTAGATTCTAATGAATCACAATGCAAAGAAAAAGCCCTTGAAGAATAAATTCTTCAGGGCTTTCCATTTGCATTGCGATTCGCAAGCAATCATTATCTCTTTGAGAATGTTTTGATAGCTTGAAAAGCCCACAAATAGGGGATTTGTGTATGACAGTGTTGCATATGTGTTGTATGCGGTTGACTGCCCACATGTTCCCTGAACTACTCATATCTTTGACAAAGAAAGGACTAATACTATGAAAATACATTTTGCTTACTACAATCAATACAAGAACGGAATTGATATTGCTTTTGCTGATAATACACTTCTATTCTTATCCTGTGCTGATGCTGAAAAGAATCTCCATACTACACCTAACTCTCAAAGGCTTATTGATAACCTTGCAATTGATAATCCACTTATGTATGCTGCACTTGCTCTTGATTGCGAGTTGCAAGCTTGGGCTGATGCTATGGATGAGGATTGGAGTCCGTAATGTACTACAATCATTCGGTATTTTCATTAATTCCCATCATCATATTATAATGCTCAATATGATTTGTATATTCGAATATCTTTTTAAATACTTCCTGATATCTTTCTGATGAATCATCCAATGCTTCAACATACAAATCATCCGGCATACAATGTGATCCATCATTTATCCAAGATAATAATGATCTGCAGATTTCCTGACTTTCGTAATCAGGAAACTTATTTATCAATTCGTCATCTTTATATTTCCCCAATATTTTAAAATAATTCTCAATTATTCGTCTCATAACATTTTGTATAGTAATGACAGAATTAGCATTTTGTTCTTTCAATTCTTTCCACAACAACTCATATGAAGAAGATATTGGATTTTCAGTTCCATAATACTGTATATTTGTAACACCATCCTTTTTCCTTAGAATCCAATAATGAATATTCTTATTAGGGTTATTTCCATTTCCCATAAATGAAAGTTCTTTATGAAAATACACATTATGCGTCAATACAATAACCTGCTTAATATTTACATTTCCATCTAAAACTTTATTAATCACATCTTTTAAAAGTGAACTTACTACAAATAGTACATTGCTATCTAAGCTTGAAATAGGATCATCAATAACTATTATTCTGTCCTGTGTAACCTCTTCTTCATTTTGACTACCTTTAATCCATTGAAGAAAATATAAAAAAGTAATAAATGTCACTTCTCCTTCACTTAATGTAGACTCTACCAATGTCCCATCGGGTCTTCTTATTTGATAATGATTATTTTTTTCTGTTGATGGCGCAATTGAAAAATTGTTAAATCCATAACTTACTAAAATCCTATTAATTTCATCAACCGCTGGTTGTATACTTGTAACTGATTTATTCTTTTGTCTGATTTCTAACTCAATAGTACTCTTTTGATTTTCATATTGAATCTTTTTATTAGAAGCAGCTTGAATACCCTTTGTAAATCCTGCCACTTTATTTTTATGTTGACTGATTAATTCACTATTTTCTTGTGCAATTAAATACCATATGTCGCAAATCAATTTTTTCTTTTCTTCCTGATAATTGTCCACAAGATTATTATGTTTTTTTACTTCTATATTCTTTATTTCAATTATTTTGTTAATTTCATCAACAATATCTTCAACACTCGTAATCTTTATCTTTTTTCCTGGCTCATTTATTTTTTCATCAATTTGTAATTCATTATTTCTAAAACAATTAACTAACTTTTCTTTTAATTGTTGTATTTTAAGCTTCTCGTCATCTTCAAAATCATAATTTTCAATAGATTCCAAAAATGAAATAATCACCTCTTTTTGACACAAATATTGACTTTTACTTGTTTTTAGTAACTCAACATCTCTTTCAAATTCTTCATCAAAAAAATCCTCTAATTGCTTTTTAAATGCATCATCTATTGTATTTTTTTGACAAAAAGGACATTGACTTCCAGAATAAAGAAACTTTCTTCCTTGATTTACCCAATCACTATTTCCCAATTTTATTATCAGGTCCGCAATAGGGATATCTCTTTTACCCACTATACACTTATCCCATATGGATAAATTTTCTATCTGTTTTATACTTGCAATTGCTAATTTATTAAATCCATCTTTCTTTTCTGGTGGATCTCCTAATAATTTAATTGCTCGTTTTTCTATCTCGTCCCTATCAACATTCTCATTTCTTGACAGTTCTATTCCTTTCACTTTAGAAGCAAAAGTATCTTTTTTCATAAAGCCAACAAAAGCTGCCTTAAATTTATCTTCATTGGCTTTATATACATCCTTCCATATTATTTCTTTAAAATCCGCCTCTTCTTTCTGAATTTTACTGTTTAATGATTCAATGGTATTTTTGTTAGCAATAATATTTCGTTTTAAATCTTCCAAATCTGCTTTCTTCTTATTGATTTCTTGTATTTCTTCTGTCGTTGCTTGTCCAAGAGTAAAGATACCAGCAATATCACTTTCTTTGAAATTTTTTTCTCTAAATGTTTTATTATAAACAAATACTCTTTCAGCTACATTATTAGCCCACTTAACTTGACAATCAGAATATTTTTCTAATTCAAAATTTCCTAACAAATTACTAATAGTAGTTTTACCACATCCATTTGCACCATAAATATAATTAATTTTTTCAATATTATCTATGGTAACTCCTTTATCATCATATGTAGCCACATTTTTTATAACTATCTCTTTTATCAATTGTTTTCTCCTCTATCAAACCAATCATATATACATTTTCTTGTTTCTTCTATAAAAGCTCCTTTTCATTTTACACAATGTCTTGTGTGCTGAAGTGATAAAAGAGAATCCTTTATTTTATCATATAAATCTTGTGCCCCAATTGATTGAAGTACTTTATTGTCGAACTCTCTACGTGCCGGATCTTTTAATTCATCTTCAATATCCATAACTTCTCTGTTCTTAATAATATCAAATAGTCTAATAATCTCTTCAGCATCCGGTTGAGATATTTGATCAATATCTATCATATACATATTTTTCAGTCTAGCACTACTTGCATCAAGCACTCCCAACCCTCTTCCGAATCCTATCGCTTCTATTGCAAACATTCCATATATAGAATTTAAAACAGCATGTACCAAATCAGAATCATACCTTTCGGATTTTAATAACATTCTAGTAAATCGCTGATCCACAAAAGTTCTTTCCTTAAATTTTGCCACAAACAGCCTTTTGTCAGGATTCAATGCCGTAACAAAATCAGCTCTTGACGCATCATCCATTTCATACCAATAACACCCAGGTTTTTTTAATGCAATTGGAAGTGGTTTTCCAACGCCATTATTTATGTGTTCAAACTTTTCTATCCAAGTAAGTGCCCCTTCATGCCCCAACTCTTCTAATTCTCTTTTACTTCTATGGCAACAAAATGCTTCTATGTCTGTTTCTGCATCATATGATTTTAATCTAGCTGGATTTTTTAGAACCGGACGTATATATTCTTCTTCAATATCATTTGTATCGGAAGGATAAAATAAATCGTTCCAGCCTCTACGCTCTCCTCGCCTAACATCTAAGAATTTTGAAACAGGTACTAATTTATTCACCAACTTTTTCATCCATAACACATCATGAAAAAGAGTATTAATTGTAAGTCCATAATTTGTTATATTATTAATCTCCTCATAACTGTACTTTTTAAATGTCGCCAACTTAGGATCCAACATTTCGTTCAGAATAATGCTATTTACTAATACTTCAACCTCGTCATCCCCTATACTATGTATATCTTTTCTTACTAACCAAAATGATACTTTATGTTGTATATCAGGTTGTGAAATAATTTTCTTCTGCATTATTAATAATGTACCAACAACATCGGCATTTTTAAACCATCTCTTATTGTCACTTGCAACTACTGCTTCTATATCATAATAATATTGCAGTGCATCAAAAAATTTTCTTCCAATATCTGTTCCCAACCATGAATTTGATAAGATAATTCCAAGTTTTCCATTAGTATCTAATAATTCATACAACTTAAATGGTATAAAATTATATAAATCTGTTTTACCTAACGTAAATTCTATACCTGTATTATCTTGTATATTCTTTCTTATTTGAGTAATAAACTCCTGTTCATCTTTCGCGATTTTATTATATTCAACAAATGGTAGATTAGAAATAATTGCTCCAAACTTCGGAATAATCCTTTTTATTTCCCTTCCATCAATTGGACTTTTAATCTTAATTTCATCGCCAACATTAACAGAAAAAACGTCTCGTTGAAACATATTTAATGGTATATTTATTGCCTGAATATCTGTTATTGATATATTAGCAATCTGAAGTGGATATGCGTATTTATCCGAGACCCAAGTACTAACGAAAGCCTTTTCCGTCATTGCAAATCTTTTAGCCTTATTCTTAATTATAGCTTTTGCAATTGTACCAGTTCCAGCACATAAATCTGCACAATCTTTATTCCAATCATCTACTGTGATTCTAGATAAGAAATCAGCCAATATTGTAGGTGTTGCATATTGTCCTCTTATCTCTCTTTTTGAAACATTAACTGTTTTCTCTAGTAATTCCTGTAATACTGATTGATCTATTTTATCTATATTGTTATCAACTAAAAATTGATTAAAATCCACAATATCTATCCAAGTATCCTCTGGTACTAACTCATTGAAATCAACTTTTTTGAATATATTGTAAAAGTCTCCTTCATCAATTATCTGTTGAATAATTTGATTTCCATTCTCTGGTGATATTGTAAAATCAATTTGATTAATTTTATATGCACAATTATGATATTTCTTTATTGCATTAGCAAACATAATTCTGTTAGTCCAATTTAACAATATTGTTTTTGCATATGCAGAATACATATTGTTTTCATCTTTATCATACTCTTCATGAAAAGCATTCCACCATACTTTAATTCTACTTTCCATTCTTGTATTACGACTTGCTTCTATTGTGATATTTTCTGCAACTATCTCTTTGTTTCTCTGTATCAATTCCGCCATTATTGACTCTGAAACAGTTCCCGTTATTGATGATGTAGTAATTTTTCCAGTA
Organism: Eubacterium segne; assembly: GCF_014287775.1. Classification (NCBI taxonomy): domain Bacteria; kingdom Bacillati; phylum Bacillota; class Clostridia; order Eubacteriales; family Eubacteriaceae; genus Eubacterium; species Eubacterium segne. Next base: position 374,592 of record NZ_JACOOZ010000002.1, read on the forward strand.
ACTAAAAAATCATTTACGGTTAATACAATATCTTTAATAATTGGTAACCATTCATCCTTATATGTACTAACATCTTCTCTTGATTTAATATGACTTGTCCCATCCCATACTTTAGCTTCCTCAAAAACACCTTGCTGATTCTGTAAATATAATTTACCATATGTAAAATTCCATATGACAAAACTATTTAATCCTAATGCCTTTGCCTTCCTTGTTGCATCTGCAATCAATGCCTCATCCGTAATTAATACATCGGGCATTTTGAGTTCCCAGCCTTGTAATATTTTAGTCTGTGCCTCATCTTCATACAATAAAACATCTGGAAACATACTCTTCTTATTTACAGAGAGTGTGCTTTCTCCACCTGCACTCTTAATCTTTAATCCCAATCCATTCAGCATTACTTTTATCTCTGAAATAATTACGATTGCCCAACTTCTTTCATTTCTTCTGATAATTGTCCCCATACATTTCACCTTCATCTTTCTTTAAATTCTGCTATAAGATTTTCCTCTTTTATATATTTACGAGTTTTTTTATCTAATCCTTCCCATGCTAAGAATAATCTTCTTTTTGCTACATCAATATAATCTATTTCTTCTTTTTTAAACAATGCAACATCTTCATTCTTTTCAATTCCAATAAAATTTCGCCCTTCCATCAATGCTGCCACTAAAAATGATCCGCTACCAAAAGTATTATCAAGTACTATATCCCCTGGATTTGTATATGTCCTTACCATATATCTGCCCAGTTCTATAGGCTTCTGTGTTGGATGAAGAACTGCACCTTCTGATTCTGCTGTTTTAATATAAATAACATCTGTAGGATAACGGTCTCCATCACTTGCTACATGCACTGGTTCAAAGTCTCCATAATTACCACTAAGCTGATTTTTTCTTATTCCTTTATCATATGGTTCTCCCTTTGTCATTTGAGGATGATATGTTGGCTGTTTTTTATAAAAAACGCAAACATCTTCATGTTTTCTTAATGGTTGCTTTTTAGCATTCAAAAAATTAGTTGGCTTTGATTTTTCCCATACCCACTTATACTTATAAATATTAGGTTGGCTCAAAATCAACTTTGCAGTAAAAACTCCATTAGATGTTAAAACAATTGCCCCATTGGGTTTTATTATTCGATTATATTGTTTCCATAACTCATCTAAAGGAATATAACTATCCCATTTATTTTGTGTCATACCATATGGTAAATCACACAAAATCATATCCACACTTCCAGCTGGTATTTTTTTCATATACTCTAAGCAATCGCCTTCAAACAATTTGTTGATCACATTACTCATATCTATATTATTTTTTTCACTATTCATGCCTTATCTCCTCGAACATATTTTCTGTTCATAGTATATCATTTTATTTTGTCGAACACAAGTTCCTATATCTGTTTTTTCATATAAAAATCCAAGATAAATTTTAACATATATCTTCCGTTTTTTCCACTTATAAAGAAAATACCTTTATTGCACTTTAGAAGTATCACAAAGGCTATTAAAACTTTTTCAGTCACAATAGCCTTTGATAATTTTTATCTCCCCTCATACACCTCCCACAATCTCTTCTGCTCCGCTCCTATCCTCAATATCTCCTGCAAATCTCTTGCCATTGCCTCAACATTAGCATCCATCTGTTCAACTGTACCAGTACGATTACCTGCCGTAATCTCCCATTGAACACTCTCTTTTGAGTAATATTCCTTAGTGCCCACATTCATATATCCATACAATGAATATGAATAGCCATCGCTTTTCTCTATGAATACCGGTGCCACTTCTCCTCTAGAAGTTTTCCATATCATCAGTCTTGGAAACCAGCATAAGCCTTCTTTAATCAGTTCCTTGAATGCCCCAAGCAGCTTGCCCAGCTCATTCAATATTCCACGGAATGAATTTCCTGCCTCTATTGTCTTATCCGCTTCTACCTGATTAGCATATTCTTCTATCGTAGGTGCAAATAATCTGAATGACGATACAAAATTCTTGATTCTATCAAGCAATTTCGCTGCATCTTCTGCTTTTTCAATAGCATTTGCCAGCTCTTCATTTACCGATTGAAGTTCAGATCTTTTTTCATCGAGTTCCATTGATATCTGTTTTGATTCTCTACTATCCATTTCTGATAGCGACTTACTAATCCGCCGCATACTTTCCAGGCATGAAATATCAGACTCCAGTTTATCTTTTTTATCCGTATATTCTTTTTCAATAGCTCTATTTGCCTTAACTGCCCTATCCGATTCTTCCACCTGCTCTTGTAATTGTGTCAAATGCTTTGTCTCCTGAGCTACCTTATACTCTGCAACAGATAAATCATGATTTCGACCTTTCGACTTTTCTTTTATCTGTTTCCCAAACCAGTCATTCACTTCTTTATTCGCCACCTCTCGAAGCTCATCCTGCAGCACTCGTGATAACACATCTTTAGTAAATACCTTACGTTTTGACACCTGCTTGCTAAGACCTTTCTTATATCCATCTGCCACAGGAACTCCGACAATGTGCATATGCGGACTGTCCTCATCAAGATGAACCACAGCATTTGCAACTACAAACTGTGGAAGCCTCTTTCTAAGCTCGTCCAGTATTATCTGATATGACAATTTCATATATGACTTCATATCATCAAATTGCTTCCAGAACTCCCTGTCGCCTATTTGAATTATTATTTCAACTGCCATATCCTGTTCCTTACCTGCCACATGTTCAAAATAATCTTCGATTTTCCGGTCTTGTCGTGTCTGCTTTTTATTATATTCTTCTAATGCCTCATCGAATTCTTTATGATATACTGTTTTCACATCATCAATCAAATTTGATGTACCATATATGATGCAGATGTTGTCTTTGCTATAATCTGATGATTTGTATTTTCTCAGGTTATGCTTTGCAACAGCTGCAAGCTTAGATTTCGATGTAATGGCACTTTTCTTATTGCTCACATGAGCTGTATATGAAATATTTCCCATTCGCATCTCCTTATCTGTACTACCTTTTTATCTGTTAAATCTATCGGAGCAGTGCAGTTATCATCTTGGCTCTGCCACAGATGATAACCCCCTAGCAGTTTTGGCAAGCCAAAATTGCAGTGGGCTCTCCGAGGGTTTTATATATTATCTTTACTATTACCAAGAGTTTAATAATCTGTACTTTTTATAGTTGCAGACTCTAAACTCTTCCTAGAATTTAGAATCTGCTTTTCCAAACATCCAGATTGTTAAACTCTTTATTCCGGCATTACCCAAGTCCAGTAAATTGTTCCATCTTCTGCTTTTTCTTTATCTGATGTTATACCCAACTTTTTCTTTGCCGATAGAAGAGTATTTCTCTTAATGCTCCTTTTTGCAGCTTCCATCATTATTTCATTAGATGGAATCACCTTATTTGTACCAAAGTATTCTTTAATAAAATTCTCCGCAATGTCGAGCTTCTTTTTTCCTCTTCCTTCATTACCTGACAGAAGCTCATCTATGGTGATATCATAAGGTCCTATGCAGACCATTCCATTATCCTCCGTCATTTCAAATCCTATTGCATCCCCTGTTGGAGCTAATGAAGATTTATCATGTGCCATTATCCTGATATTCGGTTTATCACGGAGTCTTGCCACTAGCAGAACACTTCTGGCAGTTGCCTGTATATCAATAGAACCAAGTCCTCTGTATGTTGATTTACTGCCAGATGCCTTATTCATATGACCGATAAGAATAATTGCACAATTATGCTTTTCTGCTATTATTCCAAGATGCTTTAGCACCGGTCTTATTTCATTTGCTCTGTGCATATCAACTGTAGCTCCGATATATGCCTGAATCGGATCAAGAATGATTAACCTCGCCTTAGTCTCAATTATTGCCTGCTCTAGCCTGTCATCTGTCATTAATAATTCCTTATCTGTCTCATCAATAACACGAATCATGGAACAATCTGCTCCTTCCTTTTCTAATCTGGGCTTAATCGTATCTTCAATTCCATCTTCTGCGGTCTGATAAATGATATGAATAGGTTCATATTCTTTATCATCATCACAGGGGAGCGGCAAGCCCCTGCTAAGAGCTGCCGCTAACTTGAGAACCAAAGTTGTCTTTCCTTCTCCCGGATCTCCTTCAATAATTGTTATCTTTCCGTATGGTATATATGGATACCATAGCCATTCCACCTCCTTTGAAACCACATCCTCCATATGAATAAGTTTCAGTTCAACATTCTGCTTTTCAACCATATTCATCCTCCTTGCTATACTGCTTCTTTGTTAAAATATCCTGTTTCTTCCCAAACTTTTTTATCCGGACAATAATAGCTGAACTCATTTGAGCTCCCTACCTTTATTGCCGTTCCAAATTTGAGTAATCCTTGTTGTATTCCCAGCCTTACATACTGTGCGTCCTTCCCTATTGCACTTGCAATCTCTTTTATTGGTACATTTCTCCCTGTAAAAGCTGGTAAATCACCCTGATAGATAACTTCTGGCATCTCTACCACCTCCTCTTTTTATATAGAGCATTTCTTGCTCTGTTATGTTTTGTATTATACAGACCTTTATTTGCTCTGTCAATAGTTTAAAATTTAATGTTGACTATTAAATATTAGTGTGTTACATTTACAATCACAGGAGGTTGAAGCAATGAATACAGGTAAAAAGATTAAATTGATACGAACCTTTCGTGGTTTAACCCAAAAGGAACTAGGTGAAGCATGTGGAATACACGAAGTTGCAATCCGCAAGTATGAATTAGGAAAAAATATTCCTAAACCGGAACAATTAAGAAAGATTGCAGAAGCACTTAATGTAAATGTCAATTCATTAGCAGAATTTGATATTGAAGCTGATGGTGATGTACTACCATTACTATTTGCAATTGATGAAAAGTTTGATGTGTCTCTCAAAGACATTGATGGCGAACCGGGAATATTTTTCTCTGATAAGAATCTTGTACAGTTCTTAAAGGACTGGCAGGCTATGAAAGAGCTTCTTGCATCTGGCAGCCAGACAAAGGACAACTATGAGATATGGAAAACAATTCGCCCAAGCGTGACAAAGGTAACCCACGAATAATAATCATTTTATCCGTTTGCTATCAGCTTTCTAGTAAATAGCGAAAGGATGGTGCTTATGAAGTTACCCAACGGATACGGAAGCGTTGTAAAACTTTCCGGTAAGAGAAGAAAGCCTTATATCGTGCGAAAGACTGTAGGCTGGCACTATGATAAGGAAAAAGACAAACAGGTTCAGGAAATGATAACAATTGGATATACAGCAACCAAAGCTGAAGGCTTGCAGATGCTTGCTGAATATAACAACAATCCATTTGATACTACTGCCGCCAAGATGACATTTTCAGATGTATATGATGAATGGTCAAAGCGTAAGTTTCCTACAATTTCTGAATCTAATGTAAAAGGATATACTGCATCGTGTAAGACATGTGAATCCCTTTACAACAAAGTATTTAAGGATATCAAACTTGTTGATTTACAGACAGTTATTGATACCTGTGGAAAGAATTATCCCACACTAAAGAAAATCAAAGTTTTGTTTAATCAGCTATATGATTACGCCTTAAAGAATGATATATGCAACAAAGATTATTCAGGCTATGTAGATGTTGTTCAGTACAAGGATCGCAATCCTAACAAATACGACAGAAACAAATTCGAGAAAAATGAGATTGACCTTCTATGGGAGCAGAAAGAAGACAAATATTATCAGATAGTATTGATGCTCATATATAGTGGAGTCAGAATTTCAGAACTGCTCGATTTAAAGAAAGAAAATGTTCATCTGGACGAACAGTATTTTGATGTTATCTGTAGTAAAACAGAGAATGGTATCAGAAAAGTTCCAATCGCCGACAAGATTCTGCCATACTACAAAGCCTGGTATGAATCCTGCCCTGAATGTGAATATCTGCTTCATACAGAAGACGGAAAACATTTTGAATACAGGAACTACTATGATAGCTATTTCAAGCCACTTATGGAACAACTTAATATTAATCGTACACCACACTGCTGCAGACATACATGTATATCTATGTTAGCAGAAGCCGGTATTAATCAGACGATTATCAAGAAGATTGTGGGACACTCTGGTGCTATGACACTCACAGAGAAAGTATATACCCACTTTGATATAAAGGAGCTTGTAGATGCGATTAATGAAATTTAGGAAACAATCGGTGCCATGCGCAAAAAGAAAGGACATTTCCCAATATCACTACTGAAAAATGTCCTATACATATCAATATCTTTGTTGCATACCTGCTGCATATGTGTTGCATTCGATGTAAATTCCAGCACATCTGACGGCATTCCACAACTTCTGTAACCCTTGAAAAATGGGCTTTTCTTGATATCTTCGTTCTTGAAAGATTATCTCTTTGAAAACTGTGGTGCTCTTCTGGCTGCTTTGAGACCGTATTTCTTTCTTTCCTTCATTCTTGAATCTCTTGTTAAGAATCCGGCTTTCTTTAATACTGGTCTGTTTTCAGCGTCTGCCTGAACTAATGCTCTGGCGATACCATGTCTGATGGCACCAGCCTGTCCTGTATATCCACCACCATGTACATTTACAACAACATCAAACTTATCAGCTGCATCAATAGCTGCTAATGGCTGACGTACGATTACCTTTAATGTCTCAAGACCAAAGTAATCATCAATGTCTCTCTTGTTGATTGTTACATTTCCTTTACCAGGCATAACGTATACTCTAGCGATACTGCTTTTTCTTCTACCTGTTCCATAATACTTTTCTATAGCCATTATCATTTCCTCCTCTCAGTTAACTAAAATGTTAATTCTTCCGGTTTCTGAGCTGCATGTGGATGCTCAGCACCAGCATAAACAAAAAGTTTCTTCATCATGCTTCTTCCTAAAGGTCCCTTTGGAAGCATGCCTTTAACTGCGAGTTCAATGACACTTTCAGGTTTCTTAGCAAGTTTTTCCTTAAGTGTAACTTCCTTCATACCACCAACGTAGTCTGAATGATGATAATAAACCTTCTGGTCTAACTTCTTTCCTGTAACCTTAATCTTGTCAGCGTTTGTAATAATTACATAGTCACCTGTATCAATATGAGGTGTGAACTGTGGTTTGTTCTTTCCTCTTAAGATTTTAGCAACTTCTGATGACAAACGTCCTAATGTATATCCTGTAGCATCAACTACATACCATTTTCTTTCAATATCTGCTGGACTAGCCATGTATGTTTTCATTGGTTTACCTCCTGAAATTTTGCTTATCTTTTAATATTTCTTTTATAAAACGTTCTATATCCATACCGGGGCTTTGGCTAAGACATAAAACAAACGTGCATAACACGTCACAATAGAACTTATTATATAATAAGTATTTTTTACTGTCAATTAATTTTTGTTGATTTTTTTAGTTTTTTTCAATAAAAAACTGTAGTTTCCTTATAATCATCCGAATTATATCATTAATCTACGCTGGATATTACCCAAACACCATTTTCTGTAGATGCTGAAACGGTAAATCCATCATAATAAAACATTCCATCATATTCACCGTCAACTAAGCAGCTCTTTGATTTGTCCATACTGTTGTACTGACCTATTGCAGCAACAAGCTGGTCTATTGTTTTTCCAACATAACTTTTAGCTGTAGCCTTAGCTTCTTCCGGACTAAGTGCTTTTGGTGCCTGTGTTTCCGTATTTTTCTTAACTTTCTTCTTTTTTACAACTTTCTTTGTAGGAGCCTCTGTTGTTTCCTCTGCCGTAGTCTCCTCCACTGTTGTTGCTTCTTCAGTTGTTACCTGTACTGTTGTTTCTGCTTTTGTTGTTTCATTATCTTTGCTATCTGAACCACATGCAGTAATTGCAAATGCCATCATTGTAACTGTAGCAATCATTAAAATATTTTTTCTCATGTTCCATTTCCTCCACAATCATTCATTATACATTTATTTTATTTCTTGTAAACATCTTTTTGCGAAATTAATTATTTCTTAATCTATTCCTCAAGTTCCACTTCCACACCGCTGCCGGAAGTATAATATTCATTTCCCTTTTGAGAAATCACTTCCACATCATAACTTCCTGACGCAATTTCTGCCGTGTCAATATAAAGTCCAAAATGGTATCCATCTGCTTTTTCATTTTCATAGGATGCCGGGAATGCCTCAAAAGTATAAGAATTTTTATCATTGTACATTCTTACATATATATTTCCGTCATCGCTTAAATAGTTTTTGTCTACAGCACCTTTAAAGGGCAGATACTGGTTTTCACTGTCCACCATTTCAATAACAGACTTGCACTTATCCGTTGTCTGTACCGATAAGTTTTCAGTTCTAAGAGGCGCTGCCATATATGGAACTTCCTCAATAAGTGACGGAATATGTCTCTCAGTTATTTCAATAACAACTGCATCCGCATTATAATCATCCGCTAGATTTATATTATATGGCACAGCCTTTGAAAAATAACCATGGTTATATTCATCTGCCACAAAGGGTAACAAAGCATTTCCAAAAGAATCCCTGTACATCACAATAGACCCTTTTTTAGAATCCTCTTTAGTTTCAAGAGAAATATCCTCCACGTTATTTGTCTTTGAAAGATATTCATATGTATGCTTTTTTTCGTAAATTACATTTTCATCCTTTTTCTTCCCCTTTGGGAAAAGCATGCCATATAAATCTCCTGAGAAGTTCTTCTTAATAGTGTACTTTTCATTGCTGTAATCATAATGGCTCTTCCCTAAATTATCCAAAATCCAACCACAAGCCATAGCTGCACCCTCATTATTCCAATGAGTGTCTAATTTATGATAAACACGTTTATTTACATTTTTAAACATCTGCTGCAAATCAAGAGTGTTAACACCTAACTTTTCCATTTCAGCCTTTAACAGTGAATAATTGTTAACATCACTTATCTTTATGTATCTCGAAGGCATATACTCAGGATATAAGGCGTTTTTATCCGGTGCTGCTATAAACAAAAACTTTCTGTTATTGTTATTGGCATTTTCCTGAATCAGGGAAAGTACCTTTGCACAGGAATATATTTTTCTCTCTGACAATGTGTTTCTTCCAATATAATCATCTAATGTTTCACTGAAAAACAGCCAGCCGTCTTTGCCTACAATTACATTGTCATTATTAGATTCCTTAAACACATTACTTTTAATGACACCGTCAGCCTCAATTAATTCCTGCCTGAAGGCAAAATTATCTGCGAAAAAATCCGTTAATTCCGAAAAATAATCTCCATTTATATGCCCATCTTTCTTTAATTCCGGGAAACCCTGAACCTGACGTTTTTCCACATTTAAATCCGTCTTGTAAAAAAACATGGCTACTGACGGAAGACAAATTATTATAAAAAATAAAATTATGAATATTTTCTTTTGCATTCCCATCACCACCTAAAATCTAAAATAAATAAACGGATTATATGTAGCCGTTGCTAAATTTATAACACATAGTAAAACAAGCAAAATGTCAAATGCGTAAACAGCTGTATTTATGGTGTATTTTGCTTTTACGCTTCTGCCATCTACATAGCTTAGCAGATTTTCCCTTACAGGATATGCAAAAGCCACAGCCAATATCAAAATAAATATGTAATAAGGACTTAATAATTCAGCTATGTAGCTTACAGAATTTATTCCAAATGTAAAGCCTGTAAACATTGTTTTAATCATTCCAAAACCTTCAGCCACCGTGTCTGCCCTAAACATAACAAAAGCTACTGTTGCCACCAACCACACATATATATTTTTTATGACTTTGTTTTTTATTTTTATGCCCTTTCCTACAGTGTCCTCTAAAACATTTGCCACACCATGTATCATTCCCCATACAAGGAAAGTCCAGTTAGCACCATGCCATATACCTGTAAGTGCAAAAACAATTAACTTATTTATTTCTGTGCGAAGTTTTCCTTTTCTGTTGCCCCCTAACGGAATGTACACATACTCCTTAAACCAAGTAGAAAGGGATATGTGCCATCTGCGCCAAAATTCTTTTATGCTTTTTGAACAATATGGATGTTTAAAGTTTTCGCTAAATTCAAATCCAAATATTTTTGCCATTCCAATTGCCATATCAGAATAACCGCTGAAATCATAATAAATCTGTAAAGTATAGCTTATAGCTCCTACCCACGCCACAAAAAAGCCATAATCTCCTATGTTTAACTTAAATATGGCATCTGCTATATAACCTGCACCATTGGCTATAATTAGTTTTTTTGCAAGACCTCTTATAAACCGCTGAATGCCTGCAGCTGCCATATCTATACTTGATTTTCTGCTATTTATCTGTTTTGCTATTTCATTGTACCTTATAATAGGGCCCGCAATAAGCTGTGGGAAAAATGATACATACAAAACAAGGTTAAATAGATTTTTCTGCTCTAATTCAGGTTCCCTGTAAACATCAATTACATAAGACAAAGCCTGAAACGTGAAAAAAGAAATTCCAATGGGAAGGGCAATATTAGGATTCTTTATATTTATTCCATTTATGTGATTAAGATTTTCCACAATAAATCCGGTATATTTAAACACTCCCAAAACTCCTATATTGGCTATTACAGCTAATATAAGACAAATCTTTCTGCCCGCCTGGTTTTCATTTTTTGAAAACACGCCAATAAGCCTTCCGAACATGTAGTTTACAGCAATAGAGGCCAGCATAAGTAAAATATACACCGGCTCTCCAAATGCGTAAAATATCAGGCTGGCTATAATTAACAGTGCATTCTTTGCCTTAATGCCCGGTGCACAAAAATACAACGCACACACTATCGGCAAAAAAACAAACAAAAATATCGCTGAACTAAATACCATACCGTACTCCTATTTTATATCTTTCTCTTATCTACCGCCCAGCATGAATAATTTTTATATGATAAGCCGTAGTACTTTTCATAATCCTTTGCTCTGGCAAATAATGTATCATAAACTTTTCCGTTAAGTTCCATCCATGCATGTTCCGTGTCATGGGCAACATAAACTGTTTTATATCCGCTTTCATGTACCAGAAAAGCTAATGCTGCTGCTTCCGAAACACAACATCCGTCTCCATTTTTAAAGATGTCATTGGCAAACGTTGATTCCCAGCCTTTTTGCTTATATATTTTGTTAAGGAAACGGTATCTCTTGTAAGGTGCCTTGGCAACCCAGTCAAAACATTTTCTCAACTTTACTTCCTTGCTATCTGTAGCCTTGCAAATCTTATTTACCTTCAACCTTGCTGTAATCATTGTGTTAATTTTATCAATATTTAAATCTGTCTTTTCTGCCTTGCCCTTTTTATCCAGCTTAATTCCGTCCACCTTACGGTTTTTAAACATTTTTCCATTTACACGGCTGAAACAATAGTAATTTCCACGGCTTCTAAGCCATCCTAATGTCATTGTTCCGTCTTTTCCAAAGTGGTATGTTTTTCCCTTAATCTTTACAAAGCGTTTTTTCACATACTTTCCATTAACCTTATAATATGTATAACCGTTCTTTGTAACTAATTTTCCCTTCTTTTTTGCTGCCTTTTTCTTGGTATTCTTTGATACTGTAGTAGTTTTTTCAGACTTGCCATCCTTATTGTCTACTGTGGCTGCTGAGGTAACTGTTAATGTACCTATGCATAAAAACAATGCAACCAACATTAATACTTTGTGAATATGTAATACTCTTTTCATTTTCATTTTCTTTTCCCTTTCTCATTAAATGTGATGTAATTATGTCTTTTAATCATTGGTATACTAGCACTGCAACTATACAAAATCAACATTTTGTTTATTACATTTCTATTACAAAAATTAACAATCTATTCTTGGTATTCAATGCCTACTAAAGTAAGTCCTTTTGCCGGTGCTTTAGGCCCTGCCATGTACCTGTCTTTTGCCTCAATTATCTCCTTTACATGCTCTGGTGGATACACCTTGAGTCCCACTTTCATAAGGGTTCCCACTATTATTCTTACCATATTATAAAGAAAACCGTTTCCACTGATTTTAATTGCTATAATATCATTTTCTTTATTTATGTCTAATTCATAAATTGTTCTCACAGTGGTTTTCACCTGGCTTCCTGCAGAGCAAAAGCTGGCGAAATCATGTTCTCCAACTATATATCCGGCAGCTTCCTTCATCAACTCCACATCCAAAGGCATATATACGAAATGAGTATACAACCTTACCATAGGATTTGGAAATCTGCGGTTTAATATTTTATATTCATATGTTTTTTTACTGTTGCAATATCTTGGATGAAAATCAGTAGATACTTCTTCTGATTTCTGTATTCTAATATCCTCCGGAAGTCTCTGATTCAGTGCAAAACTGATTTTTTCAGGAGGTATTTTTGTTTCCGTATCAAAAACAGCCACATTTCCTATGGCGTGAACCCCTGAGTCAGTTCTGCTTGCACCAATTACCGCAATTTCTTCTCCAAGAAGTCTTGTTAATTCTCTATTTATTATTTCCTCCACCGTAATACCGTTAATCTGGGTCTGCCACCCGCAATAATTAGTTCCGTCGTAGGAAATTATCATTCTTACTCTTTTCATTAAAACCTGCTCTCTATATGAAATATGCAAACACTTTGTCTGCACCTATTACAACTACTATCATACATAAACTTAACGCGTATCCTATGGCATCCCGCTTAGCATATTTTAACGGTTTCATTTTCGTTCTGTTTCCTCCGTGATAGCACCTTGCTTCCATTGCCGTTGCCAAGTCAATGGCTCTTCTAAGGGATGATATAAACAATGGAATAAGTATAGGTATTAAACTTTTTGCTTTCTGCAAAATATTTCCCGTATCAAAACTTGCCCCTCTTGCCTTCTGGGCTTTTGTGATTTTGTCTGTTTCCTCCATAAGAGTTGGGATAAAACGCAATGCCAGTGACATTATCATGGCAATTTCGTGAACCGGAAATTTCACTACCTTAAGGAAACCAAATGCCTTTTCCAGCCCGTCTGACAGGTCATTAGGAGTCGTTGTAAGAGTCATTATGGAGGTACATATAATAAGGTATATAAGTCTCACGGAAATATATAGTGCCTTTATAAGTCCCTCTTTTGTTACGGTAAGAAATCCTATTTCCAACAGAATTTCGCCTTTTGTCATAAAAATATTTAATACCACACTAAAAAGCAGTATAAATAAAATTCCCCTGACTCCCTTCAACAGTTTCATAAATGGAATTTTTGAAGCTTTTATAACTGCTGCCATAAATATTGTAAATAATCCATAACCTGCAATTGTATTTATCTGAAAAAGTACAATTATACAAATCATCGTTCCTGCTAATTTGACTCTTGGGTCAAGTTTGTGAATTATTGAATTTTCGGGATAGTATTGTCCTATAGTAATATTTGCCATTTATCTTATCTCCCTAAACATTTAAGAATGTTTTCCTTTGCTTCTTCAAGATTAATAATATTTTCATCTACGTTGTATCCTGCTTTTTTTAATTCATGCATTACATAAGTTATTTGCGGGGCTGCCAGTCCCACCTTTTCAAGTTTCCTGTAATGGGCAAAAACCTTGTGAGGCACATCATCATACATTACCTCTCCGCCATTCATTACAATTATTCTGTCTGCATAATTTGCCACATCTTCCATGCTGTGGGACACCAGAACCACTCCTATTCCACGTTTTTCCCTTAAATCACTGATACATTGAAGAATTTTATCCCTGCCTTCCGGGTCTAATCCCGCAGTAGGTTCATCAAGAACTAATATTTCCGGATTCATTGCCAGTGTTCCTGCAATTGCCACTCTTCTTTTCTGTCCACCGGACATTTCAAAAGGTGATTTTTCGTACATTTCTTCGCCAATTCCCACCAGTTTCAGTGCCTCTTTAGCCCTAATCCGTGCATCCTCATTACTTAGTCCTTCGTTTTTCGGTCCAAAACAGACGTCCTTTAACACAGTAGCTTCAAACAACTGATGTTCCGGATACTGAAAAACCAAACCTACCTTGCACCTTAATTTTCGCAAATCAAAGTCCTTGTCAAATATATCTTTTCCATCATATAAAACTTTTCCTTCCGTAGGCTTTTCAAGGCCATTAAAATGCTGTATCAAAGTTGACTTTCCGGAGCCTGTGTGACCGATTATGGCCACAAATTCTCCTTTATTTATTTCCAAATCAACATTTTTTATGGCTGCAGTTTCCTGACTTGTTCCTTTTTCATATATATAACTTACATTTTCTAATTTAAGCGACATATTAATTATCTCTTTCCATCTTATTTATCTGTTCTAACAGCTGGTCTACAGTAAGTATTCCATCTTCTATGTCAAGACCGCTTTTCTTTAGCATATAACCTAATTCCGTAACCTGCGGCACCTCAAGTCCATATCCTTTTATTTCGTCCACCCGGGAAAAAATTTCTTTTGGAGTTCCCTGCATTGCCAACTTTCCCTTGTCCATAACAAAGATTTTATCTGCTTTAATTGCTTCATTCATATAATGAGTTATTAAAACAATGGTTATGCCTTTTTCCTTATTAAGCTGATGCAATGTTTTGATAACTTCTCTTCTTCCTACCGGATCAAGCATGGCAGTTGGTTCATCTAAAATAATGCATTTCGGTTCCATGGCTATTATTCCTGCAATTGCCACTCTCTGTTTTTGTCCACCGGAAAGCTTTAAGGGAGATTTGTGCCTGAATTTTGTCATTCCAACGGCACCTAATGCCTTCTCCACTCTTTTCCATATTTCCCCTGTGGGAACCGACATATTTTCCGGGCCAAAGGCAACATCCTCTTCCACCATGGTTGCCACTATCTGGTTATCAGGGTTCTGAAAAACCATTCCTGCCGTCTGTCTTATGTCCCACAAAAGCTTACCATCCCTTGTATCCATATCATCTACCCAGATAGTTCCGTCAGTGGGCATTAACAGGGCATTTATATGTTTAGCTAAAGAAGATTTTCCAGAGCCGTTATGACCTAATATTACAATAAACTGCCCCTGTTCAACATCAAGGGATACTCCGTCAATGGCCCTTACCGTCTCTGTTTCTTCATCAGCTGTTCTATATTCATGAATAAGATTCTTTATATTAATTATTTCCATTTTAGTCTCCGATTAAATTTTGCTACACCACCGCACTTATTTTATTCTATTTAGATTTTTTTTGCAACTTATATGCCAAATATTAGTTTAGACATTTGTAACTATTTATGGTATTTTATTGTGTGGAGGAATATTACAATGATTAATTCAATAAAAAACATAAGTATTAAGTTAAAAAAAATAATTATCACTAACAAGGTTATTATATTAATGACTCTTCCATTCTTTGCAATGGATATTTTTACTCGTGCTTTCGGTCTTAAAATTTCATATTTTCCGATTTACTATCCGGCTCCTAATATTTTCACTTTATTGTGGATTGTATTTTTTATGGGAATTGTCACTTCCTTAAAA
This sequence comes from Eubacterium segne, assembly GCF_014287775.1. Classification (NCBI taxonomy): domain Bacteria; kingdom Bacillati; phylum Bacillota; class Clostridia; order Eubacteriales; family Eubacteriaceae; genus Eubacterium; species Eubacterium segne. The sequence continues at coordinate 390,033 of NZ_JACOOZ010000002.1, forward strand.
GGAATTGCCGGTAAAATTCTTTACTGGATTTTTTTCATTTTGTCCTTTGGGATGTTTTTGACTAACACCATTTATTATTCCCTTACAGGATTTTATTTTAGTTTTAATCTTACTAAATTGGCTGATGAAGGAAGTTCTTATATATTAGATACTATTGTTCATACAAATCCAGTTATATACATATTTGCCGTAATTGTACTTGTATACACTATTATTGTGGCAAAAAAGTATAAGAAATATGATGAGTTTCGTTTAAAGAGGCTGCTTATTTTTGTGGTGGTTTTTGTTATACTTCATCTTTTAGCACCTCTTATGTTTGGTCACTCCAGTTCAGGGCTTAAGTGGAATAACTTTAAAAAGCCAAGAAGCGTGTACGAAAATTATAGTGACAGCAACAAAAGTATGAGAATATCAGGACTTTATGAATATTCCGTTAGAAACTTTTATTTTACTTTCCTTAAACCTAAGGATAAAATCAGCAAGGAAGATAGAAAGTTTTTAGATGACATATATAATGCAAAAACCGAAGATGAAACTAATTCATATACCGGTCTTTTCAAGGACAAGAACGTGATTTTTCTCCAGTTAGAAGGAATGGATACATGGCTTTTAAGCAAAGAAAATACACCTAACCTTTATAATTTGCTTAATCACTCCATTAATTTCACGGATCATTATTCCATATATACCGGTGGTGGTTCTACCTTCAATTCAGAATTTGCAGTTAATGCGGGATTTACCACCCCAATATCTTATACTGAAAATGTATATACTTTTAACACTAATACCTTTGACAATTCCATGGCAAGGTTGTTTAAAAAGGCCGGTTACAGTGTTAATGCTTTCCATATGAATTCGGCAGATTTTTATTCCCGTGGCATTAACTACAAAAGCTGGGGATACGATAACTACTATGGTTTAAAGGATATTGCCAAGTATAATAATTTAGATTATGAGTTAGACAGGGAATTGATTCTTAACAAAACATTTTACAATAAGATGTTTAAGCAAAAGGGAAAATTTGTGGATTATATTATTTCTTATTCTCCTCATACACCTTTTACAACCTCCAAAGAGGTGGGAAAGCTTATTGCCGAAAAAAAATACGGTGTAGGTAATGTTCCCGATTTGTCGGAAGAGGAAACTGCCAAATTAATGGTGGGAGAAACAGATTATATGGTAGGTCTTTTAATTCAGGCGTTAAAGGATAATAACCTATACGATAATACAGTTATTGTTGCGTATGCAGACCACTATCTTTACACAATTAATGATAAGTCAGTTCTTGATAAATATAAGGAAACTGACAACAATCTTATTAATCATACACCATTCTTTATATGGAGTAGTGATGTTAAACCAACCGATGTTAATGAGGTTACAATGCAGATGAATATTCTTCCTACTGTGCTTAACCTGTTTGGAATAAAATATAACAGCAATAATTATATTGGAAAGAATGCTTTGGCAGATAATTACCACGGTTTTGCCTTTTTCAGCGATTATTCATGGTATGACGGAAAAGTCTACGTTGAAGATGGAAAAGTCACTAACGGTGGCAAAATCAGTCAAAAGAAGTTAGAACAAATGAGTATTTTGGTAAACGATACCATTAAGAAAAATGATTTAACCTTGAAATATGATTATTTCAGAAAATAATTTTTAATTTATAAAATAAGCTACAGCTTAAGTGTTGCCTTAAACTGTAGCTTATTTTTTATCCTACCTGCTCTTCTATATCTTCAATTGTAATCTTGCTGTTGTGGGGAATTGGCTTCCACTCAACCTTTTTAAACAATGCTACATACTGGGTATATCTTTGTATAATATCAAAAGTAGGCCAGGTAAATACATAAAGTACCTTTCGCCATATGCTAAACTTCGGTATTCTTCTATGCTCAATTATAAACAGATAAACAGCTACCCATATATTCACAAAATATCTTCCTATTCTATAGAATAATCTTATCCATATTGCCAGTAAAATGCTGAAAAAATAAGCTTTTACTCCCGAGTCTAGGGCTACAGTGGTATTACCTGTAAAGTGTCTCACAATGGCAGATAAATATGTATCATTGCTAAAGACGTACATTGTAGCTCCTGTATTCCACGCAACAAAAGGATCAATTATTAATTTCAGTAAAATCCACTTGGCTGCATAGACAATATTTTTAGGAAGAAGTTGTGCAAAAGTATCAAAGGACATAAATCTATGCCTTATGGTTCTTATTAAATAGCTGTACCATTTATCATCTTCATAGTGCTTTGTGTTTTTATCTATGAATATATTTTTAAACAAACCCCATCCACTTTCAGCAAATGCCTGAAGATGCCCCTTAGACCAACGTAACCTTTGTCTCAACGCTACCTTTAAACTAACAGGTTGTTCATCATAGAAGATTGCATCATCATTGTAGGATATTTCATATCCCTCCACAACGCAATCTGCTGTTAATGCCCTATCTTCCGTAAGGGATGTATATTTCCATCCGTCTTTTACTATTTCATTGGAAAACAGAAAACCTGTTCCCTGAATGTTAGTTGCTAAGTGAAGAAGAGAACGGGCTCTATGCCTGTATCGTATTGACCGTAACCAATGAATGGCATATGTGGATGCTATCCAGCTTTCCGTCCAGTTCTTTGTGCTTCTATATGATGTGATTATCTTCTCTCCTGCATCAAAGGAATCATTCATTCTTGAAATATAATCTTTTTTCAGCAAATTGTCTGAGTCAAATATAAAATACCCTTCAAAGGACTCTATGCCATAATCTCTTTGTATTTGTTCAAAAAGATACTTAAGGGCAAATCCTTTGGTTCTCTCTTCAGGATTAAAATGCTCATAGCATATGGCTCCCTTTTCTCTTGCCACCTTTGCTGTATTATCAGTGCAGTTATCTGCCACAACGAATATGGTTATTAGTTCCTGGGGATAGTCCTGCTTTCTTATACTGTTAATAAGATTTGCAATAACCGGTTCCTCATTTCTGGCAGGAATAAGCACTGCATATTTGTGCTGCTTCTTTGCCGGTTTAAATTTTCTGGTGGCAAACAAACCAATAAGCATATATGGTTTATCCTGTATTACAAGAATTCCCATAAATATTCCTACTACATAGCAAATCGCCAACACCGGCGACTTTATATTACACATAAAATCAACGATTCTGTCTATTATAGTCATTGACATAATCCACATGATTCTTTCCTCTCTATTCTGTAAAATCTATTACACTATACTAAGTTATATTAAAAAAAGCAAGTGGGAATGTTTTCATTTATGCACTATGTAAAACAGGCTTTTACTTTATTTCTCTATATTGCTTGCCACAATAAGTGGTGCGTTCTCCCCTTGTGTACTGTTTGCTATGTAATTATTATATTCCTTTTCATCTAATATCACATTTCCTAAAATATAATCCTGGGATATCTCATTTCCTTCTGAATGGGTTATTTTATAAAAATACTTATATGTCTTTCCGTTACAAACATACTCATCCCCATATCTCTCAACACTTATTTTATTTATACCTGTGTCATCTTTTGAGGATTTGTTTATTATAGTTATTTCCTTTGCAGCCTTATTGTCAATAAATGCATCAATACTGTCACCTCGTTCTTTCTATACCATTTCTATAGTATTCTTTTCTTTTAACTTTGTTAAATACAAAAAATAACAAATCTTCACGGTTTTCAAAGAACCATGCCCCCGCTCTTGTATAGTGCCGTTTATTTTTACTGTTAAACAAAAATAAACAGCCAACTATGTATAACATAATCGACTGTTTGTTTTATTTAATGCGAGCTTAACACTCAATATATTGCTATTATACTAATTCAAGTAATACTTCCATAGCAGCATCACCTTTACGCTGGCCAATCTTAACGATTCTTGTATAGCCACCCTTACGGTCTGCGTACTTAGGAGCAATCTCGTCAAATAACTTCTTAGTTAAATCAACTTTCTTTGCTTCATTCTTCTTGCCAGTTTTGTCTGTTACTGTGTAAAGAACCTTGTTCATCTGGCGTCTAGCATGAAGACGTGAAGGCTGGTCTTTCTTGATAGTCTTCTTTACTTCATCGTAAACTGTTACTTTCTTGCCATCAACTACTTCTTTAACTCTCTTGCCATCTTTATCTTTACGAGCAACTTTAGCTGTAACTTCAACTTCATCAAAGTTATCTTTTTCTTTTACAGCTAATGCAATAAGACCTTCAGCAACCTTGCTAATTTCTTTAGCTCTTGCTTCAGTTGTAACTATTTTGCCGTTATTTAAAAGACTTGTAACCTGACCTCTTATTAAAGCCTTTCTCTGACTTGAAGTTCTTCCAAGTTTTCTATAACCTGCCATTTTCTTACCTCCTGTTTTGTATTGTCACCATTGCTTAATAGTGGCAAATCGTCGGTGGGATATGTATATACCCTGCACCTCCTCTAACAAACTCATGTCTATTAGTTCTCGTCGCCTGGTTTCAATGCAAGGCCGAGTTCTTTTAACTTAGCAAGTACTTCTTCTAATGACTTACGTCCAAGGTTTCTTACCTTCATCATATCATCAGAAGTCTTATTTACTAATTCCTCAACTGTATTGATACCTGCTCTCTTCAAACAATTGTATGAACGAACTGATAACTCTAATTCATCGATGTTCATCTCTAACACTTTATCAATTTCATCATCGACCGGTTCTGCTATAACTTCAATATCCTTTGAAGTATCAGAAAGATCAATAAATAACTTTAAGTGTTCGCAAAGAACTTTTGATGCCAAACTAACAGCTTCATCAGTATCTAATGTTCCATTAGTATAAACATCTAATGTAAGCTTATCAAAGTCTGTAACCTGACCTACACGAGTGTTTTCAACTGACATATTAACTCTCTCTACCGGAGTGTAAATTGAGTCTACAGCGATAACACCGATTGGAAGATTATCATTCTTATTTTTCTCTGAACTTACATAACCTCTACCCTTAGTAATGATTAATTCCATACTAAGTTTGCTATCTGCACCACCACTAAGTGTTGCAATAACTAAATCCGGGTTTAAGATTTCAATATCAGAATCTGTCTGGATATCAGCTGCTGTTACGACCTGGTCTCCAGTTACATCAATATGAGCAATCTTCGGTTCATCTGTTGTACTGTTGTTTTTAATCTCAAGCTGTTTAATGTTCATTACGATTTCCGTAACGTCTTCTTTTACTCCAGGTACTGAACTGAATTCATGAAGAACTCCGTCAATCTTAATCTGGCTTACAGCTGAGCCTGGTAATGATGAAAGCATAATTCTTCTTAATGCATTACCAAGTGTTGTACCATATCCTCTTTCAAGAGGTTCAACTACAAACTTACCATATCTTCCATCATCTGATTTTTCTACTATAATATTTGGTTTCTCAAAATCGAACACTAATTAGCCCCTCCTTTATTGGGAATTGCTTAAGCCTACTGGGAACAATCTTAATAAAATATATGAATATATTATTTAGAATATAATTCGACAATAAGCATCTCATCTACAGGTACATCAATCTCTTCTCTCTTTGGAAGTTCCTTGATTTCACCTTTAAGATTATCCTGGTCTACTTCAACCCATGCTGGGACTGTTCTTCCACCAGTAACTTCGATGATATCTTTATATCTCTGTGAACCTTTGCAGTTCTCTTTGATTTCAATAACATCACCAACTTTGATTAAGTAAGAAGGAATATTTACCTGCTTTCCATTAACCAAAACATGCTTGTGATCTACGATCTGTCTTGCTTCTTTTCTTGTTCTTGCAAATCCCATACGGAATACTACATTGTCAAGTCTTGTTTCAAGCATGATCATAAGATTTTCACCTGTCTGTCCAGGTTTCTTCTGTGCCTTCTGATAGTAATTTCTGAAAGGCTTTTCTAATACACCATAAATGAATTTAGCTTTCTGCTTTTCTCTAAGCTGAAGACCATATTCACTCATCTTTCTGCTTGATCTGTTTAAATTTCTATTTGATTTCTTGTCTATTCCTAAATAAATCGGATCTAAACCAAGTGATCTACATCTTTTAAGAACAGGAACTCTATTTACTGCCATCTTTTCCCTCCTAAATTAGACTCTTCTACGTTTTGGTGGGCGACATCCATTGTGTGGTACTGGAGTTACGTCCTTAATAGATGTAACTTCAAGACCGCATGTAGCAAGGGCACGAATAGCTGCCTCTCTACCTGATCCTGGACCCTTAACCATAACATCTACTGTTTTCAAACCATGTACTAAAGCTGCCTTTGTTGCAGTTTCTGCTGCCATCTGAGCTGCATAAGGAGTAGATTTCTTTGAACCTCTAAATCCCAGACCGCCAGCACTTGCCCATGATAAAGCATTTCCTTCAGCATCTGTCAATGTGACAATTGTATTGTTAAATGATGCCTGTATATGTGCCTGTCCGTGTTCAACGTTTTTCTTAACACGCTTCTTTGTCACTTTCTTTGTAACTTTCTTAGCCATTTTCTAAACTAACCTCCCTTATGGGTTTATACTATTTTTTCTTGTTTGCTACAGTTCTCTTAGGACCTTTTCTTGTTCTGGCATTGTTCTTTGTGTTCTGGCCACGAACAGGAAGTCCACGTCTATGACGGATACCTCTATAGCATCCAATTTCCTGTAATCTCTTAATGTTTAATGCGATTTCTCTTCTTAAATCACCTTCAACTGTCTGACTTGCATCGATAACGTCGCTGATTTTCTTAACTTCTTCGTCAGTTAAATCCTTACAACGTGTGTCAGGATTAACGCCGGCTTCTGATAAGATTCTCTTTGAACTTGAAACACCGATACCATAAATATAAGTCAATCCAATTTCAACTCTCTTTTCTCTTGGTAAATCAACACCTGAAATACGAGCCATATGAATAACCTCCATTAGTTAAATTGTATGAATCTTCGAAATACGTAGCCCGTGTTTCCACGTCTGAAATGTTGTACGCTCCCAAAAATTCATATTTGTAAGTTTCAAACGAATAACCGGTTCAGCAAATTACCAGTCATTCTTTCTGAAAATATAAATCAATTATATCTTCTTTATTTCATAGTAACGTATATATAAAATATAGTTACTGCAGCCGCAAATTCGTAGTAAAACTACCTGATGCTCTCTAAATATAGCATCATTAATACGGTTAATACCGCATTACAATAAACAGCACAAATAAGTGAACAATATGTATCATTCACTTCTTTTCCGGATTAAATTAACCCTGACGCTGTTTGTGCTTAGGATTCTCGCAAATAATTCTTACGATTCCTTTTCTTTTAATGACTTTGCATTTTTCGCATATTGGTTTAACTGATGATCTAACTTTCACAGTAAATCCTCCTTCCACAAAAAAGTCCGAATATAATGTTATCATAAGATTATAATTATTACAAGGACTTTTTTTTAAAAAAATTATATTTTTTAGTTACTCTATAAAAAGCTGCACCAATTACAGCCTTTCTTCCTCTTAAGCTGCGCCAGCTCAATTCCGCTTCGCTTCACTGACCTTTCGCTTCTCTTCCTTATAAGCTGCGCCAGCTCAATTTTGCTTCGCTCCATTGACCTTTCGCTTCTCTTCCTTATAAGCTGCGCCAGCTCAATTCCGCTTCGCTTCATTGACCTTTCGCTTCTCTTCCTTATAAGCTGCGCCAGCTCAATTCCGCTTCGCTTCATTTCGCTGCGGGGCATACGCCCCATAATAATAAAATTTTGTGCAAGGGTTTGTATGTAAACATCCAAACCCTTTTACAAATTTTATTATTGCGCAGCTTATTTATCACGCCATATGATTCTTCCTTTTGAAAGGTCATATGGAGACATTTCTATTGTTACTTTATCTCCAGGGAGTATTTTGATATAGTTCATTCTAAGCTTACCGCTGATATGTGCAAGCACTATATGTCCGTTTTCAAGCTCTACCCTGAACATCGCATTTGGCAATTTTTCTACAACTGTTCCTTCTATTTCAATTACATCTGCCTTTGACATGATTTCATTCCTCCACTTTTATAGTCTTTTACAGTGTTAATATTTCCGGCTCTCCCTTTGTTATAAGAACCGTGTTTTCATAATGTGCTGCCAATGATCCATCGTCTGTAACCACTGTCCAGTCATCATCCATAAATGCCACATCTGCTCTTCCCATATTAATCATAGGCTCAATACAAAGTGTCATTCCTGCCTGTAACTTCATTCCTCTTCTTCTTTGTCTGAAATTCGGAATCTGCGGATCTTCATGCATTTCTCTTCCAATGCCGTGGCCTACCAAATCCCTGACAACTCCATATCCGAATTTATCAACATAATCATTTATAGCTGCTGATATTTCGTATAAGTGGCATCCCTCTTTTGCAAACTTAATTCCCTCGAAAAAGCTTTGCTTTGTTACCTCTAACAATTGTTTTGCATCATTACTTATTTCCCCAACAGGCAATGTTCTTGCACAATCTGACTGGTAACCTTTATAGCTTAAGCAAAAATCAAGACTTACAATGTCGCCATTGTCCACAAAGTGATCTTTTCTAGGTATCCCATGAACGACTTCGTCATTTACTGATACACACAGCGCTGCCGGAAATCCTTCATATCCTTTACATGTTGGAATACAGCCATAGCTTCTTATTAACTCTTCTCCAATTTTGTCAATTTGATAAGTACTCATGCCCGGCTTTATTTCTTTTGCCAGTTCCTCATGAACCTTGGCAATGTATTTGCCGGCCTGACGCATAAGTTCAATTTCTCTTTCTGATTTAATTGTAACTGCCATTTTTATGCTCCTAAAATATCAACAATTGCATTGAATACATCCTTCATGTCAACTGTTCCATCAACACTCTTTAAAATTCCCTGTTCATTATAGTAATCTATAAGTGGCTGTGTCTGATTGTGATATACTTCAAGTCTGTTTAATACTGTTTCAGGCTTATCATCATCTCTTACAATAAGCTCTTCTCCACACTTATCGCACACACCTTCAACCTTTGTCGGGCTGTATACTACATGATATGTTGCTCCACAGCCTACACATGCTCTTCTTCCACCCATTCTCTTTACAATGTTTTCATCCGGTACGTCAACATCTATTGCGAAGTCAACTTTTTCACCCTTAGCTTTTAATGCTGTATCAAGAGCTTCTGCCTGTGGAATTGTTCTTGGGAATCCGTCTAAAACATATCCGTTTTTGCAATCATCCTGTTTAAATCTATCCATAATTAAGTCTAATGTTAATTCATCAGGAACCAACTGTCCCTTATCCATATAAGACTTAGCTTTTTTTCCTAATTCTGTTCCATTTTTAATATTTGCTCTAAAAATATCTCCTGTTGAGATATGTGGAATGCTGTATTTTTCAGCAATCATCTTTGCCTGTGTTCCTTTTCCGGCTCCAGGTGCGCCTAACATAATAATTTTCATATTTTTTTCCTCACACAATAAACAATAGTAGTTTTAGGGGGCAGCATAAGCCGTCCCCTAAATTATCTGATATCTTCTAGAATATTCCTCTGACTGTACTGTAACTGCGTTCTGAAACCATTGACTTAATAGTCTGAAGTGTTTCAAGAATAACACCTACGATAATGATAATTGATGTACCGCCAAATCCAACTTTTGCTCCTGTTACACCTGAAGCAACGATTGGAATAACCGCTACAATAAGAAGTCCTACTGCACCGATTAAAATTATATAATTTAATATCTGTGTCAAATATTCAACTGTTGGCTTACCGCTTCTGATTCCCGGTATAAAACCACCTCTGTCATTAAGGTTTTTAGCAACCTCACGAGGGTTAAATGTTATTGATGTGTAGAAATATGCAAAGAAAATAATAAGTAATATATATACTACAAATCCTATAGAATATTTCATATTCGCTGGATTACACCAATATGACTGACTAAGATAATGAGCCCATTCCGGATCTTTTCCGAAGAACTGAGCAATTACGACAGGGAACTGTAATAATGATGATGCGAAGATAATTGGAATAACTCCGGCAGTGTTAACCTTAAGAGGTATATTTGACTGCTGTCCACCAACCTGTCTTCTTCCCTGTACTTTTTGTGACATCTGCACTGCAATTTTTCGTGTTGCCCCCTGAAGGATTACTACAAGAACGATAATTCCCACAACTACTCCGATAATAATCAAAGCTGAAAGGCCTCTCATTCCTGGAGATATACCATCTTTAGCAACAAAGTTTGTAAATAAGTTGGCAATATCACTTGGCATACCTGAAACGATATTAATTGTAAGTACAATAGAAATACCATTTCCTACACCCTTTTCTGTGATTTGTTCACCAATCCACATAAGAACTGCTGAACCGGCTGTCATTGCCAAAATTCCTGTTACGATTACTCCCCATTTTCTTATGGCATGCATATCACCATACTTAATAGCGTCTGTATCAAATATTCCCTGATTTGCAAATCCAATAATCATGGCAGTTGACTCGATTAATGCAAGAGCAACTGTTAAATATCGTGTAACTTCTGCTAATTTCTTTCTGCCTTCTTCTCCATCTTTCTGAAGTTCATCAAGTTTTGGAATGGCAATTGTTAATAACTGCACGATAATAGATGCAGTGATGTACGGTGTAATGCTCAAAGCAAACACCGACATCTTTTCCATTGATCCACCGGTGATGGCAGTAAAGAAACTAAAGTTTTCATTTGAGAAATTGCTCATAATATCTTTTATTGCATCACCGTTTACAAATGGAATAGGTATCTGACTACCTAATCTTACAACTATTAACATCAGAAATGTATAAAGTAATCTTTTTCTTATCTCTTTAACTTTTAATGCTTTCTTTAAGGTTTCTAACATATTAGATCACCTCACAAGTTCCACCTGCGGCTTCAATCTTTGACTTAGCACCTTCACTAAAAGCATCAACTTTTACTGTAAGTTTCTTAGTGATTTCACCATTACCAAGTATCTTAACACCGTCTCTAGGATTTTTGATTACCCCAGCCTCAAGTAATGTTTCTACAGTTACTACTGTATCATTGTCAAATCTTTCCAAAGCTGTAACATTAATTCCTACAATGTTCTTTGTATTAATATTTGTGAAGCCTCTCTTTGGGATTCTTCTGTATAATGGCATCTGACCACCTTCAAAACCTGGTCTAGGGCTTCCTGAACGTGCTTTCTGTCCTTTATGACCTTTACCGGCTGTCTTGCCATTTCCTGAACCATGTCCACGGCCTCTTCTGAAATTATCACTATGTTTTGAGCCCTCAGCAGGCTTTAAGTTTGATAAATCCATTGTCGCACCTCCTTATCTAATTAGATTAAATTTCTTCAACTTTAACTAAATGTCTAACCCTCTGAATCATACCTCTGACTGCAGCATTGTCAGGCATTTCGACTGTCTTGTTAAGCTTTGTAAGTCCTAAAGCTTCTGCAGTCTTCTTGTTTTTTGGAACTGCTCCAATTGTTGATTTTACTAAAGTAATTTTTAATTTATCTGCCATTTTCATTTCCTCCTATTAGCCTAAAATCTCTTCTACAGTTTTACCGCGAAGTGAAGCTACTTCTTCCGGAGTCTTTAATGCAGCTAATCCTTCAATTGTAGCAAGAACTACATTCTGCTTATTCTTTGAACCTAAAGACTTTGTACGGATATTTGTGATTCCGGCAAGTTCTGCAACACTACGTGCAGGACCTCCGGCGATAACACCAGTACCTTCCTTAGCTTTCTTAAGAAGTACTTCAGCACTTCCGAATTTTCCAATAACATCGTATGGAATACTGTTATTCTCATCTACAGGAACAGTAATAAGGTTCTTAATAGCATCTTCTTTACCTTTACGAATTGCTTCAGGAATTTCAGCTGCTTTTCCTAAACCTGCACCAACGTGTCCATGTTTATCACCAACTACTACTAAAGCTGCGAAACGCATATTACGTCCACCCTTTACTACCTTAGTAACACGTTTGATTGATACTACTGTCTCTTCTAATTCTAACTGACTTGCATCAATTATCTCACGTTTCATGTGTGTTACCTCCTCAACTAAAATTCCAGTCCAGCTTCTCTAGCTGCATCAGCTAATGCCTGAACTTTACCCTGGTATATAAAGCCGCCTCTGTCGAAAACAACTTCCTTAATACCCTTTTCTACTGCTCTTTCTCCGATAACCTTACCAACATATGCTGCGGCATCAACGTTATTAGTCTTTTCTAACTCTTTCTTAATGTCAGCTTCTAATGTAGATGCTGCAACGAGAGTTTTTCCAACTGTATCGTCAATAATCTGAGCATACATATGATTATCACTTCTAAAAACTGCTAAACGTGGGCACTCTGTTGTTCCACTTAAATGATTACGCAGTCTGTTATGTTTCTTAACGCGAACTTCGCTTCTAGATTTCTTACTAACCATCGTCTACACTCCTTTAATTATTTCTTACCAGTCTTACCAACTTTACGTCTGATAACTTCTGTTTCATATTTGATACCTTTGCCCTTGTATGGTTCAGGAGCTCTCTTGCTTCTGATTTCAGCAGCATACTGGCCAACTTTTTCTTTATCAATACCTTTTACAGTGATCTTATTCTGTCCGTCTAAAACAGTTTCGATTCCTTCAGGATCTTCCATTTCAACCGGATGTGAATAACCAAGTGAAAGAACTAACTTCTTTCCCTGCTTCTGTGCTCTGTAACCAACACCGTTTACTTCTAATACCTTAGTATAACCCTCTGTTACACCAACGATCATGTTGTAAATAAGTGTTCTTGTAAGACCATGTAAAGATTTGTTTTTCTTTAAGTCATTTGGTCTTGTTACAACGACATTGTCGCCGTCTAATTTAATGTCCATAGCCTCAGGTAAAACTCTTGAGAGTTCTCCCTTTGGTCCCTTGACAGTCACTTTATTATTTTCTGCTATATCAACAGTTACTCCTGCCGGTACAGCGATAGGCATTCTTCCTATACGTGACATTTCGCCTTACCTCCTAATTTTTATTTACCAAACGAATGCGAGAACTTCTCCACCTACGTTTGCTTTTCTTGCTTCCTTATCTGTAATCACACCTTTGTTTGTTGAGATGATAGCTACTCCAAGTCCACCGAGAACTCTTGGTAATTCATCTTTTCCGGCATAAACACGAAGACCCGGTTTTGAAATCTTCTTTATTCCTGTAATAACCTTATCGTTTTTGTCCTTACCGTATTTCAATGTGATTCTGATTGTTTTGAAGTTTCCTTCTTCTATAATATCATACTTTTTGATATATCCTTCATTTAAAAGAATGTCAGCAATAGCTAATTTCATCTTTGATGCAGGAACATCTACAGTATCATGTTTTGCAGTATTTGCATTACGAATTCTTGTAAGCATATCTGCGATTGGATCACTCATAGTCATAGTTTACTTCCTCCTTCAAATTTTCTCTTACCAGCTTGCTTTCTTTACGCCTGGGATCTGTCCCTTGTATGCTAATTCACGGAAGCAAATTCTGCAGATTCCGTATTTCTTTAAATAAGCATGTGGACGACCACAGATTCTACAACGGTTATAAGCCTGTGTAGAGAACTTAGCTTTTCTTTGCTGTTTAACTTTCATAGCAGTTCTAGCCATGGATCTACCTCCTAATTACTTTGCAAATGGAACATTAAATAATGTCAATAATTCACGAGCTTCTTCATCTGTGTTAGCTGTTGTAACAAAAATAATGTCCATACCTCTAACCTTATCAACCTTATCATATTCAATTTCAGGGAAGATAATCTGCTCTTTAATTCCAAGTGCATAATTTCCTCTTCCATCAAATGCGTTAGGGTTAACACCTCTAAAGTCTCTTACACGAGGAAGTGCAAGATTTACTAATCTATCTAAGAATTCGTACATCTTATCTCCTCTAAGAGTTACTTTACATCCGATTGGCTGTCCTTCTCTTAACTTGAAGTTAGCTACTGAATTTTTAGCTCTTGTAATAACTGCTTTCTGACCTGTAATTGTCTCAAGATCCTTAACAGCTGTATCTAAAATTTTATGGTTTTCTTTAGCTTCGCCAACACCCATGTTTATTACAATCTTATCGAGCTTTGGAATCTGCATTACGTTCTTATATTCGAACTTTTTCTGCATAGCGTCCATAATCTCGTTTAAATAAGTTTCTTTAAGTCTGCTCACTTTTTCGGACCTCCTCTCTTAATTAATCGATTACGCTGCCATTTTTCTTGGCAATACGTACTTTCTTTCCATCTTCAACTTTAAATCCAACTCTTGTTACCTGTCCTTTAACAACAAGCATAACGTTGGAAATGTGAATAGGTCCTTCCTGTGTGATGATGCCACCATTCTGATTCTGAGCACTTGGTTTTGTGTGCCTTGTATGCATGTTGACACCTTCGACTGTTACAGTTCCGTTCTTAACGTCTACTGCACTAACTTTTCCTTCTTTACCTTTGTCTTTACCGGCAATAACTCTAACTGTATCACCTTTTTTAATCTTCATAGCTGACATTATGCATACCTCCTATAAAACTTCAGGTGCCAAAGAAACAATCTTCATAAACTGTTTGTCTCTTAACTCTCTGGCAACCGGCCCAAAAATACGAGTTCCTCTTGGGGTCTTATCATCTTTTATAATTACAGCAGCATTTTCGTCAAATCTGATGTATGAACCATCTTTACGACGAGCGCCCTTAACAGAACGAACTACTACAGCTTTAACAACGTCACCTTTTTTAACAACTCCACCTGGTGTTGCATCTTTAACAGTAGCAACGATGATATCACCAATATTAGCATATCTTCTAGTAGATCCGCCCATTACTCTGATTGTAAGTAATTCTTTAGCGCCTGTATTATCAGCGACCTTAAGTCTACTTTCCTGTTGAATCATGCTGTATTCCTCCTATCTCTATATAAGGCCTATTTAGCCTTTTCAATAATTTCAACAAGTCTCCATCTCTTATCTTTAGAAAGTGGTCTTGTTTCCATAACTTTTACTGTATCACCAATACCGCACTGGTTTTCTTCGTCGTGAGCCTTTAATTTGTAAGTTCTCTTAACGATTTTGTTATATAAAGGATGCTTTACATGATCCTCTACAGCAACAACGATTGTCTTATCCATCTTGTCGCTGACAACTTTTCCTGTACGTGTCTTTCTTAAATTTCTTTCCACAACAATTCTCCTTTCTTATTGGATTAACCTGTAACTATTCAGCAGCATTTGCCTTTTCAACTATTAAAGTCTGAATTCTGGCAATGTTTTTTCTAACTTCTTTAATTCTGCTTGTGTTATCTAACTGGTTTGTTGCGTTCTGGAATCTTAAATTGAAAAGTTCCTTCTTAGCAGCTACTAATTCCTCTTGTAAATCTGCAGCTGATTTACCTCTTAAATCTTCTACATAATCCTTAATTTTCACTGTTATCACCGCCTTCTAAATCTTCACGAGATACAACCTTGCATTTAATTGGAAGTTTGTGTGTTGCAAGACGTAATGCTTCTCTTGCTGTTTCTTCCGGAACACCGGCAATTTCAAACATTACTCTGCCTGGCTTAACTACTGCTACCCAATATTCAAGTGCACCTTTACCTTTACCCATTCGAGTTTCAGCTGGTGTTGCTGTTACCGGCTTATCTGGGAAAATCTTAATCCAAACTTTACCACCACGCTTTACGTAACGTGTCATTGCGATTCTGGCTGCTTCAATCTGATTTGACTTAATCCAGCCCGGTTCCATTGCTACGATACCGTATTCACCATATGAAATCTTGTTTCCTCTAGTTGCCTTTCCTCTCATAGAACCACGGAACTGTTTTCTATGTTTAACTCTTTTTGGCATTAACATTATTTATCGCTCCCTTCTTTAGTTGGAAGTATTTCGCCGTTGTAAATCCAAACCTTTACACCTACTTTTCCGTAAGTTGTATCAGCTTCCGCGAAACCATAGTCGATATCAGCACGTAATGTCTGAAGTGGAATAGTACCTTCGCTATAAAACTCAGTACGAGCCATATCAGCTCCACCAAGACGACCTGAAACAGATGTCTTGATTCCTAACGCACCGCTCTTCATTGTTCTGGACATTGCTGACTTCATAGCTCTTCTGAATGATACACGGTTTTCTAACTGTGTAGCAATGTTTTCAGCTACTAACTGAGCATCTTTGTCAGGTCTCTTAACGTCCTTAACGTCCATAAATAACTTCTTTCCTGTCATTTTCTGAACTTCAGCTTTTACTTTTTCAATTTCAGCACCGCCCTTACCGATTACGAGACCAGGCTTAGCTGTATAAACATTAACTCTTACTCTATCAGATGATCTTTCGATTTCAATCTTAGAAACACCTGTGTTGTATAATTTCTTCTTAAGGTATGTTCTGATGTTATAATCTTCGATTAAGTTATCTGCAAAATCTGCTTCTGCATACCACTTTGAGTCCCAGTCTTTAATAACTCCGACTCTTAATCCATGTGGATTAACTTTCTGTCCCATACTTTGCCTCCTATCTTATCTCTCATCAAGCACTACTGTAATGTGGCTGTTTCTCTTTAATATTCTATAAGCTCTACCCTGTGCTCTAGGTTTAATTCTCTTCATTGTAGGTGCTGAATTTGCATAGCATTCTGCAATGTAAAGTTTACTAACATCCATGTTATTGTTGTTTTCAGCATTTGCAATTGCTGAATTTAATAATTTTAAAATTACACTTGATGCGTATCTTGGATTGTATGTGAGAATACCGATAGCACTCTGAACATCCTTTCCTCTGATGGCATCTAATACGAAGCATGCTTTCTGTACAGACACTCTAGCGTAAGATAATTTTGCTGATGGTCTTGTATCTTTATTAGCATTTCTTTCTCTCTTTATCTGGGATCTATGTCCTTTTGCCATAGATGAGACCTCCTTTCAAATTCTAAAGGGTATTATTTCTTACCCTTCTTTTCATCTTTTCCATGTCCTCTGTAAGTTCTAGTAGAAACAAATTCACCAAGTTTATGTCCAACCATATCTTCTGTAACATATACCGGAACATGCTTTCTACCATCATGGACAGCGATTGTGTGTCCAACCATCTGTGGGAAAATTGTTGAACGTCTTGACCAAGTCTTAACAACTGACTTGTCGCCTGATTCGTTCATAGCATCAATTTTCTTTAATAAGCTCTCATCCGCAAATGGGCCTTTTTTTAATGATCTAGCCATTAGTTTCTACCTCCTATTTCATGTTCTTTCCGTCACGTCTTCTAACGATCATCTTGTTAGACTTCTTATTCTTTTTACGAGTCTTCAAACCAAGAGCCGGTTTGCCCCAAGGTGTACATGGGCCCGGACGACCAACTGGTGCACGTCCTTCACCACCACCGTGTGGATGGTCATTAGGGTTCATAACAGAACCACGAACTGTAGGTCTGATACCCATATTACGCTTACGTCCTGCTTTACCAATGTTTACAAGACCGTGTTCAATGTTTCCAACTGTACCGATTGTTGCACGGCAAACGATAGGAACCATTCTCATTTCTCCTGAAGGAAGTCTAAGTGTAGCATACTTTCCTTCTTTAGCCATTAACTGAGCTACGTTTCCAGCAGCACGTACTAACTGTCCGCCCTTTCCAGGATATAACTCAATGTTATGAATTTCTGTACCAACCGGGATAGCTGATAATGGTAAGCAGTTACCAACTTTAACATCAGCATTTTCACCGTTCATAAGTACGTCGCCAACCTTTAATCCGCTTGGAGCAAGGATATAAGCCTTTTCTCCATCAGCATAGCTAATTAATGCAATATTAGCTGTTCTGTTTGGATCGTACTCGATACTCTTAACTGTTGCCGGAACATCAACTTTATTTCTCTTAAAATCGATGATTCTGTATTTTCTTCTAGATCCACCACCGTGGTGTCTAACTGTTATTTTACCCTGATTGTTACGACCAGCTGTTTTCTTAAGAGATTTTGTTAAAGACTTCTCTGGAGTAGCCTTTGTAATCTCAACGTTATCAAGCATGGTCATAGCTCTTCTTGAAGGTGTATATGGGTTAAATGTCTTAATTCCCATTTTATTTCTCCTTTCAAAATCAAACTAGATTTATTATCACGCTTCTATTGCGTTTAACATTACGACAGATTATTTATCTGCCCAAGTGATAAGTCTCCTTTTCACTTTTATCTTACAGTCCTGCAAAGATTTCAATATCAGCGCTATCTTCCGTTAACTGAACAATAGCTTTCTTTCTCTTTGCTGTCTTTCCTGTAACATATCCTCTTCTACGGTTCTTACCATCTAAGTTCATTGTGTTAACCTTAGCAACCTTTGCTCCTTCGAACATTTTTTCAACTGCTTCCTTAACCTGAACCTTTGTTGCGTCTGTGTGAACGTAGAATGTGTATTTCTTTTCTGACATAGCGTTCATACTCTTCTCTGTAATTACAGGAGCGAGTATAACGTCATAATACTTAAGGTCTGCCATTATGCGTACACCTCCTCAATTGTTTCTACAGCTGCTTTTTCAACAACTACTGTATCGTACTTAAGGATGTCGTATACATTAATAGTATTTGTTAAAGCTGTCTTTACTGTAGGGATGTTCTTAGCTGACTTTACAACATTTGCATCGTTCTCGCTTAATACTACTAAAGCTTTGTTAGCTTTTAAGTTTGCCATAACCTTTGCAAATTCTTTTGTCTTTGGAGCTTCAAGCTTAAGCTCGTCAACTACGATTAATTTTCCTTCGTTAACTCTTGATGTCAATGCTGACTTAAGAGCAATTCTCTTTTCTTTCTTATTCATCTTAAATGAATAATCTCTAGGCGTTGGAGCAAATACAACTCCGCCACCTGTCCACTGTGGAGATCTTGTTGAACCCTGTCTTGCATGACCTGTTCCTTTCTGTCTCCATGGCTTTCTTCCGCCACCGCTAACCTCTGAACGGGTTTTAGCTTTCTGTGTACCCTGACGGTTATTTGCGAGCTGGTTCAATACTGCCTGATGTACTAAGTTTTCATTAACTTCAACACCAAATACTGCATCGCTAAGTTCTATTGTTCCAACTTCGCTTCCTTCCATATTTAAAACAGATACTGTTGCCATCTGTGTGTTCCTCCTTTCAAATACTACTTACCGGCTTTAACTGATTCTTTAATTGTTACTAAAGCTTTCTTAGGTCCCGGTATAGCACCTTTAACTAAGAGTAAATTCTTTTCTGCGTCAACACGAACGATTTCAAGGTTCTGTGTTGTAACTTTCTTGCCACCCATGTGACCAGGCATCTTCTTGCCCTTAAACACCTTACTAGGAGTTGAACATGAACCGTTTGAACCTGCATGTCTGTGGTATTTAGAACCATGAGCCATAGGTCCTCTTGACTGTCCGTGTCTCTTGATTGCGCCCTGGAAGCCTTTTCCCTTTGCAATTGCAGTAGCGTCAACCTTATCTCCTGCTTCAAATACGTCAGCCTTGATTTCATCTTTAACTGCGTATTCTCCTTCAAGTTTGAATTCTCTTACATATCTCTTGTAAGAAACTCCTGCCTTGTCAAACATACCTTTAACAGGTTTGTTAACAAGCTTTTCTCTGATATCCTGGAATCCAACCTGTACTGCACTGTATCCGTCATTTTCCACTGTTTTTACCTGAGTAACAACACATGGTCCTGCCTGAAGAACAGTCACAGGTACTAATTCACCATTCTCGTTGAATATCTGAGTCATACCAACTTTTGTAGCTAAAATAGCTTTCTTCATTTTAATTACCTCCTGTTAATCTACAGCGGATCGCTTACCGCGATCATCCTAGAACAGTTTCCGTAACTATTAGTTACTATATAAACCTTCAAGGATAACTCTCTAAAATTATTTGTCGTTCTTCATCTTAATATCGATGTACACACCTGCTGGCATTTCTAATCTTGATAAAGCTTCAACTGCCTTCTGGTTTGGAGCTACGATATCGATAAGTCTCTTGTGAGTTCTCTGTTCAAACTGCTCTCTAGAGTCTTTGTACTTGTGTACAGCTCTAAGAATTGTAACTACTTCCTTCTTTGTTGGAAGAGGTACAGGACCACTCACTTCAGTTCCTGTTTTCTTTGCAGTTTCAACAATTTTCTTTGCTGACTGATCTACTAATTTGTGATCGTAAGCCTTAAGTGTAATTCTCATTACTTGTGCCATAAAAAAAGCCGCCTCCTTTTCGTACTATTTAGCACGACAAGCGGTGACCGTACAACCTTTCCGTGTGTGTCCCAAATCAAAAGACCATAAACACGGTGTTTCCACTACCTCGGTGGACTGATTTTTGTACAGTGACTTGTCGCCAGTTTTCTAACTTGACATTCGCTCCACGGAAAACCTGCATCTGGTGCAGCAACCTCTCGCTTCTACGCTATCAATGTCACAGCAAGAGATAGTTTAGCATACACCGTTTCAAAAATCAACCCCTATTCCATTTTTTTTCCATAAAAAAATATGAAAGATTAGCATCCCTCTAAATCTTAGAGAGATGCCATATAAAAATCAACACTTATCCTTTCACAACTGTACTGCTCCAGTCGTAATCTTTTGTCTTATACTCCTTGTTCACTACTGATAAAATATCATTATATAAGTATTCATGATGCTCTTTTGAATTCATCTTACATCCCTGATATAATATATCAGCCACATCATAAATCGTATATGTATATGAATCTGTATATACATAAGTTCCATTGGATAGTTTTGCATATGCACGGATTCTCCATATATCACTATACTCTGGAGCTGTACCTGCAGCAAATTTCATTGTCATTGCATAACTTGTAGCAATATCCGAATCCGAAAACACTCTATCTGACTTGCCCGCAGATGTACTTTCATAACTGCGTACATAATAACTTGAACTTCCTACATACAGTTCCGATGCATCCACATAATCTGCCAGAGAATATATCAGTCCTGAACTTACAACTTCTTTTCCATTAATTTCACTATCCACAGAATAAACCACGCGCATACCCTTTGTTGTGGCACTTATCTGATATCCGTTTATTTCTATTCCACCGTTTATTGTATTTATAGTCTTTGTTGTTTCTTCCTGCGCCGTCATTTTTTCTGTTGTTGGCTCTTCTGTTGTTGGTTCCTCTGTTACAATATCCGATTCTTTTATAAACTTAAAATAATCAACATTTGCCACATAATAGCAATCACCTGTAGTAACGTATTTTACATATACTATATGGCTTCCCGCAGATATTTCGCTGTCAAGATTTGCAGTAACATTTCCGTATTCCTGCCACGACGAAGCATTATTGGTAAGAACAATTGTTCCAACTTTATTATCAAAATCATCCACATATATCTCGGCATTTCCAAGAGCTGTTCCTGTTGGACTGGAATAACAAAATTCTATTGCACTTGCATTTTCATTAAAATTAACATTTTCATACGTCATATATACTCCATTTGAAACACCTCCAATATTATGTCCACCGCTGGCACTGCTATTTATATCCACTACCCCTCCCTGGTTGGAAGTAAACTGTTCAGCCTCTATAATACCAAAAGCATCAAATACTTTTGTTGTCGTCTCTTCCTTTTCTTCAAGGGAAAAGCTTGTGATTACAAAATTTCCACCCGCAGGTACTTTTCCTAAATCTATAAATATTTGCGTATTATCTGCTGTAGGTGTGAAATCAATCTCAAAATTATTAGTTCCATTCACAAGTGTATATTTTTTTGCTGTCTGCGTCCCCTCATCCTTAAATGTAATTGTATCTGTCATATCCGAATTAAATGTTGCAGATACTTTACATGTGTATGTTTTTCCTATTGTTGTGCTAAGTATCTGAGTCTTCATCTGAACTCCCCACTCAGCTCCACTATATTTGTTAACATAAACTCCAAAGTCGTTGTAGGAACCACCATCTTTATAGTTTCCTGTCGGATTACCACCCCAATCTGATGCAAAGTATACAGACCAATAATTCAAATTTGTCCAATTTGCTCCTGCAGTGGTATATCCTGAAGGAGTGTCAGATGATACCGTGGTTGTTGTTTCTTCTACAGTACCACCTGCTGCGGATACTACTGCTGCATAAGCATTTGCAAATCCATAGGCATATGTATAATCTCTGCCGGAGTCTCCTAAGTCTTTGGCAGTATTAATAAGAATATTTTTTACGGTATTACTATTTAACCCTGCGTTCACGCTGTACATCATCGTTACAATAGCCGACACCATAGGAGACGCAAAGGAGGTTCCTCCTGCAACAATGGTATCTGAACCTGAGCCTGTTATATTCGGTGCATATATTGCTACCCCCGGTGCACAGATATCCTTATTCCATCCCCGGTTACTGGTTGCTGCAATATTATAACTCTCATCAACAGATATTACGGAAATCGTGTTTGCGTAATCCGATGGATACGTTGCAACGTCAGATCCATTGTTTCCTGCACCGGCTACAACTGTTCCACCTGCTGCAACAAAGTTATTAATTGCAGCCTCTTCTACATCGTTTGCCCCCTCATGGGCGAGGCTGAGATTGGCAACCTTTGCTCCTACCTGTCTGGCATAATCAAGCCCCACTGCAATCTTATCCACATACATCTCAATTTTAACGTTAATTAATTCAGCAACATCATTATTAATACAGCTTGCGACTCCTGCAATCTGCGTTCCATTATTTGCGGTTCCCGCAAGAACACCTGCTACAGCAGTGCCATGATTATTATTGTACATAGATGTACTTTGTCTTAACGGAATATAACTACCATCACTCAAAATTTCTGCCGACAAACTTGAACTTGCCTGAAGGTCTGCACTATTTAAATCTGCGCCACCATCTATTACTGCCACTTTGACCTTTGAATGGTTGACGCCTCGGATATACTGCCATGCATCTACCACCTTCATCGTTCTTAAATAATACTGGTTTGCCGCATATGTATCATTCACCAATTCATATGCTTCCGAAATCTGCTCAACCTTATCATTTCTTGCAACCTGCATTGTTTCATCATAGGCTCCATAAGCATCAACTGCCTTGTCCACTGTAAGACCCAAAGAGTTTTTTACTTTAACAATATATGTTCCATCCGTACATTTATATATATACTCACATTCTCCGTACTGATCAGCAACAATGTCTTTAATTTTCTGTTTTGAAATGTCCGCACCAAAAGTTAAAATGGATGTCCCTGCCTCATAAGAAAGTTTGTCTGCATTCTTTCTCTCTTTGGCAGCTTCTTTATATCCCTTTATAATACCTGCAGCTTTTGCATTTACATTTTCTTCAAATGCCTTACAACAGTCTGTATCTCCGTCTTTATAATATTCCGTGAGTATTTTGTTCACTGCCACCTCAAAATCATTTCCATTTAGTTCATTTACTCTGGCTGCTGCTTTACTGCCATCTTTTTTTGCTGCGACAACAATTTCTTTTAAATCTTTGTCACTAACAGTAAATTCTTTCAGTTCTGTTTCTGTTTCTGAAACAGATGGCCTTTCAGTAAAATCTGCTTTGGGTACAATCAGAGTGACCACCATCAGCACTGCCAGAATCAGACTGAACGTTTTTATTTTCCTACTTATCATTTTTTATTTTCCTTTCTTTTTTGTTGCATTCCTCTCTAGAGTATACATTTCAATATTCTATCTTAATTTAACACATTTAAATTTTAATTCTAGCACCTTATTTTTTAGAAAGTATACTTTTTTCTCAAAAAAATATCAGAAAAATTTTACATTTAACCCGAAAAAAACAAAAGCAGCCACATACTTTGATATAAATAAAGTCCTACAAACAGCATATTTACACTGGTTGTAGGACTTTTCCCTTTTTACAACTGTAAAAAACAGGAGCATACCTTGCGTAATCCCCAACCAAATTTCAGCGAAGCGGAATTGAGGTTCGCGCACTTCTTATCTTAGACTGTATAAATTTAATTTTAGTCTAACGGAAGTCAGACCAAAACTTTTTTTAGCTTTTTAAACTGTTTATTCCTCGTATTAACGGTCTGTAAAAAAACTTCGTTTGTTATACATCATTTATTTGTTTCATTATCTTTTATATATTGATGATTTTGGAAGTATTTATTTGCGTAAGTATTATAGTAACATAACGAATTTAGAAAATATTTCATATCCTGCTGTTTTTCAGTTGATAATCCTAATGCTGCTATTCCACCATTATTAATCATTTCATAACAATATCCAATAACGCTAAACTCAAATTCACACTTTTTTGAGCAATTATCCTTTTCAGCAATTGTAAGTGTCAATTTATCGTCAAATCCATTCGCAGGAAAATTGAATTATCCCTGTATGACAAAGTCATTTTGATTCTTCCAATTCCATTGCCTCAATGGGCAACAAATTTACTTTTGACACTCATATCATTATTATGTTAATATATATCCGGTTGATTTAAACCTACTATTATAATAAGAGGAAATACGTTATGTGGATAGCAGATAATTGGAAAGATTATGAAGTTATTGATACTTCTTCAGGAGAGAAGCTTGAGCGTTGGGGAGATTACATTTTGTTAAGACCTGACCCTCAGGTTATCTGGAATACTCCTAAGAAAGATTATAGATGGAAAAAATTAAACGGACATTATCACCGCAGCAACAAAGGTGGCGGTCAATGGGATTTCTTTGATTTGCCTGAGCAGTGGACTATTAATTATAAGAACCTTACATTTAACCTTAAGCCTTTTAGTTTTAAGCATACAGGGCTTTTCCCAGAGCAGGCAACTAACTGGGACTGGTTTTCTGAAAAAATAAAAAACGCCAACAGACCGGTTAAGGTTTTAAATCTTTTTGCCTACACAGGTGGTGCCACTTTGGCAGCCCTTGAAGCCGGTGCCATGGTTACTCACGTAGATGCATCAAAGGGTATGGTAACCTGGGCGAAGGAAAATGCTGTTTCGTCTAATTTAGCAGACCGTCCTGTAAGATGGTTAGTAGATGACTGTGTAAAGTTTGTGGAACGTGAAATAAGACGTGGGAACAAATACGATGCCATTATTATGGACCCTCCTTCCTACGGAAGAGGCCCTAAAGGAGAAACATGGAAAATAGAGGAAAATATTTTCCCATTTATTGAACTGTGTACTAACATTTTAAGCGATGACCCTCTTTTCTTCCTTATAAATTCATATACCACCGGATTACAGCCGGCAGTTTTAAGTTATATGATTAATACAGCCATTGTAAAAAAATTTGGTGGTCACGTTACTGCCGAAGAAATCGGACTTAATGTAACATCTAACGGATTGGTGCTTCCATGTGGAGCCTCCGGTCGCTGGGAGAATTAAAGAATATAAAATCTATATGGGAGTTTCCCATTATACAAAAAGTTTTCACCTTAATGTAAATTAAAGTGAAAACTTTTTTAAAATGCAACTTCTTCTATATTAAGTTCCTTATCCCTTATATCTGCACAAACAGACATAATATATCTTTCATCTAATTTCATCTGTAAAATCTCATATCCCGGATTATCCATAATCTTTGCCTTTCCTTCGGCAAAATTTACTTCAAAAGAATTAAGAGGTTTTCTAAGACCTATACCTACATTTTTCAAATAGGCTTCCTTAACTGTCCAAACCTCATAAAACCTCTGGGTTTTAACATTTTCATCTTCTCCCTCATTTATATAGGTACATTCATTTTGGTGAAAATTCCGCTCAGCCACTAGCTGATTGTTATTTTCCATTCTCTGAATATCAATTCCAATATTAAACCTTGAAACTGCTATAACCACATAATTTCCTGAATGTGAAATATTAAAAGAATCCTTAGTTCTCAAAAAATGAGGTTTTCCAAATTTATCAATTACTATTTCGTCATTTATATTATACTTTTCTTTTATAAATTCAATTAGAAGCCCTGCTCCTAAACACCTTAATTTGTCATCGTTTCTTTTAAGTCTGGCAATTTTCTCCTGACGTTTCTTACTTACCTTACTTAAATTCCTTTCAAAGATAAATTTATTTCTTAAAGGTGTAATATTAAAGTAATAAATATCCATAATATTCCTCTTTTGGTTTTTTATCAGACTTTAGTGTATCACATTTTTATGTTTATGGAAACTGATTTTTCCTTTAGTTTTCTAAACCTTTCATCAATTTCTTTTTGAATTTCCTCAACTACACTACTATATTCCTCTTTTACTAAATGCCTGGTTCTTCCCATCATGGAAAACCACTGTTTTACAGGCATTTTTTTGTTGCTGTTTTCATGATTATAATTAAGTTTAGTAATTCCCTTCTCCACTTCATATAATGGAAAATATCCACAATTCACTGCTGCTTCTATAACCGCCCTTTCTGTGGCAGGGTTGTCATTCCAATTGAGAGGACAGGCTGATAGTGCTTTTATATATGCCATTCCCTGATTTTTGGCATAATACGCCGCCTTTGCAGCCTTAGTAATAAAATCCTTAGGATTGCACTCTGCCACCGTTGCCACGTAAGGAATATTAGCCGCTGCCATTATTTCCGGCATATCCTTATTAAAAAATGTCTTTCCGTATTGAAGGGAACCCACATGGGATGTAGCACTTTTTGCCCCTTTAGGAGTAGAATAAGACAGCTGGTAGCCGGTATTCATATATCCTCCGTTATCATACTCAAATATAATCATGTTATGGCCTCTTAAGGCTGTTCCAAGGGCTGACCCCATACCTATATCCATTCCTCCATCGCCGGTTACCATTATAAAAACAATATCTCCTTTAGGTATTTCCCCTTTCTCCTGTCTTCTTTTACAGGCTTCTACTATTCCGCTCATGGTGGCAGCCCCGTTTTGAAAAAGATTATGAATATAAGGAACCCTGAAAGATGTTTTAGGATATGCAGTGGTTATAATCATTCCACATCCTGTCTGAAACAAAAGCACCACCGGGTCTTCAATTGCCCTAAGAAGAAGATTTAAATTTACTAATATTCCGCACCCCGGACAGGCTCCATGTCCCGGTGCAATTCTATCAGGCATTGCCGTTGTGGCATTAATCTGTCCCCCCTTTACCATTAAACCCTCTCCGGTATTTTTTACTTCCGTAATGCCTAACATTGTTCTTTCTTTATCTATCTTTTTAAGAAGATTATCCTGTACTTTTTCTTTGCCGCCTTTTGTTACGCCATAATAACTAAAATCAGGGAGATTATCATATTGCTCCAAAAGCCATCTTCCATCAGATACGTCAAAGTCAATACCACCTAAGCCATATACCACTGATTTAATTTCCACATTTTTCTTTTTTCTTTGAAATGCCGCCCTAACTTCTAAGGATAGATTTCCCCCATTAGCCCCATAGCTGTCCTGTCTGTCTGCCACAAGTATTTTACATTTATCTTTAACCCTTTTAACAACTTCATCAATGGGAAAGGGGCGGATTACATTAAGGGTAATGACGCCTGCTTTTATTCCCTCTTTTCTTAATTTATCAACTGCCACTGTAACTGTGTCAAAGGCAGAGCCTAACAGTATCATAACAATTTCAGCATCCTTTACCTTATACTCCTCCACCATTTCATAATGTCGTTGTGATAAATTTTCATAGCTTTTAAATATTTCATCAAGTCTCTTTCCTGCTAAGGTCACTGCCTCATACAACTGAAATCTGTTATTTATTAAATCAGGCTCATTCATGTATGAACCAATGGTTATGGGGTTTTCAAGGTCTAATAAATCATGTTTTTCCTTCTTTTTTCCCACAAAATTCTTTACGTCTTCATCTGATTTGAAGCTATAGCTTCGTTTTTTCTGATGGCTGGTAAAAAAGCCGTCATATGCCACTACCACCGGCAGGCTGACACTTTCCCCTAATTTAGTGGCAATAATGTTAAAATCGTAAACCTGCTGCACACTATGGGCAAATAGAATAATCCACCCGGTATTTAGCATAAACATAATGTCGCTATGGTCTCCCTTAATGGATAAAGGCCCCGAAACCGTACGACACGCCACATTCATTACCATGGGATACCTTGTACCTGATTGCACCGGAAACTGCTCTAGGGCATACAAAAGTCCATTGGCACTTGTGGCATTAAAAGCCCTTGCCCCTGCTGCCGATGCTCCGTAACATATTCCTGCTGCACTATGCTCTCCTTCTGCCGGAATCATAGTTATGTCAACTTCTCCCTTAGCCCCCATTAAATCCAGATTTTCTGCAATTTGAGTAGAAGGAGTAATTGGGTAATAACCCATTATGTCATACCCTATTTGTTTCACTGCCAACGCTGCAGCCTCATTTCCTGATAAATATTTTTCCACCTGTTCTTTCATATCTTAAACTTCTCCCCCTTCTATTCTTTTTTCATCTAAAAAAGCCTCCGATGTAATATATCCGTCGGCACCTGTCTTTTCATAACAATCCGGTGTTTCCTTAAGTTCTATGTTGGGAATAAACCACGGCTTCACACTATAATCTTTCTCTTTTTCCTTTATTAAAGCCTGGGTAGGGCATATTTCCACGCATCTTAAACAGCCTTTACAATGAAAATAATCAAGTCCTTTATTCACCATCATTTCCTTCCCCTTATAAGTTCCTTTTTCAAACTGAAAAACCATATCAGGGCAGGTTACATCGCACATTCCGCAATTAATGCATCTCTCCTTTATAAACACCGGAATATACCCTTGCCTGGATGGGGACAAATCATTAGTTATGGTGCTTCCCGTACTTAAATTTACTCCCCCTGTAAGCATGTTTTCATATCCCTTAGAATTGCCATTTTCTTTTGAATTTGAGGTAATCTTATAATTAGGAATATTACATTGGATGGCTTCATTATATCCTCTATATATTCCCTGCAAATTATTTTCCAGCACATCAGGGTACTTTGCCCCTAATATTTCACTGCATATTTTATTAACGCACTCCATGGGAATAAAACCGCTTGCTTTTGCCATGGCACCTAACATTACAACGTTAATTCTCGATTTGGTTTCCATGGCTATGGAAAGTGCCGGAACACATACCAGCCTTGCCCCGGATATTTCATTTGCCTTAAGGTAGGAATTAATTATATTTTCAGGTGCTATGTCAGAATTAATTACAATAACCGTATCATTACTACATCCGTTAAAAATCTCAGGATTTTGCATTAATGCCTCATGGAATATGCAGAGCATATGAGGTCTTTTAACCGGTGAATTTAGCCTGATTTCCATATCCTTTCTGCAATATCTTACATATGCCTTTACAGGAGTACCTGTTTTTTCTGAGCCATAACTTGAAAAACCGGCACTATTAAGTCCCAAAAACTTTAGTGCCAGTTCTCCTAACATTTTTCCGCAAAGGTTAGCTCCTAAACCACCTATGCTTTCTATTCTTATTTCATAATATCCTTCATCATTTAATAATGGTAATTTTACTTTTTCCATTCTTCTCCCCCACAATATTTTATTACCATTATTAGCAGATTTAATTATTTTATACTGATTTTTCCTTTTACACTATAGTCTGCCATATTAACAGCCCATATTGCTTTGCTGCAATCTGTAACATACAAATAATTATCTATATAAAATCCCCTGACATCGCTATACTCCTGCTCTCCTAACTTTAATCTTAAAAGTTGTTTGAACCTGTTATTTTCATACTTAAACAAATAGTAATACACGTCTTCTGAATAGTACTCATCACTGTAGTTGTCCTCATAAACAGGAATCCCTATAATATTTTTTTCACTATCTGCTAACAATGCTTTAGAATCGTAAAGTGCATCGCTGTCAGACTCTTTTTTCACCGTGTAAGAAGCCTTTCTCTCTGCCTTCTTTCCAGAAATTCCATACATGTCAATTTTAAGCTTAGATGGTTCATTTTCATCGTTAACTCCAATTCCCAGCATGTTATTTTCGTCAAACATCTGGAGATAATCAGAATATCCCGGAATTTTAAGAGCTCCTGTTATCTTTGGATTTGCCATATCGGTAAAATCAACTGTAAACAGAGGATCTGTCTGTTCATAGGTTACAAAATAACCATAATTGCCTAAATATCTTGCAGCATATATATCCTCATTCTTTGCCAGACCTAAAATTTCACCCTTTTTCTTCATGGCACTGTCAAAGGTATAAACTGAATTATTTTCAGTTGATGTTATAACCTTGTCATCTATACACTCATCATCCACCTGCTTTCCATCTTTGTAATATACATATGAATCCTCCAAAGTGACTCCTTCACTAACATGAGCAACTAATCTTAAGTATCCATCCTTTTCATCTAAAGAAAACCTGTCATCGATTCTTCCATTAATACCGGTTCCTGCTATAAAGGTTATTTTTCCATCCTTATATGAATATTTTATTATTTCCGATTTATCACTTCTTTTTATGGCTTTTACCTGACGTTTCTTAGTATCCGCCTTTATTTTATCTAATGCGTAGTGATATTTTATTTTTGTCTTTTTATTTAAGTCTATTTTCTTATTTTTTACGTATTTATCAATTTTTGCTTTATAGTTTTCATCATCTGAAACATCCTCTTCATCAAACACCTGGCTTATAAGATAAATATTATTTCCACTAACATAAACATCACTGCTGCTACCTAAAACAGATACACTATTTTCTATTTTCTTAGCTGTATCAATGTTAATTGAAGTAATTATTGAATAGGAATTGTCCTCTGAAACATCCGGTATAAAAATATCCTTACATTCCACCTTTTTTTCGTTGACATAAGGTATGCAGTCATCCTTATCGGCATCCCATGAAGATATTGTATACAGATATCCATTGACAATCCTTGTTTCAGCTACACTTCCATCCTGATTGTTTTTACTTATAAGCTTCGGATTTTTAATGTCGGATATATCATAAATCAGGATATATGTTTTACTTTTTTTATTTCGTGCTATTACATCGTCTACAACTCCACATGTTGCTATCCTGTTGATAGTTGAAGCAATGGCTACTAAACGGTTATTTTCCACATATATTTCCCTTACACTGGTCTGTTTTCCCACTGTTTTCTCATCAAACATTATTGTGGATATATTTTTCATATTTCCGTTAGTTGCCTCAGTAATCACAACCTTATTATAGGCAAACTCTCCATTTTTTTTACATTTTTCCGTTAGGGTATAAATGTACTTTCCGTCAGTTTTTACACTATCCCCCTCATGGACACCTTCAGTCTGCTCATTAGTTTTTGAATAATTGTTTTTTCCTGTACCTGTGCTTCTGCTTATACCATCTGTTGCAGCATCTGTAGACTTTTTAACGCCCCGTTCATTGTCTTTATATCCAGGTACTTCTTCCTTAAGCCTTGACTTAATCTCATCATAGGAATCTGCGAATTTTCCTCCCTGAACATTTTTATTAATCTTAGATAGGGTAGCGTAATTATCGGCGTACATTTTTTCACCGCTGCTTCTATATACTTCTTTGGTATTAACATGATTCCATATTGTCATTCCTGCCACAAGTACAATACATGCCGCCACTGCTGTTGCCATTTTATAAATTCCGGTAAATTTCTTTTTTCTTCCGTTTCTAATACTTTTTATTATCTTTTCATTAGTTTTTTCATCAATTGTTATCTTTTCGCTGTCATTTATTAACATTTTGGCTATCTCAATATTTTTTTCGTCAAAATCTTCAAAATTTCTGCTCATTACTGCACCTCCAAATATTCTCTCATTTTTTCAAGACCTCTGTTCAGCCTTGTTCTTACTGTTGACGGGTTCATGGACAAAATCTTTCCCACTTCGTGGCTTTTGTATCCCTCCACCACACATAGTGAAACAATGATTCTGTCTGTTTTATTTAATTTTGATAGCGCTATCTGTATATCTGTTGCTTCTTCCCTATCTTCATATTTTGTGCTTTCCCTTAACTCCACATCTTCCATGGTTTTTGACTTTGGATTAAAAACTGAAAACTTATTATACTTGTCCTTTATCTTCCTGTTACATTTAGTTGTTAATATTTTTAATATCCACGGCTCAAAGCTATCAGGATTTTTTAATTTTGTTATACCTGTCAGGGCATCTAGCACAGTGTCACTTACCACCTCCTGTGCTAACAAAACATCTCCCATTATGTAAATGCCCATCTTATACAAATCATTGTTGATGGAGCAATATAACCTTTCAAAAGCTTTTTTGTCATTTCCCATTGCAAGGACTACGTCCTGTTTATCATATTTCATATTGGTACCTTTTCCCTTTTATTATGATTAATTAATCTTTTCATATATGTAGTGTACGGAAATATAGATTTTGTTGCAATAAAAAAAAATACACCGGAATGCTGTCTACACATTCCGGCATATTATTAAGTATTTGAGTTGCCGGTTTCCCGGCGAATTAAATTGGAGAAAATCTATGCTAACGCTTTGCCCAAAGCCTTGCACGCATCAATTGCTTCATCATCCGGTGCTTCATTGCATATAACAAAATCACATGCCATAACAGCACCATCATTTCTGCATGTCTCATCCCAGTTTCTCATCCACTCACCATCGCCCCATCCATAAGAGCCAAAAAGTGCTATTTTTTTGCCATTTAGCTTCGCCTCGCACTGTGCAAATACAGGTTCAAATTCACCTTCTTCTAACTGTTCAGCTCCCATTGAAGGACATCCGAAAGCTATGGCATCATATTCATCCATCTTATCAGCACTAAAATCAGATACAAATATTACATCTGCCTGTGCTCCTGCTTCCTTTGCTCCTTCTGCAACATTAGTTGCCATAACTCCTGTATTTCCTGTTCCACTCCAAAAAACTACTGCCACTTTACTCATTAATCTTATTCCTTTCTGCCACAATATATTTATGGTTAATACTCCTTAGCTATAGTAAGGAATTATCCATTTTACGCTGCCACTGTAAGCTTCAAAATGCTTCTTCCGGCATTCCATAGTTTTGTATAAATCAATCTGCACTTATCATATCTGGCAAATTGTTTCACTGCTGCCGATTCGTCGCCATAAACCTTCCAATAACCACAACACTTGAAATTATCCCCTTTATTTTCAATAAATCCAATAACATCTTCCACCGGATAATCCAAAAACAATCCGATTTCATGGGGAAAGTCATTTAAATTTCTAAGCCTCTCTTTCAAATGTGCAATGGAATACTTTACATCACAACATGTATACCCACATTTTTTTAGCAGCTCCCATGTCTTCTCCTGCTTCAAATCCTCTTGCAGTCTATTAGTCCTATATACATATATTAATGCTGATTTTTCATTTTCCCGCAATATTTCTATGCTTATTCCTTTTTCTTCAAATATCGTGTTCATGTCTTTTACATTTTTGTAAACGTCTTCCCTTGTTAATCCATCCCATGTATAAAACCAGTTGAATAAACTGGCGGTTTTTAGAGATGCCAGAGTGGAAGAACACCATTCAATAAGATATTTTTCAAGCATGTTTTTTACCTTTTCACGTTAAAAGCTGCCATACCCGGATAAACTGCCGCATCTTTTAATTCTTCTTCAATTCTTAATAACTGATTGTATTTTGCCACACGTTCAGTTCTGCTTGGTGCTCCTGTTTTAATCTGGCATGTATTAAGAGCCACTGCCAAATCAGCTATAGTTGTATCTTCAGTTTCACCGGAACGATGAGATGATATTGCGGTGTATCCTGCCTTGTGTGCCATTTTAATTGCCTCTAAAGTTTCTGATACTGAGCCAATCTGATTTAATTTAATAAGGATTGAATTTCCACATCCTAATTCTATACCTTTTCCTAATCTTTCAGTGTTAGTTACAAACAAGTCATCTCCTACTAACTGAACCTTGTCTCCTAATTCTTTTGTAAGAACCTGCCATCCTTTCCAATCTTCTTCATCTAACGCA
Source organism: Eubacterium segne (assembly GCF_014287775.1). Lineage (NCBI taxonomy): Bacteria > Bacillati > Bacillota > Clostridia > Eubacteriales > Eubacteriaceae > Eubacterium > Eubacterium segne. The sequence continues at coordinate 423,838 of NZ_JACOOZ010000002.1, forward strand.
TCTTCAATTGAGATGATTGGATATTTGTCAACTAACTTTTTCCAATGCTCAATAAGTTCATTTGATGTATATTTTGTGCCTGCTTTTGGTAAAATATACTCGCCTTTCTTTTCCCCTTTCCATTCGCTAGAAGCAGCATCCATTGCCAACATAAAATCTTTTCCCGGCTGGTAGCCTGCTTTTTCAATTGCCTTTAAAATATATTCAATAGCTTCTTCGTCACTCTTTAAGTCCGGTGCAAATCCGCCTTCGTCACCCACCGATGTAGCAAATCCTTTTTCTTTTAATAATGTGCTTAACTGATGAAATACCTCTGCACACCATCTAAGAGCTTCTTTAAATGTTTCTGCCCCTGCCGGCATTATCATAAATTCCTGAACGTCTACAGTGTTTGCCGCATGAGCTCCACCGTTTAAAATGTTCATCATTGGAACCGGAAGTCTGTTTCCTGATATTCCTCCTAAAAATCTATACAAAGGAATGTCTAATGATATTGCAGCTGCTCTGGCACTGGCAATTGAAACTGCCAAAATGGCATTTGCTCCAAGATTTGATTTATCTTTAGTTCCGTCTGCTTCAATCATAGCCTTGTCAACTGCGTATATATCTGATGCATCCATTCCCTTTAACACATCATTAATAGTTGTATTAATATTTTCTACTGCTTTTAAAACACCCTTTCCCTGATATCTGCTTTTATCACCATCTCTTAACTCAAGGGCTTCAAACTCACCTGTTGATGCTCCACTAGGTGCAGTTCCTCTTCCTACTGTTCCGTCTGCCAAATAAACTTCTGCTTCTACTGTAGGATTTCCTCTTGAATCCATGATTTCACGTCCTACGACTTTTTCAATCTGTAAATAATTCATTGTATGTTCCTCCATATTTCTATAAAAAATAAATTTTAGTCTTGAAATAATTAAGTAAGGAATCCGAATGGAAGGCAGCTACCCCTTCCATTTCCCGTTCGGAGTCCAAATGTCTATTCAAAAGAGGTTAGTTTTTTCTAACCATAGTTATAATATACTAACATTTTGATAAAAGTCAATAGGGAATTTGAGATTTTTTATTTTTTTAAGTTAGACGTTAAGGAAGAGGGATGGTGTGTGCTTTTCCCATAATAGCAAATTTATTTGTTTTTCCGGGGTGGGTACCATTGACCAGTTCAAATTGCCACTTTCAACTGTTCTTAAACACATTGTCCCCTAACAAATTTCATGCCACACTTATATTTGACTTTCCAATCGCAGCAGATAACTACTATCTCAACAATTGTCCACAAAAAGGCACCACGTTAATGACTAACTTTCATTAACGTAGTGCCTTTTCTAAAATGTCCTATAGATATCAACTCTCATACACATCCACAGATATTCTATAATGTTTAATCTATATACACATCCACTTTTATATTTCTATATCCTTCATGCTGCTTAAGCCTATTGCCAGAGTTGATGAATTATGCAGCAATGCTGACGTTGCCGGTTGTATCAGACCGCAGGCCCCAAGAATTATCAGTGCAGTATTTATACCAACAATTGAACGATAATTCCTATGTATCTTCTTCATAAGACCTTTGCTTATTTTTATAAGAGTAACTATCTGGCTTAAATCTTCACCATCTATAGTTATATCAGCTATATCTCTTGCTAACTGTGCGCCGTTGCTTATGGCAATACCCACATCTGCTTTTGATAAAGCCGGTGAATCATTTATGCCATCCCCAATCATTATGACACATCTGCCCTTTTCGGTTTCACTTTCAATAAACTTTGCCTTATCCTCCGGCAAAACTTCTGAATAATACTCATCAACACCTACCTGCGCAGCTATTGCTTTCGCAGTTCTGTCACTGTCTCCGGTCATCATAACCACCTTGCTGATACCATTTTTCTTTAATTCCCTTATGGTCTCAACAGACTCCTCCCTTAACGGGTCTTCAATAAGAATAACTGCAGATAGTTTGTTTTCAATGGCAAGATATAAATGAGAATACTCCGGTGGAAGATTTTTGAACAATTCTTCCTTTCCATCAGGAATAACACACTTTTCATCTTCCATTACAAAATGATAACTGCCAATAATTGCACGCTTTCCATTAATTGTAGTAGCTATTCCGTGAGCTACAATATATTCCACCTTACTGTGAAATTCATCATGCGTAAGATTTCTGCTTTTTGCCGCATTAACAACAGCATTGGCCATGGAATGTGGAAAATGTTCCTCTAAGCATGCTGCGATTCTTAACAAATCATCCTTTGACCTGTCTTCAAATGCCACTACATCCACAACTGTAGGTTCCGCCTTTGTTAAAGTGCCTGTTTTGTCAAACACAATAGTATCCGCCACAGACATCTTTTCCATAAACTTTCCACCTTTAACGGTTATTTTATAGTCATTTGACTGTCTTATCGCTGCTAAAACAGATATTGGCATGGCAAGCTTAAGAGCACATGAATAATCGACCATAAGAATGGAAATGGCTTTTGTTGCATTTCTTGTAAGAAGATAAGTCAAAATCGTTCCTCCCAAAGAATATGGAACTAACTTATCTGCCAAATGCTCTGCCTTTCCTTCCATTGATGACTTAAGCTTCTCTGACTCCTCTATCATATATACAATTTTGTCAAATTTACCTGAGCCACTGGTTTCCTTTACAATAACACCTATTTCTCCTTCTTCAACCACCGTTCCTGCATAAACATAATTTCCTTTTATTTTACGAACCGGAACAGCTTCACCGGTCATAGATGCCTGATTAATCATGGCTTCGCCATCTGCCACTTCGCCATCAAATGGAACTACTTCGCCCATTCTTGCAACAACTATGTCTCCTTTTTTAATATCTTTAGCCGGCACCATAATCTCTGTACCGTCCTTTTTCAGCCATACTTTGTTGATATTAAGTGACATACTACGTGCTAAATCACCTACAGACTTCTTATGTGTCCACTCTTCTAAGAGTTCGCCTACTCCTAACAGAAACATAATTGAACCTGCAGTATTAATATCGCCCCTAATCATGGAAACGCTAATGGCCGTGGCATCTAAAACCGGAACCTCCAATTTTCCCTTTGCCAATGTCTTAATTCCTATAAGAACATACTTAAAAGCACTATAAGAAGTTAAAGCGATTTTAACCGGCATAGGCAAAACCACACGGCATGCATAACGCATAAAAATTTTATTAATAAGTTTTTCCTTATAATACTCGTTAAGCTGGCGACCTGAATTTTCTAAATACTGTTCCGGTACATCTACCTTTTCATAAGAAAACCTCTTAAGCATATCCAAAACAGCCTGTCTATCACCTGAATAACAAATGACCGCATCATTTGTTCTATTAAAAACCTGTGAAGAGATTATATTTTCCCTTCCCATAAGATAATACTGTAAAATATCTGCCTGTCTGAACGTCATATTCTTATAGACAAAATGTACCCGGAGTCTCCCCCTTATCTCATGTTTAATAACAAATTTCATTATTCTTCGCCACTTTCGTCTTCAACGCTTTCATCTTCAAAGCATTCTTCTGCTTCTGCTTTTCTGTCCTCGTTAATCTGCTGTGCTTCTGCATAAATGTCGCCGGCATTTTCCTGAACAGTTGTAACTGTGTCCATTACACAATCCTTAGCTCTAAGAACTGCTGCGGTGCAATTGGCATACACTTTCTTTGCATCTCTGCTTGAGAGAACCTTAATACCTGCTGTTCCAAATAATGTTCCTGCTGCAAATACAGCTACCTTCTTTAAAATATCCATTATAAAACCCTCCTATAATATGTATTGCCCCCTCCCTTCGGTCAGCGGCATTTCGTCGGAAACATCCTTAGCCATGAAGTTGATTCATTATGTTTCCTTCTGCTTTTAGGTTTGTTACGCCTAACCAAATAATACTTCTTTTGTGAGGATTTTTCAAGTATTTTAAATAAGACCATCCCTTCAATGTTTAATTCAACATTAACAGAACAGCCTTATATTACTTACAGTGTACTCCATTAATCTTTAAAGGAAGAAATACACAATTTATCTTTAATTAATTCTGTCTTTTCAGCACTCATATATGGAATTTTATGTCCTGCATTAGAAATTGCTGCCAGTATTCTTATAAAGCCTTTGGTTATCCCCAGTTTATTTTCCAGAATATTCCGATTAAAAGTAACAATTTGTATTTTTTCAAATTTTATTATAGTTGTAGTTGTGCCAAAAATTCCTGATTTTACTTTTATCTGGCTATTGCCAATATAACTTCCCTCTGTTTTGTATGACAATATGTTACATACAATAATCCACAACATAATCACTGCCAATACCCCTATTTCTACTATCAACGGAATACCTAAAACAATATTACATCCACAAAATGTCACTATGCAGATTATATATTTTACAATAATTTTTAGCATCTTTATAACCCACACTGACTTTGGTTGTCTTTCTGTTTCACAGGAAAAGCTTTCGGAAAATTCCGGCAAAAGCCTTTTTATGATTTTTTCTGTGTTTTCCCAGGTGTCATAAAAAGTAAAGTATGTCTGCTCCTGCTTTTCATCTCCCATACCTACATTTACAATTTCCACTGCATATTTCTTAAACAATCTGGCAATAAAAGTCTGATGTACAATAATGGCATTTATTCTGTTGACAGGAATGGCAAAATTAACCTTTTTAAACAATCCGTATTTTATATATATCTTGTTATTCTTTCTTTTAAGCTTAAAGTCATACAGCTTAAGGAAATTTTTAACAAAACCTGCACCGGTACCTAACGCCAGAGAAAACGCCACTGTAATTGCTACAATAAGTACTCTGAAACCATCTCCATCAAAACCTGCTGTAACAAATTTCGGGATAATACTAACTATACTCCCAATACTTGCTATAAAAATAATTATTCCTAAAATACTTATTGAATATAGTCCATTCATAATAATGTTTCTTTTATTAGCAACCACATCATAATCTTCATTATTTAAAATTTCCTGCTCTACCACATCATCCCCATCACCCTTTATCCGGTTTATATGTTTGATAATGTAATTTCTTAATTCCTCAGCCTCTTTTTTCTTTAGAATTATTTTAACATCCGTGGTGTTAGCCGTGGATAAGCTATCTGTATCAAATTTAACCTTGCAGGTTCCTATTAACATTTCAAACAGATTTTGTTCCATATTAACATTGGATATATTTTTAAACCCAATAGTATTCTTTAGTGAAATAATTGTATTTCTCTCCACTGACAATGTATCATTATCAATTACAATCCATGTTTTATACCATACCCTGAAACGCCATGCCACAAATATTGCTATAATCACAATAAAAATCAGCAAAATAAAGACAACATAAACGGTTTCTACTGAAAATCCTCCACGGGATATATCCACTATCATATCAATAATATCATCGGGACTTCCCATAATAATAACCACCAGTGCTATTAATGCTGCCCCAAATTGTTCCACAACACTGGTCCAATGATTTCTAAATCTCTTATTTTCCATAGTCCCACCTACTTATCATCCAATTTTTTTACGTTAATGCCTTGAGTTTCATGGTCTAAAACGTCACCATTTTTTTGTATATCCGCTTCTCTTTGGCAAACTGCTATTTTGTTTATCCTGCTTTTAAGATTTTCGGCTATATTTTCTGCCTTTTCCTCGTCTAAAAACCTGATAACCACATCTCCTCCGGCAGTCGTTACCACAATCTTTGCCACTTTACAGATTTTATCGAAAGGTCCTCTTTGAATCTGCAACTTGTGAAGACGTTCAATAGGAACAATATTTCTTTCCACAAATATGTATCCCTCAACAATATCTATACACTCATCGTCAATTTTATATCTGTATCTGTGAAATCTGAAAACAGGACTTACTATACAATTTATTACCATCAAAATTGTCACTATAACAAGTATAACTGTTCCAATTGTAAGATTATTAGGTATAAAAATAGCAAGTTCCACTACAAGTGCAATAATAAGATATACCACCGTAGCAAAACCTGCTGCCATATACATGTTTTTTAAAGCTCTTTTAGATAATTTTTCGTACATATTAGTCCTCCTGTAAATAAACTTACTGTAAGTTTACCATATAGTTCATGACTAATCTACCAAAATCATCCATTGTCTTTATTCACCTATATTGTTTTTCATCTTTGTTAGAGATAATATTCTATGCCTTCACTTCCCCCAATACTGTAATGTCCTTTTCAATTTCTTCCTCTACTTCGTCTTTTATATTTTCCGGAAGTACCTCTAAAGTAAAGGCTGCCACTGAAAAAGGAACTGCGAAAAGGCTTGCCATATATCCGAACTCCTTACATGTAAAGTACGATATAGCAACTCCCACATGAAACCATATAAGAGAATTGCCATAAAATTTGCCTTTTTCTAACTGCTCCGGATTTTTGTCTAAAAGATATTCAGTAAAACCGATTACACACTGTTTCAAGTTATTAGTTGAAAAAATTGTTGCACTATTATATTTTCCAACGCCGTGAAAAACACTCCACTGGGTTGACATCATAAAAAATATAGGAAGAAGTCCCACCAGAGGATTGATACTTTTTGGCATGAAAACCAATGCAATCATAATTATAATTTCCACGGTAATTGCGTATTTCCTTGTATTAACATTAGTCATTTTTCCTAAGCAAACGCAAATTGCGATTGCCGTAATGTAAAGCACAAAAGCTAAAATTCTTAAGAAAAAATCAAAATAATTTTTTCCTAAAAGAGTACACACAATATCTATCATATTCGTAGTCTGGGCTGATCCCATATTTTCAAATCCATTAACTATGGCATATGCCCCAAAAAATCCACCAATTATGCACATAAGGCTATGAATGTACATTTCTTTACTTCGGAAGTTCATTTTCTAACACCATCCTTTATGTTTTCTTCCGAGATACTATCATAGCACTTTTTTGAAAATTGGCAAATTTATTTCTTATAATTCTCATAAGAAGGCTTTTTATAATCAGTTTCTTTCCATATTTTGTCGGCAACTCCTGCCCACTCTTTTGCATATTCACTACATTTTCCGCACAAATGCTCTACCGTCTCCGGTGATTGCAGGTCTGTTGACTTAGCCCTTGTTTCCTTCACCATTGGCATTAATATGAAAATAATTCCTTCCTCCTGCAATACATCCGCCAACAAACTCTCCATCATTTTGGAAATCCATAGTAAAAATTCCAGGTCCATTGCTTTCATAACTTTGCCATACACGCCTTCACCACGTCTTAAATCATTAACTCCCTCAAAACCTTCAAGACTTATGGCAAGATAGAAATTACCCACTTCCTGCATTTGTTTACACAATTTTTCGTCTACTAATGTGCCGTTGTTTTTAATACATTTGGATTAACTTCCTTAAGCAACCTGTCAATTTTGTGTGTCATTGTTCCCATATTACTTACCTCCACGTTTCGACATTATCACTTATTAAAAAAAATTTAAATGTCCATTTTTTTACATATGTATAACTTGTTGGTAAGTATTATTATTTGAGCATTTTTAGAATATATTCTGAAATCCGTTTATAAATTAGTCGTACAAACCTATTTTCTTGTTTTTCCGGTTTTTACCTTACACCAATATGAATAAACTCTCTTTCCTTTTACACAATAATATGTTCTTATTCTCACATAATATTTTTTCTTTTGTTTTAACTTCTTTATGGTCTTTGAAGTTGTTTTATAGTTTTTGATTAAAACTGTCTTTGCCTTTTTAAACTTCTTAGAGGTAGAATACTGTATCTGATATCCTTTTACTCCCTTAATCTTCTTCCAGCTTATTTTCAATGATTTCTTAGCTTTTTTAATAGATTTAATGGATGTAGCTTTTGGTCTTGTAACCTTTGTTGATGTTCCGGAAGTAGCTGTAGGTTTAGATGCAGGCTTTGTGGTATGAGGTTCTTTTGTAGTTTCTTCTCCACCTGTCACCTTTATATCTACAGATTTTACCAGACGTGCATCACTTATGGTAAGTTCACCATTCCTACATTCTGATGCTGCCATATGCATATGAAAACCTAAATTATATTTGCCCAAATCTAAGCCTGATTTTTCCAAATCTATTATTAACAACTTATCTGTATCATATAAAGATAATACCTTTTCATCTGCTGATACAAAATTATTATCATAATATACATTTTTAAACCAGTATGGCTTTGACTTAATCTCATCACTGCCTGACTTACCTCTAAATTCCAACCTGAATGTAGAAATATCACCGGTATATCTTATTACCAGATATTTATAAGAGCTGTCTGCCAGTCCCTTAAAGTTAACAAATCCCAACCACTGATAATCCTTATCTGTCCATGAATACGACCCAATCATTGCCTGATTTCCTTTTGGATTTCCATCAAGAACAATATCATCTGCACTTTCATTGTAAGTTACTGTTATATTCTTTTTAGGTGTAGCATCTCTACCACCTGCAAACTGGGATTTTAAATATTTATCTCTGTCTATTAACCATTGTCTTAAATATTCAATTGCACTATTATAATCCTTCCACTTAGCAGTACCTGCGTAACTAATGCCATCAGCGCTGTCTTTGTTGGTTACACTCCATCCTGCACCACCATTTTTCTTTGGAAGATAATTTCTTGCAAAAGAATTTTTATATGTAGATGTTATGCAATTAATTGAATTGCCGGTATTTCCATAAATCATATTTGAAATAAGTCCTGATACCTGACTGTAACGTTCAGACACCATATTATAAAACTCCGGCATTTCCATAAGTTTTTTAAACCATGTAAACTGCTGACACCATAATCCCTTACTGCTGTCACCATTTTCAAAATAAGTAGGATAATTCACCGGATTGGCATTTCCGCCGGACAAATCCAAATCCCATAATGGTCCTGCATACAACACACCGTCTTTTATGTAAAACCTTGTGGAGCTGTAATTAAAGTCTACATTTTTAAACAATTCATTTACAATATAAAAATTAGCAAATGATTTTACATCCACAAACTTAGATATTTCCTCAAAATCACCATTTTCCAATGCTGTTTCAAATCTGTTTAACACTGTAAGGGTCTGCTTATACTGCTGCGTATCTTCCGAAAGCCCTTCCGGGTCACCTACATTAAACCTTATTCCATATCTTATGGTTCTAAGATAAGTCTGTCCCTCTTCTGTTCTGTCATATTCCTTTTCAAGAAGAACATCATTTGAATCCTCAGTATTAATGTTTACTCTGCTTTCCCCCACTTCCACAGATTCAATTAGCAGATAATTTCCGTAATAAACATCATTTATGTATAAATCAACAAACGTGCTTTTACTTGTGTACTTAAGTCCTAAATTTGTGGCAAATTCCATGGCAAGACGATTTCTAATTAAAGACTTATCAAAGGCATTTGCCAATAGACTCCATTTCTTTGCCTTGCCCATTCCAAACACATCTTTAGCCTTTGAGAATGAAATATTAAATGGCTTTTTATCAGCCACTGCTGTTGAATTTCCTCTTACCTTAATTGTTCCATCAGACTCTATTGTGTCATAAATTGCATTATCTTCATACAAATCTCCACCTTCTTTATCTACCACGGTAATCTGCGCCGGAACCTTTTTTTCTTTAGTTATGGTGGTTCCATCGGTAGTGACATAAATCGTACGAATGTCTCCCGGCTTCCTTTGTTCATTAGCAGATACGCTTTTTCCATTACACAACGCCCCTGAAACGACAATCAAAAATGCTGTCATTGTAATTAGGAATTTTCTAAGCATAATCCTTTCCTCCGTTCATTTTGTTTTATCCTATATTGCACTTCCTATATTTAATTTAACCCGTTCATCTCATTGATATAATTGTATCAGAGTATTGTATTTTTTTTAATAAATTAAATACACAAAAATAAAAAGAGGCATAATGCCCAAAAGCAAAAGCCTCATTTTATGCTAATTAACCATTAATATTTTATAATAATATTTTTAAAATCAAAATCTATTTTTTTGTAACTTCCATTTACAACCTTTAATATATTATCATACAAATATATATGACCTGCATTATTGCTCATTAATGCATTTTGGTACAAATAATCTGCAATGTCATATATTTTAATCTTCTTAACATTGCCATACACATAATTACCATTTTTTAACTTTGCGTATGCTCTGACACTTATATTACTGTTATAAAACGAAGCATTTTTAATAAAAGTCATAGTCATGGCATAACTTTGTCCCATTGGATAACTGCCATAATTATTGTCCATTCTTCCGGCATCACTTGCCTGATAATTTACTACGGCATTATTTGTACTTCCAATAACCATATCCGAATCATTTACTGATAATCCGTATATAAGGCCAAAATTTTCCACTTCACTGTCAGAATCTTCAAGAGAATAAATTACCCTGTATCCTTCCTTTGTGGTACTTATCTGACATCCATTAATTTCTAATTTAACATTAGTGCTTTCCGGCGGAGTAGTCTCCGGTTCCGTAGGTTTTTCACTTCCTGTTGCATCCTGCAAATATTTCCAAGGCTCCGAACCATTGTCTGTGGCAACTCCCGGAGTATCTCCCTGCGTCCACCATGATGCCTGCCATATTTTTCCATTATATAAAACCTTATCACCCTGGGAATACGCTGTACCCTTCTTCCATTCCTTAATAACCTCACCATCTAATTCATAATCTCCATCTGAACCTGCCGGTGGAATTGTGTATGCATTATCCCCCATAAAGGTTTTAAATACATTGGTATGTTCATACATTCCCGTAATTCCCTTATTAGCGCCATACTGCTGACAATCACGGTTTAAGCACCAAAAAGATGTCATTCCAATATTTTCCTTTATTGCCTTATCATTTACGACCTTTGAATAATCAGTAGTCCAGATTGGGAAACTTGCACTTTCCTCTCCTATGGAAACTGTAACTCCAACCTTTTCATATGCTTGCGAAGTACTAAGTGACTTTCCATTATTTTTGTATGTACTTAAAATCTGACTTGCTGTATTATCAATAGCACGGACTGATGCACCTGCGTAAGTTTCCCCGGGTAAAATAGTTGCGTTACCATAGCACATAGCCATAATGTTTACCATTTTAACGTCCACACCATTTTCTATATATGCCTCTAAAGTTCCAAGTCCTAAATCTGTCAATCCTGTAGGCAATACCGGAAGTGTAAGTACAATTTCTATACCTGTGGTTTCCTGAACTCTCTTAAGTGCTCTGGCATTAGCAATATTAATCTGTTTGCCCTGAGCACCGCCTTCAATATCCAAATCAAGCCTCGTAAGTCCGTATCCCTGTATTACATCCATGTATGAATTGTATAAAATATCTTCATCCTGAGTTTTCTGGAAAAAGTTTCCCTCGTTCAATCCTCCGATAGATACGATAACATCGCCACCTTTTGAACGGATATACTTAATAGATTCTTTAATGCCGTCAATCTGCCATGTATCAGTTGCTTTTTCGCTTAATGTGGAATAGCCACCCCATGACCAGTCAATAACCCCATCTGTAATGCCACCTGTTGCAGTAGTCATTATAAAACCTAAGTTATAATATAAAATCCCCGTGTCCTTGTACATCTTCTCCAGACTAAGAGTTCCCGCCGAAGAATAATTCTTATCTGAAACATAAGATACAATATCCACAAAAGGTGCAAAGATATGATCCGGAATCTTCTTTCCTTCACCGACTCCGTAAGCTCCCCGATCAGCGTAAATTGCTGCCTTAGCTGTCTTTGGCGTGATGGTCATTGAGCCGATAACCAACACAAATGCTAACAATCCTGTCAAAAATCTTTTTGACCATTTTTTTAAAATCCCCATTTACTTCCTCCTTAAAGATTTTTTTAACCCCTTAAGTATATCAAAAGTATAGAATCATTTCCACCAAATGGGAAAAAAAAATTGTTTTATCTACTCAAAATCCAGTTCCACAGGACAGTGGTCTGACCCCATTATTTCCGTATGAATTTTGGCATCCTTCATTCGTTCTTTTAAATCCTCAGACACAAGGAAATAATCTATACGCCATCCTGCGTTCTTTTCCCTTGCCTTAAATCTGTATGACCACCAGCTGTACACCGACTCCAAATCGGGATAAAAATATCTGAAGCTGTCCACAAATCCACTGTCTAACAACTCAGTCATTTTTTCTCTTTCTTCATCAGTAAATCCGGCATTTTTCCTGTTTGTCTTTGGATTTTTCAAATCAATTTCATTGTGTGCCACATTCATGTCTCCACATACAATTACCCCTTTTTTCTCTGCAAGACTATTTAAATATTTTCTAAAATCATCTTCCCATTTCATTCTGTAATCAAGTCTTGCCAACTCATTTTGAGAATTAGGAGTATAAACAGTAACCAGATAAAAATCCTGATATTCTAATGTAATTACTCTGCCTTCTAAATCATGTTCTTCTATATTAATGCCATAAGAAACAGAAACCGGTTCATGCTTTGTTAATATTGCAGTTCCTGAATATCCCTTTTTAACTGCATAATTCCAATACTGATAATATCCCGGTAACTGAAGGTCAATCTGCCCTTTCTGCAACTTAGTTTCCTGAAGGCAGAAAAAGTCTGCATCTAACTTTTCAAAATCCTCCATAAAGTTTTTCCCTACACAGGCTCTTAACCCGTTTACATTCCATGATATAAATTTCATAATATAATCTGCCTTTCCATAAGAAAATTGTTTTGTTATTCCACCTGCTTTATTTTAATTTAAATTTCATAAATACCGGCTGATGGTCTGAATATAAAAATCCGTTATCCTTAACTGTATAATCCGTCATTTCCACATTATCCGAAATAATAAATCCATCTAATATACAGGTAAAAGTTTTTCCCGGAATATATTCAGTATCATCATTTCTGTTAGAATCTGCCAGACTGTCGTACTTTTCCTTTGATAGCTGATCCATGGCAAATGAAAGACCTTCCGGCATTTTGCTTCTTGGAAATGGATATGCCCAACTTTCATATTCAACGCTGTCATCCTCTGCTAATTTTAAGTCATGATTAAAATCACCGCCACAAATAACATAATTTCCTTTATCCATTTCAGACTTCATATCCTGAAAAAGCATGGAGGTTTGAGCCTCTCTTATTTCATCACTGTTTCCATATGCAGACATGTGAACGCCGTAAATAATTAATTCCTTTCCGTTTTCCACCGGCACTCTGCTTACGCTGTAACATCTGTCTAAATCCAACAATTTAGAAAATGATGTGGAAATAGGAAAGCTTCTTCTTAGGGCAGAGGTTATCTCGTACTTTGAGTAAACACTAATACCAGAATATGATTTTCCAATAGGTTCATTGAAAGGATAAAATAAATATGCAGAATCATAGTTTACTGCGAAATTCTGAAAATATCCCTGAAACTTTTTATTAATAAGATTTTCCTGATTTACGTGATAACTTCTGGTGGAATCCCTGTCAACTTCCTCAAAAATCATAAAATCAGGATTTTCACTTTTGGCATAATCTGCTGCTCCATTAATGGCATCTATACCTGACTGCCTGCTAAAGCATCTGGAATACTTGCCTCCATCCATAAAGAAACTGTAATCCGGAGTATATGCACCAAATCCCACATTATAAGTACCTGCTGTATATTCCACTCCTGTCTTAACCTTGCTTCCTTCCGTGGCATTTAAAGAATTGATTTCAATAAGCTGCTTATCCTTAATTCTGTGATAGGTTCCAAATACATATAGAACATACACAATCACCACCAACAAAAATGCCGCAATAACAGACAACAGAGTTACTACTATTTTCTTTTTAACTGACCATTTTTTCTTCATTTGTATGTTGCTCCTTTAGGCTATAAATATTTTCACTGTTATTATAAATGAATTTAATATGAGGTTAGTATAACATATTAGGAGGCGGGGAAGCAAACATGTCAGCAGATTTCTATACTTCCCTAAAATGAAATTTTAAATTCCACTCTCCCACTGTACAGTGGAATTTACTTTTACATAAACGGAATTTACTCTTTCACACCATTTTCCTCTATTATATTGCTTATTCCCTCTTCTTTTTGTATTCTTTTTCTATGCCTTCTGATGACGGTGAAAGGAGGTTCTTATGTCAAACCTTATTCCCGGGAATCAAAAACATTTAACTTTACAAGACCGTAAATTTATTGAAGACTCTTTAAATGAAAATCTTTCGTTCAAAGAGATTGCTAAATATCTTTGCAAAGATCCTACTACCATTTCAAAAGAGATACGCCTTCATCGTGTGGATGATATTAACCCCAAACGGATATTTAATAATCCACACAACTTCTGCACCCAAAGATTTCGATGCAAACGTACAAATGTCTGTGAAAAGATTATTCTTTGCGACATCAACTGTGCTTCCTGCATGAAGTGCAATCAGGTGTGCAAATCTTTTGTGAAGGAGTGCTGCTCCCGTTTGGACAGGGCTCCCTATGTGTGCAATGGCTGTGATAAACCACTTCATCGGTGTAATGTTCCTCATAAATACCG